>JAMPCE010000021.1 GCA_023666335.1 bacterium
ACTTGACTGTGCCGAAAGCCTTTATTTCTGCCCTTTTTCCGTTTTTCTGTGCGGAGCGTTTGTATCAAACAACGAATTTTTATATCAAGTATTGTTACCCTTTCGCCCTTATTGCGCGATGACTCATAAAAATGCTGTAATAGTTTATTATCATCATAGATATAATCCAGCAAGGCAATTCTGAAATTAGCTGTGATTCGTCGCGCAAAATATTTATGGATAAAAAATACAGATTTTTTCTGCTTGCCTCTTTCAAAGCAGGCTGGTATAAATCTTCAAATGAAATCGTATTATTAAAACGCATGACTATCACCCCAGTCTGTGATTTTATCCCCGTTTGGAAGAACAGTGTCTTTCCTATCCTTGATATAGACATCCAGCCTGACACTTTTTGCATCCGCATCCGGCATCCTGCATGACGTTTCCAAACAGAAAATCATTATCTATGCCCAGTGATTCCCAAATTGAAGTAAGTTCCATTTTGTTCTCCATCTCTTCTCTGCCTCTCTTAAGCATATTATACAAAGTCCTTTTTCAAAATACAATCGTTTCACCTGATCACCCACCGCTGCCTTACATCCTCTTCACAGGCATCCAGATATACGCTGTTTGTCTCCTCCTCATAAGTCAGCGCCATATCCCCGATCAGCAGATAATATTCCCCCTCGCCTGCCGGTTCCAACACCCACCGATCCTTTACTTCCATTCCGGTCTCATAATACATATTTCTGGTATCGTCGATATAGCACAGCAGCCGATACGCCTCCTCCGGAAGCGCCGCGAGCACCTGCTCGGATCCCCGGAAGCGTATGCTTGCTTTTTTCTGATCGACAGTCATCGTGATATTTTTTGTTTCAGGATCCTGCAGCAGCACAACGTCCCTATCCTGCTGCCCCAAAACAAGTCCGTCTGCTCCACAGGGCGAGATCGTATAATATCCTGTCTCGATCCCCGCTTCCTGCGTCTGCGTTCTCCGATAAAACTGCTCCTTTGCCTCCGCGCCGTCATCCAACGCGATCGTATCCGCAAACAAACTGCTTCTGCCAAAAAGCAGCAGCAGTACGATTACCACCAAGACAACCGCAATTCTACATACCTGTCTGGCTTCGGGCATCTTTCTGTCCTTTCCTGCGGCAGCACGACTCTGCTCACCTTTCTCCCGCACAGACCGCCCCGCCCGAACAACTTCCTTACATTTCGCATCCGCATTCTGCACGATATCCAGCCATCCCTTTACGGCGTACGGAACAAGAACGATATAATAGGGAAGCGCGTAGGTACTGTTTGCCTCCCAGAACATATGAAACAGAAATCCGCCCAGAAACAGGATCATGCCAAAGAGGTCATAACTGTCTTTTCTGTTTCGGCATAAGATCAGATAGCCTAAGACGCCGAACAGGATCATGGTCTGCATGTAATTGAGAAACACTGAGATCCCGACGCCGATCTTGCCCTCAATGACGCTTTTTGCAAAATCAGGGAGCACGATCGCGGAACGTCTGTCTGCGGATAACTTAAGTCCGGAAAAAGTGGGATCGTTCCACTGAAAAGCGGTCTTTTTTGCAAAGAAAGGTATCCCCTCCTCCAAAGGATTTCTCAGATATCTTTTTAAGATAGTCTTCGCATCCGTAAAAGAAACCTCTGTGATCTGTTCCGTATCATAGTGATAGATTTCAAACAGATGGATCGTATAGCCGCTATAAGCGCCAGGTCCGATGCCGCCATCCTGTAGTCCCATCCCGACATAGGACATCATCGCCTCACCCTGTGCGGTCTCATGTCCGGTCAACCGCTCCGCATATCTTTCCACCGCAAGATTGCATCCTTTCATTGCAAGGAGCATCATGGCGATGAACAGAAGCGAGCGGATCCGCTCCTTTTTTACAGATGTGACAACCATGTCATAAATAAGCACGCAGACGATCGCGATCAGGCAGATCAGGAAATTCTTTTTGAAGACCGTTGCCGCTCCGATGCAAAGCGATGCAGCGACCATGAAGCTGTATTTTCGCGACTCAAGATACCGCGCCGCCAGATACACCGCCGCAAAAGAACAGGCGGCGCCGGGCAGGATCCCATACAGATAAGTGACGTAAAAGAAAGGCGGCAGCCACAGGATCAGACACAGATATACTTTTACGGCGATCTTCCGATCGTCTTTCCAGCAAAGACCGGCTGTTTTTGCAAGGAAAAAATAAGCCAGAACCAGCGCCGCCACATTCAAAAACTGTATGCCGACATAATTATTTCTGCCAAAGAGAAAAGACAACAGATAATAGAACAGGACGATGCCCGTCTGGTGGGGGCTGCGAAACAGATAACCGCCCTCCGCCATGCTGGAAAAATTCCTGTTCCGCCATTCCAGTGCGATATCATAAACTTTTGCCTGATCGGAGATCGGCGCAAGCTGTGTCGTCAGGATCCAGAAGCATCCCGCTGCTCCAAGAAAGAAACAAAGAAATGTCAGCCATCCGGACTGCGAGATCTTTGCAAAAAAAGAACCCTCGGTCTTCTGCCGGATCCTCTGCCAGCCCCTCCTCAACCATACCAAAAGCACAACAGATACGAATAAAATGACCAGATGGAACAGCGGATGATCCGCGATATTTAAGGTCCTATCCTGTAAAGAACCGTCTGCCCCCGCAATGGCGCCGATAAAGCTGGTACTGAAAATACTTTGCAGGAAAAGCCCTAAGATCAGAAGCGCAAACAGGACGCGAACCGTATATCTCATGATATCAGATAGGATCTTTTGCACGTTCCACTTCCTCCCACAACACGATCTTCCCCGCCTTAAGCGACTCCTGCACCTGAATGATCCGCTGATTCTCCGACCCCCGAAACCGCAGGCTGATGTTTTTCTGCGCCTGTATAAACTCTCCGTCCACGATCACGTCCAAACAGGACAGGAACGTTCTCATATCCTCCCATTTTTTACAGAAAGTATCGCAGATATCCCTGTCAAAAAGATACCCCGTATAGCACCAGATCGTTTTGTCGGGATACGCCTTTTTCACCGCCTGCATGAGCGGCAGGAGCGCCTGCCGGTTTCCGTCCTCAAGCGGCTCTCCGCCCAGCAGCGTAAGCCCCGCGATATAGTCCGGCGCAAGCGCTTGCAGGATCTCTTCCTCCACCTGTGCCGTAAACGGCTCTCCATAGGCGAAATCCCATGTCTCGGGATTGAAACACCCCGCACAGTGATGGGTGCAGCCGCTGACAAAGAGCGTCACCCGCACCCCCGGACCGTTCGCGATGTCACAATTTTTTATTACGGAATAGTTCATAAATGCAGCACTCTCTCTTTGATCTCCTGCGTGCGCCCCTGATTCCAGAACTGCGTCCCGATATAGCCGCAGGTACGTCGCGCCACGTTCATCTTATTCTGGTCGGTATTGCCGCAGTTCGGGCATTTCCAGACAAGTTTCCCGTCCGTATTTTCCTCGATTTGGATCTCTCCGTGGTAATCGCAGACCTGGCAGTAATCGCTCTTGGTATTTAACTCGGCGTACATGATGTTATCATAGATATACTGCATCACGGAAAGAACCGCATCCAGATTGTTCTCCATATTCGGCACTTCCACATAGCTGATCGCGCCGCCGGGGGAAAGTTCCTGAAACTGCGCCTCGAATTTCAGCTTGTCAAAGGCGTTGATCTCCTCCGTCACATGAACGTGATAGCTGTTTGTGATATAATTCTTATCCGTCACGCCCTCAATGATACCGAAGCGCTTCTGTAAACATTTTGCAAATTTATAGGTGGTGGACTCGAGCGGCGTGCCGTAGAGGCTGAAATCAATATTCGTCTCCTCCCGCCATTCCTTGCAGGCGTTGTTCAGATACTGCATCACCTTGAGGGCAAACGGTGTCGCCTCGGGATCCGTATGACTCTTTCCCGTCATGTAACGGGTACACTCGCACAGCCCGGCATAGCCGAGGGATATCGTGGAATACCCGTTATAGAGAAGTTTGTCGATCTTCTCTCCTTTTTTCAACCGGGCAAGTGCGCCGTTCTGCCACAGGATCGGCGCGACGTCCGAGAGCGTCCCTTTCAGCCGATTATGCCTTGCCATCAGCGCTCTCCTGCACAGTTCCAGCCTCTCATCCATGATCTGCCAGAAACGCTCCGGATCCCGCCCGGAAGAACATGCCACATCCACCAGATTTAAAGTGACCACGCCCTGATTGAATCTGCCGTAAAACTTCGGCTGGTCGTTTTCGTCATGGTACACGGTGAGGAAAGAGCGGCATCCCATACAGGTATAGCAGTTGCCGTCCTTTAACTGCTTCATGATCTTCTCCGAGATATAATCCGGCACCATGCGCTTTGCCGTGCACGACGCCGCAAGGCGCGTCAGATACCAGTATTTTGTCCCCTCGCGGATATTGTCTTCCTCCAGCACATAGATCAGCTTCGGGAATGCCGGGGTGATATAGACGCCTTTCTCGTTCTTGACGCCGCGGATGCGCTGGTTCAACATCTCCTCAATGATCATCGCCAGATCATCCCGCAGCTGTCCCTCGGGGACCTCGTCGATGTACATAAAGACCGTGATAAAGGGCGCCTGTCCGTTGGTCGTCATCAGGGTGATGACCTGATACTGAATGATCTGCACGCCCTGGCGGATCTCGTCTTTCACACGCTTTTCGGCGATCGCATTGATCTGCTCATCGCTCACCTCCACGCCCATTTCCTTAAGTTCCGTCCGCACTTTTTCACGGAATTTTTCCCTGCTCACGTTCACAAAAGGCGCCAGATGAGAAAGGGAAATGCTCTGTCCGCCGTACTGGCAGCTCGCGATCTGAGCGATGCTCTGCGTCGCCACGTTGCAGGCCGTGGAAAAACTCTTCGGCGTATCGATCATGGTCTCGCTGATGACCGTGCCGTTCTGCAGCATATCCTCCAGATTGACCAGACAGCAGTTGTGCATGTGCTGGGCGAAATAATCCGCATCGTGAAAATGAATGACGCCCTGTTCATGCGCCTCCACAATATCCGGTGCGAGCAGGAACCGCTTCGTGATGTCCTTGCTGACCTCACCCGCCATATAATCGCGCTGCACGCTGTTGACGGTGGGATTCTTGTTCGAATTTTCCTGCTTGACCTCCTCGTTGTTACACTCCAACAGACTTAAAATCTGCTCATCCGTCGAATTGGATTTCCGCACGAGCGCCCTCTTATAGCGATAGGTGATGTAATTTCTGGAAATGGTGTAAGCCCGATACTTCATCAGCTGGTTCTCCACCATATCCTGGATCTCCTCCACGTTGGGAGCGCGCCGCATCTCCTTACAGTGATCGGCTACGACCGAGGCGATCTCGTCGATCTCCGCCTCCGTCAGCTTCTCCTCCTCTTTTACGCTGTTGTTCGCTTTTTTGATCGCCGCAACGATCTTTCGCAGGTCAAAATTGTCCTCTACGCCGCTTCTCTTGATGATCTTCATTCCCTGACATCCCCACATTCTCTTTTCGATGCTGTCCCCGTGTTACAAAATATATGTCCCGTTTCATCGTGCATACTATATATTGTATCACGTCAAAATATTATGTCAAGTTATTGTGGTGTATATTTTCAGAAGACTTTGGAAAACAAGATTGACTGACTCGGTCGAATAATACCTGCGCATAAGCAGAAAAGGCAGATAAACCGAAAGGCCCCGCCTCTGCGGAGCCTCTCCCGAAAGCTGGAAAAGGGACTCGAACCCTCGACCTACTGATTACGAATCAGTTGCGCTACCAACTGCGCTATTCCAGCTTAACCTTGCAACAATGATTATTATATGATGGAACGCATGATTTTGCAAGAGCTTTTTTTTCGGATTGTCAGGATTGTTCCGATTTCTGCACATGAACATCCATCTGCGGATAGGGAATGGAAATACCTGCCTCATCCAGCGCATACTTTGCCGCCTCCAAAAGCCGCCACTTCGTCTCCCAGAACAGCTCGTTTGTACTGTAGCAGCGCATAATCAGGTTCACGCCGCTCTCCGCCAGTTCCTCCACGAACACCCGCTTCTCCTGCTCCTGCAATACGCCAGGATCCTGTTCCAGCAGGGCGAGGAGCGCTTCCTTTGCCCTGCGGATATCCGCATCATAGGAAATGCTGATCTCAAGGTCCATCCGCCGCTCTTCCGTGGTGCTCATATTCAGGATATTCGAATTGGCAAGCGTTCCGTTCGGCACGATCACGATGTGCCGGTCAGGCGTGACCAATCTGGTGAAGAAAAGCTGCACTTCCTCCACCGTTCCCTCGTTTCCGGCGGCATCCCGGATATAATCCCCGATCTTAAAGGGCTTTAACAGCAGGATCAATACGCCGCCCGCAAAGTTTGACAGGCTTCCCTGTACCGCCAGACCGATGGCTACCCCTGCCGAACCGACTAACGCCACCACGCTGGTGGCGTCCAGCCCGAACGAAGAGGCAATCGTAAAAAACAACAAAATATAGAGTACCGCCTTGATCAGGGAATCCAGAAAACGGCTCACGCCGACATCGACATGCCGCCGCTCAAAGGATCTGCGCAGAATCTTGCGGATCAGCTTGATGAGCTGGATGCCGATAAACAGGACCACCAGCGCCAGAAGCACCCTGACGCCGAAGCGGAGCAGTTTTTCGGGAAGTTCCTGCAAATAGCGTTCGATCAGACCTACATTCAGTTCATCCGAAGCGATGTATTCAATTTCTTTCAGCTGTTCTTCCACGATCTGCTCTTCCATGATGCCTCCCTGCTATCGTTTTCCTGTCAGCTCTGTTTCTCTGCGTCTGCTTTCTTCTTTGCCGCGGGCTTCCTGCCTGCCGCTTTTGCCCCTGCTCTTGATTTCTTCGTCAGATCCTGCAGCTTCTGCGCTGCTGCCTCCGCCGCTTTCTCTAACAGCTCGGCTGCCTTTGCGCTCTCTCTGGCTTCCGCGGCTGCCCGCTTTGCCAGCTCCTTTGCCTCCGCAGCCGCGCGTTTTGCCTGCTCCCTTGCCTCCGCAGCCGCCTGCGCCGTGCGCTCCGCTTCCTCCTCGGCGAGCCGCCGCTCCTCGGCTTCTTTCGCCAGGCGTCTCTTTTCGGCGCGCTTTTTCTCGATCGCCGCTTTCTCTTCCTTTGTATAAGGCGTATAGGAAAAGATACTGATGGAGAGAGGCGCGCTCACCATATCGATCGCGCAGGGTCTGCCGTCCCACTCGGTCTCGATGGTCTCACAGACGGCTTTATTGACGATGCCGTCGCCGCCAAACGCCATATCGTCCGTGTTGAAGACCTCCTGATATTTCCCCTCACAGGGCACGCCGACGCGGAATTCCTGTCTGGCGTCCGCAAAATTTGCCACCACGACCAGCATATCGCCCGCATTATCGGTTTTTCGTATATATGATAACATGCAGGCGTTCGGCGTGATGCAGTTGATCCACTCAAAGCCCTCCCATGACGTATCCTTCTCATAGAGCGCAGGCGATTCCGCATAAAATTGATTTAACGCCGCCACCATGCGGTTCAGTTTCTTATGGTCGTTCTGCTCCAAAAGTTCCCATTCCACAGCGCGCTTTTCATTGAACTCGTCGTATTCCCCGATATCCTGCCCCATAAAGAACAGCTTTTTCCCGGGATGCGTCATGTGATAGGCGTAGGTGAGACGCAGATTGGCAAACTGTTTTTTCCGCTCCCCCGGCATCCGGCTAAGGAGCGTCCCCTTGCCGTGCACCACCTCGTCGTGGGACAGGACAAGGATAAACTTTTCACTGTAAGCGTAGATCATACTGAACGTCAGGTCGTTATGCCGCCCCGAGCGGAAAAACGGATCCGTGGCGATATAACCGAGGTAATCGTTCATAAAGCCCATATTCCATTTCAAGTCAAAGCCGAGTCCGTCCTCCTCGAGCGCCCCCGTGACCTTCGGCCATGCCGTGGATTCCTCCGCGATCATCAGCACGCCGGGATTTCTCTTTTTCATGATAGAATTCAAGTGTTTTAACAGTTCCACCGCTTCCAGATTCTCATGACCGCCGTAGATGTTCGCCACCCACTCGCCGTCGTTCTTTCCATAGTCCAGATAGAGCATGGAAGCCACGGCGTCGATGCGGATGCCGTCCGCATGGTATTTCTCCGCCCAGTAAAGCGCGTTGGCAATCAGATAGTTGCTCACCTGCGGTCTGCCGTAATTATAAATGAGCGTCCCCCAGTGCGGATGATAGCCCTGTCTGGGATCCTGATGCTCATAGAGGCAGGTGCCGTCAAAATTCGATAACCCATAGGTATCTCTGGGAAAGTGAGCCGGCACCCAGTCAAAGATCACCCCGATTCCCGCCGCGTGCATCTCATCCATAAAGTACATCAGATCTTCCGCCGTCCCGTAGCGGGCGGTCGGCGCATAGTAACCGATCACCTGATAGCCCCAGGATTCGTCCAGCGGATGCTCCATCACCGGCATCAGCTCAATGTGGGTATAGCCCATCCGCTTCACATAGTCGATGATCTTCGGCGCAAGCTCCCTGTAAGTATAAAACTCTCTGCCGTCCGAGGGCTTTTCGAAAGAGCCGAGATAAACCTCGTAAATACTCATAGGCTGATCCTCCGCCTGCCGGGCAGCCCTCTCCTTTATCCATTTCTGATCTTTCCAGGAATGGGTCTCGATATCCCGCACCACCGAAGCGCTGTCGGGCCGAAGCTCGGCTCCAAATCCGTAAGGGTCCGCTTTCAGGCAGATCAGCCCGCTCTTTGCCTTGATCTCATATTTATAGCATTCGCCCTCTTTGACATCCGGAATAAAGATCTCAAAGATGCCGGAATCCCACAGACGCCGCATCTGGTGCGCCCTGCCGTCCCAGCCGTTAAAGTCTCCCACCACGCTGACCCGCAGCGCATTCGGCGCCCAGACCGCAAACGCCGTACCCGCGGTCCCGTCCAGCGTCATCGGATGCGCGCCCAGCTTCTCATAGACGGTATAGTGGATCCCCGCCGCAAATTTATCCGTGTCCTGCTTTGTAATCTGCGGCGCAAAATTGTACGCGTCCCGTATCTTTTTCAGACTCCCGTTCTCCGCCTCCACCACATACTCGTAGGCAGGAACTGTCTTTCCGGGCAAAAGCAGCGCAAAATAGCCCTCCTCGTCAGCCTCCTCCATCCGATAGCTCTTATCGCCATCGAGAAGTTGTAAGCGCACGCTCTTTGCGCCCGGCTGGAACGTCTGCACCAGCACCGAATTTCCCGTTACATGCGCCCCCAGGATATCGTGGGGATGATCCGATTCCGAGTAGACGATCTCCTCGATCTGTGCCCAGTTCATCAGCTTATACAGTTTTTTATTCATCCGCTGTCTCCCGCCTTTCTGTCCGTTTTATTTTATCTGCCTTTTGTGCCGTCTTTCCCGCATTTATCGTTCCTCGATCTTATGAAGTAACAGCCCGCTTCTGAGTTTCGGCTCAAACCATGTGGATTTCGGCGGCATCAGCTTTCCCGCATCCGACACGGCAAACAGCTCGTGAATGTCCGTAGGAAACATGGCAAATGCCACTTTCGCATCCGTGTGCACCCTGCGTTCCAGCTCGGCAAGCCCCCGGATGCCGCCCACAAAGTCAATGCGCTCATCCGTCTTCGGGTCTTTGATGCCAAACGCAGGCTCCAGCAGGAATCTTTGCAAAACCGCCACATCCAGATCCTCCACCGGATCATTTTTATAACATGTGTTATTGATTGTCAGCCGATACCAGTTGTCCGCATAATACATCCCGATCTCGCCCTTTTTCTGCGGGCGATATGCCTCCTGCCCCAGCTTTTCCACCTGAAAATGCTTCTCGATCACGGAGAAAAAGGCTTTTTCGTCAAAATCCGCATCCGGCTTTACGACACGGTTATAATCCATGATCATGAGCTGATCGTCCGGAAAGAGCACGGATAGAAAGAAGTTAAACTCCTCCTGCCCCGTATAGTCCGGAAAAGATGCCCGCCGTTTTTTCGAGACATTGACCGCCGAAGCGCATCTGTGGTGCCCGTCCGCGATATAGATGGAATCCACCTTCTCGAATGCCAGGCGGATCCGCTCCACCGCTTCCTCGCCGTCAATCACCCAGATCCGGTGCGTGATCCCGTCCTTTGCCGTAAAATCATAGAGCGGCGGCATCGTCATCGCCTGCCGGACCTCCCGCTCGATCTCCTCCCGTCTTCGGTAAGCCAGAAAGATCGGGCCGGTCTGCGCGCTGCACACATCCACATGGCGGATGCGGTCGGCTTCTTTCTCCGCGCGGGTGTTCTCATGTTTTTTTATGACACCATTGTCATAATCATCCACGCTCGCGCAGGCGCCGATCCCCACCTGCGATCTGCCGTCCATTACCAGCTCATAGACATAATACGCTCTTCTTTCTTCCTGTAAAAAGAGTCCATCCTCCATCATCCGGTCAAGCATCTTTCGCGCCTCTTCGTAAACTTCCGGCGCATACATGTTATAATCTCCCGGAAACTGCGTCTCCGGTCTGTCGATCCGCAGAAAGGTATAGTCGTCTCCCTTTACCGCCTCTCTTGCCTCCTGCCTGTTATATACGTCATAGGGCAGAGCCGCGATCCTGTCCGCAAGATCCGCCCGGGGCCTGACTGCCCGAAATGGAATAATCCGTGCCACCCTTCATCCGTCCTTTCACATCCTGTCTCTTTTGAAAATACTTATGTCTATTTTAACAAATTCTGCTAGCCACTACAAGAGATTCATGTTACACTCAAAATAAAAATATAAAGAAAGGATGAATCATCATGAGCCCTGAAAATAAAAAGATCCTCGACCGGATCAACGCCTACGCGGAGAAAGTCCTCGCCGACATCGACCCGCAAAAGACCCCGATCTCCTATCAGCTCGAAGCGCTGCGCCCCGTCATGGACGACATTGCAAAGGAGACGGGAAAGTCCGTAGAAGATATCTTCATCCTCTACATGGATCTGGCGAGCGAAGCCGCCGTGGAAGCCGAAAGGCAGTTACAGGCGACGCTGGAGGACGACGAAAGCGCGAATTTCTCCTCGATCGCAAACAGATTAAATTAGAAAAAACCTGTCGGAGACCCGGCAGGTTTTTTATCTCAATAACACTTGTTACCCTATTTCACCACTCTGACGCGGAACACCCCGTCGATGGATTGCAGCTTCTCGATGACTTCCCCGGAGGCTGGCTGCTCGATGTCCAGCATCGTGTAAGCGATCTCGCCCTTTGACTTATTGATCATGTCGGAGATGTTGATGTTGTTCTCGCCGAAGCATGTGGAAAACTTCGCGATCATATTGGTGATGTTCCGATGGAAGATCGCGATCCTGCCTGCCTGTTCGCAGACGCCCATATCACATCTCGGATAGTTCACGCTGTTTGTGATATTGCCGTTTTCCAGATAATCTTTCAATTCTTTGACTGCCATCACTGCGCAGTTGTCTTCGGACTCCTCGGTGGACGCCCCCAGATGCGGGATCACGATGCAACCCTCCTGCCCCGCCGTCACGGCGTTCGGGAAATCCGACACATACTTTCTCACCTTGCCAGCCCTGATCGCCGCAAGCACCGCCTTTTCATCCACGAGCAGGTCTCTGGCAAAGTTTAGGAGAATCACGCCGTCTTTCATCTGCGAGAGCGCTTCCTCCCCGATCATGCCTTTCGTCGCGTCCATCAGCGGTACATGGATGGTGATGATGTCGCATTCCTGATAGATGTCCTCCACATGGATCACATGCTTGACGTCGCGGCTTAAGTTCCATGCCGCGTCCACGGAAACATACGGGTCATAGCCGTAGACTTCCATGCCGAGATGCTTCGCCACATTTGCCACCCTAACGCCGATCGCGCCCAGACCGATGATGCCGAGTTTCTTGCCCTCGATCTCCGTGCCCGCAAAGTTCTTCTTGGCTTTCTCGGCATTCTTGCCGACATTCTCGTCCGTCTGATTTTCTTTCACCCACTCGATGCCGCCCACGACATCGCGGGAAGCCAAGAGCATCCCTGCGATCACCAGCTCTTTCACGCCGTTTGCATTGGCGCCGGGCGTGTTGAAGACCACGATGCCTTTCTCGGCGCATTTATCAAGGGGAATGTTATTGACGCCAGCACCCGCGCGCGCGATCGCCAACAGCTTCTTTGGCAGTTCCAGATCGTGCATGGCTGCGCTCCTGACCAGAATGCCGTCCGCTTCCTCTATTGTTTCCGTCTTTTCATACTGATTGCTGAATTTCTCCAGTCCCACCTGCGCGATGGGATTCAAACAATGATATTTGAACATTTCTTATCCCTCTTTCTCCTGGAACTCTCTCATAAACGCAACTAACTTCTCCACGCCCTCGACCAGCATCGCATTGTAGATGCTGGCACGCATGCCGCCCACGGTCCTGTGACCTTTCAAATTCACAAAGCCAGCCGCCGTCGCTTCCTTAATGAATTTCGCGTCGGTCTCCTCATTCCCCGTGACAAAAGGCACGTTCATCAGGGATCTGTCTTCTTTTCTGACCGTTCCCTTGAACAGGCTGCTCTCATCCAGGAAGTCATAGAGGATCTTCGCTTTCTTTTCATTGAGCGCCTGCATCGCCTCCAGACCGCCGTTCTTCAACAGCCACTTGAAGACCTTGCCGCAGATGTAAATGCCGTAGCAGGGCGGCGTATTATACAACGAATCGTTGTCCGCGTGTACTTTGAACTTCATCATGGTAGGCGTGCCGGGAAGCACATCGTCCGTCAGCAGATCCTCCCGGATGATTACCACCTGCGTGCCCGCAGGACCGACATTTTTCTGTACGCCCGCGTAAACCAGCCCGTATTTCGTCACATCCATCGGCTCCGACAGGAAGCAGGAGGACACGTCGGAGACAAGGATCTTACCTTTCGTGTCCGGCAGCTTGTGGTATTTCGTGCCGTAGATGGTGTTGTTCTCACAAATATAGACATAATCCATATCGTCCGTGATCGGAAGATCGGAGCAGTCCGGAATGTAGGAAAACGTCTCGTCCGCAGAAGACGCCAGCTCCACCGCCTCGCCGTAAAGCTTCGCTTCCGCAAAGGCTTTCTTCGCCCACTGACCTGTCAGGATGTAACCCGCTTTCCTGTTCTTCATCAGATTCATGGGCACGGACGCAAATAAAAGACTCGCGCCGCCCTGTAAAAACAGCACTTTATAGTTGTCAGGGATTCCGAGCAGGGTGCGCAGATCCGCCTCCGCCTCCTTGATGATCGTATCATAGACCTTGGAGCGATGGCTCATCTCCATCACGGACATTCCCGATCCCTTATAGTCAAGCATCTCCTCCGCCGCTTCCCGGAGCACTTCCTCCGGCAAGACCGCGGGGCCTGCTGAAAAGTTGTACACTCTGGACACTGTTTTCTCCTCCCGTTTTCCTCGATTTTTATTTCCAAAATCCAATTTTACGCTATCCGCGCACGTTAGTCAAATGTTTTATTCTCAGCACGCGCCAGTTAGTAGAACATTACAACCGGCGTCCCCACTTCCGCAAGCGCAAAGAGCTGCTCCATCGCCGCCCGCGGCGTGTTGATACAGCCGTGCGATCCGTTGGTCTGGTAGATGGTGCCGCCGAATTTCCCCCGCCACGACGCGTCGTGAATGCCGATATTGCCTTTCACGGGCATCCAGAAATCCACATGGGTCGCGTAGTCCCTGCCGCGCAGGATGCGGTTTGTCTGCTTGGCATACACATAATTTACCCCGGAAGGCGTCCCCATCTTACGGGAAGTATTCCCCGTCACAATGGGCGTGTCGATGACAATCTCGCCCTCCACATAGTAGTACATCTTCTGCTCCGTCATATCCACTTCGATATAGGTGGAACCGATGTCTTCGCTTCCCTGTTTCCATGCCGTCTGCAAGTAGGCAGGTTCATGCACTTCGCTCTTCCCCGCCGCGAAAGCTTCTTCCAGATATGCCCGCTCCGCCTCCTGATCGATCTTGTTGCCGTAGAGTCCGCCCTCCACCGTCACCACGTCTCCTCTGGTGGACCGAAACTGCCTGCTTGCGCCCACAGTGTCATATTTCGCCGCAAGCGTCTCCACAAACGCCCCGATCGCATTTTCCTTTAGCTGTAATTCCTTTGCATCGTCCAATAAAAAACGCCCGTTATCATCTACGGCGATCCAGTCGCATACCACGGAGGCGTCCACCGGAATCTCTTCGTCCCCCATCCGATACACAATGCCGCACTGTTGAAAATCCTGCAATTTCTCCCAGATCTCCAATGTCTCCCGCATCTGCGCCGTAAGCTCCAGATCATGATAGCAGCCCGCTTCCGCAAGGGACACTTCGCTCTTCGCCTCCTCGATTGCGGTGAGCACGGCGCCCTTTGCCTCCTCCGCAAACAGAACGTCTGTCCGCTCGTTCACAAGCGCATACCCCTGCGCCGTGCGGACGATCTCCACCCGGCGTTCCGCATCCGTCCGCCTGTCCTGACAAAAGGGCAGCGCCGCAAAACAGGCTTCAAACGCCTCGCTGTCATAGGATACCACCGGAACAAGCTCCACCCTGTTCCCGCCAAAAAGGCTGTCGATCCACATCCACGGATCCTGCTGCTTTTGATAGATTTCAAGAGCCTTTTTGAAATCAAACTGATAGGCAATATCTTCCGCCGCAATCTGATAGCGGTTTCCCTCCCGATCTTCTACGGTAACGCCGTCATAGGAAAACTGCCCTGCCAGATCGTTGTTTACCTCTTCAATACTCCGTCCTGTGCAGTAAATGCCGTTGATCCAGGTCCCGTAAGGAAACGCGTGATGATAATACACGGCGAGTCCCACATAAGTCGCCAGCAGACTGACGCCGAGAATGCCCAGGATCACCGCAACATGCTTTAGTAATCTCTTCATAATCGACCCTTATGCCAACATTTCTCTTCCCGCTATTTGAGATCACCCGCGTCAAAAGCCTCGCTGATCGGCGCACCCGCAGGCACCATCGGAAACACTTTATCATCCTCGGGGATCAGGCAATTCAATAACACCGGTTTTTTTAAGGCGATCGCCCTTTCCAAAGCAGGCGCGACCTCCTCTTTCTTCGTCACCAGAATCGCCTCGCAGCCAAGCCCTTCCGCCACTTTACAGAAATCCACCCCGTCATCCAGAACAGTCTGTGAATAGCGTTTCCCGTAAAACAGAGTCTGCCACTGTCTCACCATCCCCAGCACATGATTGTTGATGACCACCTGGATGATCGGGATATGATAACGGCTTGCTGTCGCCAGCTCGTTCATGTTCATGCGGAAACACCCGTCTCCGGCAATGTTGATGCAGATCTTATCGGGCTGACCCATCTTCGCGCCGATGCAGGCGCCCAGCCCGTACCCCATCGTGCCAAGCCCGCCGGAAGTCAAAAGCGTGCGCGGCATCGAATACCTGTAATACTGCGCCGCCCACATCTGATGCTGTCCCACATCCGTGGTGATGATGGCTTCGCCCTTTGTCACCCGGTCGATCTCCTCCATGATATAAGGACAGGACAGGGCGGAAGTATCATAGGAGAGCGGATACTTCTCTTTCAGCTCGGCAACGTGCTTCATCCAGTCAGCGTGCTTCTGCTTTTTCAGCTTTTTATTGAGAACCGTGAGCACTTCCCTAAGATCCCCCACCAGGGAAACGTCTGTTCGGATATTTTTGTTGATCTCCGCCGCGTCAATGTCGATATGGAGCACTTTTGCCTCTTCCGCAAACTTCTTCGGATTGCCCACCACGCGGTCGGAAAAACGCGCGCCGAGCGCGATCAGCAGATCGCATTCGCTGACGCCGAAGTTCGAAGCTTTCGTGCCGTGCATTCCGATCATGCCCGTATATCTGTCGTCGCTGCCGTCGATGACGCCTTTCCCCATCAGGGTATCGCAGACCGGCGCATCCACAAGGGATACAAACTCTCGCACCTCGTGATACGCGCCCGACAGCACCGCGCCGCCGCCCACATAGACAAACGGCTTCTTAGCATTCTCGATCAGCCCGATGGCTTCCTCGAGCATCTCTTTGGTATAGCGGACCGTCTGCGTCTCGCTCTCCGGTCTCTTCTTCTCATACTCGCAGGATGCCGCCGTCACGTCTTTCGTGATATCCACCAGGACAGGACCGGGTCTGCCGCTCCTTGCGATCGCAAATGCCTTTCTGAGCGTATCCGCCAGGATATTCACATCTTTTACGATATAGTTATGTTTGGTGATGGGCATGGTGATGCCCGCGATATCCACCTCCTGAAAGGAATCCTTTCCCAAAAGGGGGAGGTTTACGTTACAGGTGATCGCTACCACCGGGATGGAATCCATATACGCCGTAGCGATGCCCGTCACGAGATTGGTCGCGCCCGGACCGCTGGTCGCAAGACAGACGCCCACCTTTCCGGTGGCTCTGGCATAACCGTCCGCCGCATGGGCTGCCCCCTGTTCATGGGAAGTCAGAATATGACTGATCTCCTCACTGTGCTGATAAAGCGCGTCGTATACATTCAAGATCGTGCCGCCGGGATATCCGAACACCGTATCCACTCCCTGCTCTTTCAGGCATTCCACTACGATCTCCGCTCCTGTCAATACCATGTTTGTTTCCTCCATTCCGAACCGCCTATTCCGTTCCTGTCGTCCTCAATATAATAACATCTGTAATTTATTTGTTTCCCCTGGGAATCTCCAAGATTGCGCCCCGGTTTCCGCTCGTCACCATCTCGCGGTATCTGGCAAGATAGCCGCTTGTCACCTTAGGGTCTCTCGGCTGCCAGTTTTTCCTGCGCTCCGCAAGCTCCGCCTCCGAGACCTTGACGTCCAGTTTCATATTGGGGATATCAATGCTGATGATATCGCCCTCCTGCACCAGCGCGATCGGTCCGCCGACTGCCGCTTCCGGCGAAACGTGACCGATGGATGCGCCTCTGGAAGCGCCGGAGAATCTGCCGTCCGTGATCAGCGCCACGCTGGAACCAAGTCCCATGCCCGCGATCGCCGAAGTCGGATTTAACATCTCGCGCATCCCCGGACCGCCTTTGGGACCCTCATAGCGGATCACCACCACGTCGCCCGCCACGATCTTACCGCCCTTGATGGCTTCAATGGCGTCCTCCTCGCATTCAAAAACTCTCGCAGGTCCTTCATGCACCATCATCTCCTCCACCACGGCGGAGCGCTTCACCACGCTGCCGTCGGGCGCAAGATTGCCTTTCAGGACCGCCAGACCACCGGTCTTACTGTAAGGATTCTCTACCGTACGGATCACCTCTGTGTTTTTGTTGACGGCATCCTTGATATTCTCGCCGATCGTCTCTCCCGTAACGGTCATGCAGTCTGTGTGTAACAGCCCGATGTCCGCCAGTTCTTTCATCACCGCATAGACGCCGCCCGCCTCGTTCAAATCTTCCATATAAGTGGGACCCGCAGGCGCCAGATGGCACACATTCGGGGTCTTTGCACTGATCTCGTTGGCAAAGGCGATATCAAAGTCGAAACCGACCTCATGCGCGATCGCCGGTAAGTGCAGCATGGAATTTGTCGAGCATCCGAGCGCCATATCGACCGTCAGCGCATTCAAGATCGCATCTTTCGTCATAATGTCGCGCGGTCTGATATTCTTCTCCAACAGCTTCATCACCGCCATGCCCGCGTGTTTTGCCAGCTTGATGCGCTCGGAGTAGACTGCCGGGATCGTGCCGTTACCGCGAAGCCCCATCCCCAGCGCCTCAGTCAGGCAGTTCATGGAATTTGCCGTATACATACCGGAACAGGAACCGCAGGTCGGGCAGGTCTTCGCCTCAAATTCCAGAAGCTCCTCATCCGTCATCGTTCCCGCCGCATGAGAGCCGACTGCCTCAAACATGGAAGAAAGGCTGGTCTTCTTTCCTTTCACATGTCCGGCAAGCATCGGACCGCCGGAAACGAATACGGTCGGTACATTGATCCGCGCCGCCGCCATCAGAAGCCCCGGCACATTCTTATCGCAGTTTGGCACCATCACCAGCGCATCGAACTGATGTGCGAGCGCCATGCACTCCGTGGAGTCCGCGATCAGATCCCTTGTCACCAGAGAGTATTTCATGCCGATATGCCCCATAGCGATGCCGTCGCAGACCGCGATCGCCGGAAACACCACCGGTACGCCTCCGGCTTCCGCCACGCCCAGCTTCACCGCATCCACGATCTTATCCAGATTCATATGCCCGGGCACGATCTCGTTGTAGGAGCTGACGATGCCCACCATAGGCTTTTTCATCTCCTCCTGCGTAAACCCGAGGGCATTGAACAAACTTCTGTGGGGCGCCTGCTGTGCCCCTGTTTTCACATTGTCGCTTCTCATCGTTTTTTCTCCTTTCCAGTTTCACTTCGCTCGCGCTTGATTTCTCGCAAACAGAATGTAGTGCCAGTTTTCATAGATCTGCGCCATATTTTCTTCGAGATAGGAGCGTTTTTCCTCCACTTCCTCCTCCGTCAGATAGAATTTCCATTCCTCAGGATCCTCTCTGTAGTCGTAGGGCAGTCCCAGAAGCGCCTTATCAAACAGAACGAGATCGGCTTCCTCAATCTTTCTCGTAACGCGCTCATCCCGCATTCCGTACTGATACAAGAGCAGATACTCCTGATCGCAGTCCGTCACCGCGACCGCGCGCGCATCCTCGACCGCAGCCTGCGCATAGGCGTCCGCAAGCAGCTCGTCCCGCATACTGTACGGCGTCATATCCGCCAGCACAAAAGCCCAGGAAATGCCTGCCGCCAGATAGGCAAAGACTTTCCAGCCCTTACAGAATCCGTTCCGCAGACGAACATCAGACAGTTTATCAAACAGCGCGGCGATCCGCCGCACCAGCCATCCGACTAAGAGCGCAGCCCAGACGCCGAGGAAAGAAAACACTCTCTGATAGGGCAGCTTACACTGGATCAACAGCGCAGCTGCCAGAAGAACGGCTGTCAGCACAAAATACCATTCCAAAAAGACTTTCTTCGGTCTTCCGATCAAGGAGACTGCCGCCGTAAGAAGCCCCGCAAGAAGCAGAACACACATCCCGCTTCCGAAAAATCCGTGTCCCGGCGCAAGCTGCATGCCGAACAGCGTCCCCAGCCAGTGCCTTGCCTGCCCCCAAAATTCCTGTCTGGACATACTTTGAATATACGGCGTGTCAAGCATATACCCGATTCCCGCAGAAAGCGCACGAAAAGGCGCATGGAGAATAATGTCGATATGCCCTGCCATATAAAAGGGGCCGTCCGGCGTCTTACTGAGCAGATTGGAGCCGATGGCAAGCCACAAAATGCCGTAAAGCCCTGCCACACACGCCGCACTGATGAGAGACGCTGCGATCAGGCGAACGAGTCTTTTGTAGTCCCTGTCCAAAAGGAGCAGAAACCCGCCGATCAGGCAGAGCGGCATCACCATATATAAGCTGCTCGGAACCGCCCACAGAGCGATCACGAGCGAAGCCCCGAATATAATATAATTACACTTGTTATCTTTTTTCTCCGCCACGACCGCATAGAGCGACAACAACGCGGACAGATAACAGAACGTCACAAGTGCGTATCCCCTGCCCTGTACCGCCAGCTGATTGACCATATACATACCCGCAAACAAAAATACGGGGACAAGCGCCACGGCGTCCGAAAACCATTTTTTTGAGATCCGGTATAAGAGGATCAGGCTTCCAAGGCTGCACAGCCATGATACACCGCGCAGAGCGATCGGCGCACATCCAAATATCCCCAGACATGCCGACAGAGTGGAATAGCCGACGTGATTGTTGGGGAGCGGCCAGTGGATCGCCGCATACACCGGTCCTCTGCTGATAAAATAATAATATGTATAAAGTTCGTCATACCAAGGGGTCAGCGTAAACAGCCGACAACCGTAATAGATTGCCATCGCCAGGAAAAACAGGCAAAAAACCATATCTTCCCTGCTGTACACCCTCTTTTTTCCCGTTATGAAATAAGCGGTACCGCCCTTTTCCCGGTGTCTCAAAAAATAACTCACGTTATTATTTTATCCTCTCCACGATCAGGTCTCCCATCTTCCGACAGCCCACCTGCGTACATCCTCCGGACATGATATCGCCCGTGCGGAAACCATCCTGCAATACCTGCTTGACCGCCCTGTCGATAGCCTCCGCCTCCTTGTCCAGATCAAAACTGTAGCGCAGCATCATGGACGCGGAAAGGATGGTCGCAATTGGATTTGCCAGATCTTTTCCCGCGATATCGGGTGCGGAGCCGTGGCTCGGCTCATACAGACCGAACTTCGTATCGTTTAAGGAAGCGGATGCCAGCATACCGATCGAGCCCGTCACCATGCTCGCCTCGTCGGACAGGATATCCCCGAACATATTCTCCGTGAGGATCACGTCAAACTGCGCGGGATCCTTTACCAGCTGCATCGCGCAGTTGTCCACCAGCATATGCTCCAGCGTCACGTCGGGATAGTCTTTTGCCACCTCATTTACCACTGCCCGCCAGAGTCTGGAAGAATCCAGGACATTTGCCTTATCCACGCTCGTTACTTTCTTTCTGCGCTTCCTTGCGATGTCAAAGCCTTTGACCGCAATGCGGCGGATCTCATTCTCATCGTAGGTCAGCGTATCGATCGCTTTCCTGACGCCGTTTTCCTCCACGGTCTTTCTCTCACCGAAATACAGACCGCCTGTCAGCTCCCGCATGATCAGCATATCAAATCCCTTTGCGGAAATCTCCGTCTTCAAGGGACAGGCGCCTGCCAATTCTTCATAGAGATAAGCCGGGCGGAGATTCGCAAACAGATTCAGCGCCTTGCGAATACCTAAAAGACCCGCTTCGGGTCGCTTGTCGGGCGGCAGCTTGTACCAGGGGGAAGTCGTGGTATCGCCGCCGATGGAACCCATCAGCACCGCATCCGCGCTCTTTGCCGTCTCCACCGCCTCGTCCGTGAGCGGTACGCCGTGCACGTCGATGGACGCGCCGCCCATCAGAATATCCGTGTACCGCATCGTGTGACCGTACTTTTCTGCCGCCGCGTCCAGGACTTTTTTTGCCTCCGCCACGATCTCCGGGCCGATCCCGTCGCCGGGAATACAGGTTATCTTACATTCCATATGATAGTCCCTCCATTTATAAACCAAAGCCCATTCGTAAAATATCACTTATCTATCATAGACTATTCCCGCGCAAATTTCAACCGCGAAAAGGAAAGCCGGATCATTTCTGACCCGGCATTTATCCTGTATCCGTTATTTTCTGTTCTTACTCTGTCTCCGCCTTTTCGATCTGCGCGACCGCCGACTTCTGCATGGGAATACGGCAGTTCTTGTTGCTGCCAAACTCCACGATGACCGTATCGTCCGTAATATCGATCACAACGCCGTAGAAGCCGCTGTTTGTCAATACGGCATCCCCTACCGCCATATCCGCCAGCATCGCCGCTATCCGCTTCTGTTCTTTCTTCTGCGGACGGATCATGAAAAAGTACATGAAACCCACGATGATGACGATATAGAAGACCATGATCAGACCGCCGCCCGAAGCTGCCGCTGCCGCATCGGCACTTAATAATAATCTCATACTGTTTCCTCCGTTATTTGATCAGTAAACGTCATTGCCTATCATACACAACTTGGAAAGGAAAAACAAGCCCTTTCCCGAAAATTTCATAAATTCTGCATTCCGGAAAGCTTCTTATTCTTATACGCCGTAAAGCTGCCCTCGTCCAGCGCATCCCGGATCTCCGCCATCATCGTATTATAGAAATAAAGGTTATGCAGCACGCACAGCCGCATTCCCAGCATCTCTTTCGCTTTCAAAAGATGGCGGATGTACGCGCGGGAATACCGCCTGCACGCAGGGCACTGGCAGCCCTCCTCGATCGGTCTGTCATCCAGCTCATATTTCGCGTTAAAGAGATTGATCTTTCCGCGATTCGTATACAGATGACCGTGCCGTCCGTTTCTCGTGGGATACACGCAGTCAAAGAAATCCACGCCCCGTTCCACCGCTTCCAGAATATTCGCCGGCGTCCCGACTCCCATCAGATAAGTCGGTTTGTCAATCGGCAGATAAGGGACCGTCTCCTCGATCACATGGTACATCTGCTCGTGGCTTTCTCCGACTGCAAGACCGCCCAGCGCATAGCCGTCGCAGTCCAGTTCTGCGATCCGCCTGGCGTGTTCGATCCGAATATCATCAAAGACCGCGCCCTGATTGATGCCAAATAACAGCTGTTTTTTATTGATTGTGTCCTCCAGCCCGTTCAGACGCTTCATCTCCTGCACACATCGGACAAGCCACCTTGTCGTGCGCGCCACGGAGTCCTCTACATACTTTCTCTCCGCCATGCTCGGCGGGCACTCGTCGAAAGCCATCGCGATCGTGGAAGCGAGGTTCGACTGGATCTGCATACTCTCCTCCGGTCCCATAAAGATCTTGCGGCCGTCTATGTGGGAGTGGAAATACACCCCCTCCTCCCTGATCCGCCGAAGCCCCGCCAGCGAAAAGACCTGAAAGCCGCCCGAATCCGTAAGAATCGGCTTCTCCCAGGACATAAACCGATGCAGACCGCCCAATTCCCGAATGATCCGGTCGCCCGGTCTTACATGCAGATGGTAGGTATTGGACAGTTCCACCTGCGTGCCGATCTGCTCCAGATCCTCCGTCGATACCGCACCCTTGATCGCCGCCGCCGTCCCTACATTCATAAAGACAGGGGTTTGGATCGTGCCGTGTACTGTGGTCAGTTCAGCCCGCTTCGCCCTGCCTTCCTGTTTTAAGATTCGATACATACTGTCTTCTCTCCGATATAAAATAACTATAGATATTTATCCCAGAACTCCTCGAGGCAGAGATTTTCCTCTTTCATCACGGAGGCGGCTTCCCTGCCGACATAGCGGAAATGCCAGGGTTCATACTCGATACTCGTGATATATTCCTTTCCCGCAGGATAGCGCAGGATAAAGCCGTATTCATGGCTGTGCTCCGCCAGCCACTGTCCCTCTTTGGTATCGGCAAACCCCTGCAAAAGCTGTAAATAGGATTCCGACGTGATATCGAGCGCAAGCCCGACCTCGTGTTCGCTGCATCCCGGGACCGTAATCACCTGCGATGTCGCTTTATATGCCTCCATATAAGACAGCCCCTGCCGCATATAGGATTTGATCCTGTCGTTAAAGTTCGATTCCTGCCTGTCGGAAGTGCGGTACGGAGATCTGATCGCCAGATTCATGCCATCTTTCTTGGCTGCCTGCATCATGAGCAGCAGATCTTCGATAATTCTGTCGTCGAGCTGGATATTCTTTGTCTCGATCGACATCCTGCCAAGTTTGAACTCATAATCCTCTGATATGGGATGCTGCTTATTGATCAGCACAAGCCGCCAGTCCGTCGAATCAAAATTCCGATCACTGGCAGCCACCGCCGTCTGCACCCCGTCCGACTGATCTTCCTCTTCCTCATGAGCGCCCTTATGCTCGTGGTATGCCAAAATATCATCCAGCGTATAAGCTTCTATCTGTGTCTCATCCTGCGTCTCGTCCCCCGTCTCAGTCTCATACGCCGCGGTGCCGCCGCTTTCCTTTTCCGACAAAAGCGCTCCCGCCTCCGGCGCTACAGGCGCCAGCGAAATATCCGATATCCCCACGACCGCGCTGTAAGTTTCCTGTACGCCGGTAAAACCCGTACGCTCCGCAAACACCGCAAAGGAAAAACTACAGCTGCTCACAAAGAAGATCCCTACAAACGCGATACTGGCATAGCGCTTGCCGTTCGACATGAAATGCCTCCCGATATAATAGAAAAAGAGAGAGACGAACAACGCCAGCAGGGAAGGGTACTTTAACAGCTTATGCTTTTTCCCGACGCCCGTAAAATATATGATTATCTTTTCCCGAAATGTCTTCTCCATCCGCTCCTCAACGATCTCGCCATCCTGCCGGATGATTTACGATTACGATAACTTTCATTCTGTCTTTTATCATAACATATAAAATTTATTTGTACACCCCCTTTTTTATGTAAATCTCATATTTTTCTACAAATTTTTCCCATTTTTTAAAAACTTTTCCCTCTTGATTTAATTTTTGGAATGCAGCTGTTATTTTCCAGCCACGCCGGCACCGTTCTTTTTCTTTCTTTTTTTCGTCAGCCTGCTCTTGCATTTTTAACCGGATATGATATGATGGTTAGTGAAAAAAGCAAGGATTTTTGCGCGGTCTTTGTCGAATTTACGGTTTTCCGTCTACTTTTGCGGCAAGTGCCCGGCGGAACGCATTTTTAACTCTGCATTTTATATTTCAGGCGCAATTTTATTTTGCAGGATATCCTGCATGTTATTTTCAGAAAATTTCACACACTAAAAGAAAGGGTCAGACAATGGCAGGTTCATCACTGGGAATTATCTACCGAATCACCACTTGGGGCGAGTCTCACGGTCCCGGGCTTGGCGTCGTGATCGACGGCTGCCCCGCCGGGCTTCCCCTCCATGTAAACGACATTCAGACATATTTGGACAGGCGGAAACCGGGAAAAAGCCGGATCACCACCTCCCGCAAAGAGGCAGACGCCGTGGAGATCCTCTCCGGCGTTTTTGAAGAAAAGACCACCGGCGCTCCCATCTCCCTGCTTATTCAAAACACCTCGCAGCGTTCCGGAGATTACAGTGAAATAGCGGCTTCCTACCGCCCCGGACACGCCGATTACACGTTTGACCAAAAATACGGCTTCCGCGACTACCGGGGCGGCGGACGTTCTTCCGGCAGAGAGACCGTCGGACGTGTCGCCGCAGGCGCGATCGCCGCAAAGGCGCTGCGGGAGTTCGGGATCGAGCTATTTGCCTACACGCGCTCCATCGGTCCGGTATCCATCGACCCGGAACGTTTTGACAGGGCGGCGGCGGCGGAAACGCCGACCTGTATGCCCGACCGGGACGCTTCCGCCCTGGCGGAAAAGTATCTCTCGGACTGCATGAGCAATTACGACTCCGCGGGCGGTGTGATCGAGTGCGTGATCGACGGCGTCCCCGCAGGGCTCGGCGATCCTGTTTTTGAAAAGCTGGACGCCAACCTGGCAAAGGCGCTGATGTCCATCGGCGCGGTAAAAGCCGTGGAGATCGGCGACGGCATCGAAGTGAGCACCCGCCGCGGCTCTGCCAACAATGACGCGTTCCGCGTACGGGACGGTCAGATCGTAAAAACCACGAACCATGCGGGCGGAATTTTGGGCGGCATCAGCGACGGCTCACAGATCGTGCTCCGCGCCCATGTAAAGCCCACCCCCTCCATCTTCTCCCCACAGGATACCGTGAACCGGGACGGCGAGGAGATCAGCCTTTCCATCAAAGGCCGCCATGATCCCGTGATCGTGCCCCGGGCAGTCGTCGTGGTGGAGAGCATGGCGGCAATCACGCTGCTGGACGCGCTTTTGGTCAATGCAGGCGCCAAAATGGATCATCTGAAAGCCATTTACAAAAATTAAATCAAAAAGAAAAATCAGCAATTTGTTAAATTTTGTTTTAACATATTACTGATTTTTCTTTTTCATTCTCTCCGGACGAATCAGAAGGCGCAAATTAAGTCAACCTTGCTCCTGCTCCCACAAATATCATAATATCGTACAATAACATCCGCCGTTTTCGGCTGTCCTTAAAATATCATCCGTTCTTTTCTCTTACGACGATTTCGCCCAAACATTCCATAACGGGTGCTTCCCTGATAATCTCCCCGACGCTGTCCACCGTGATGGTCCCCGACTTCGGATTCTTGATGGAGAGCACATGCCCTTTCACATCCGCCTCCACATCCGAATACTCGAAAGAAAGGTCGGTATCTTCCATCGTGCAGTTGATCAGTTTCAGGTTTTTACAGTAGCATAAGGGCTGCGTCCCGATGATCTTACAGTCGATCAGCGTCAGACCGTCGGAGAACCATGCCAGATATTCTCCCTTGACAACACTGTTTTTCACCGTCACGTTCTCGCTGTGCCAGAAAGCGTCTTTCGTATCCAGCACGCAGTCCGTGATCTCCAGATTCTTCATATACTGAAAGGAATATTTCCCTTTCAGCTTCACCCGCGTAAGCGTCACGTTCCTGCTGTCAAAGAACGGATACTCCGACTCGATCTCAGAATCTGCAAGCGAAATATCTGATGATTTCCAGCCAAATTCCTGCGACACGATATGACAGTCCGCAAGACTGATCCGCTCACATTCCCTGACCGCCTTGATACCGCCGAGCGTAGAGTCTTTGATCACGCCGTCCGACGCGTACCAGATGGCTGCCCGCGTCAGTTCATCCATCGTGGAATGCTCCATCGTAAACTTTTTGACATGCCACAGGGGATAGCGGAGAGAAAATGTACAGTCTGTGACCACGATATCCCTCGATTCTTTCAGGACCGATTCGCCGTCCGCAGGGCCTGCAAAAACACAACTTTTCACGTCGGCGTTCTGCAAATTGTATAACGCCCGTTCTTCATCAAACTGCTGCTTTTCGACCACTGTTCTCATCATGAGCCTCCTTTTCCACTTACTGCTGTAAGTAACTTGATATCGCATAGACGGTCTGACCGTTATAGGAAAGTCTCGACCAGCCGTAATCCTCATTGATGCCCGTCCTGGTGGCATACTCGCCGTTGTGCAGGACCGCCACCACCACAGCGTCGGGGTTCGTCACGCTGGGAAGAGCGCGCAGATTGACTTCGATCTTTGCCGTCACCTGTTCGTCCCGCTCCGCAAACTTCGTCTTTAAGCCGTCGCCGCTGCCCGCGCCCTCCTGCACCTCAGGCTGCGGCGTCTGGTACGCGAGATCTGTCGTCAGATAACTGCTCACGGCATAGACGGTCTGTTCGTTGTAAAGAAGCCTTGACCAGCCGCTCTCGCTCACGCCGGTCCGCTTTAGCGTCTCTCCGTTTTTCAGCGTGTACACGATCGTGCTGTCATCGCCCTGGCTGGGGATGTTCCGCAGATTGGTCGCATCCTTTGCCGTCACTTCTTCCTCCACCGCCGTAAACGGCATCAGCGCCTCCACATCCGCGGCTGCTTCCTCCGGCGCTTCCTCATTTTGCGCATCGGCAGTCCCCTCATAGCCGAAATATGCGATGTTGACGTCCACAGGCTGGCTGATGCCCGCGACCGTTCCCCGGTTCGTGTACTGCCACATGGCATGAGCGCCGCCATAAGCGGACTTTTCCGTCTGGGGATAAGGCGTTTGCGGATACTGGGAGACCCAGATGCGGAAACTCGTCTCGATCCGGGAGGTCTCCCATTTCGCATCGCCCGCCATCTCATTCATGGAAGAATAGAACATCGGCGTATAGCCCCTCTCATAAATTCTATTCAAAAACGCGATCGCTATGTCCGTCCGCTGTGTGGCGGACAGACCGTACTGCGCACTCTGCGCGCGTTCAAAGCCCTCGCAGTCAAAGGCTACGGGGTATGTGATCTGATACTGCGAGATATAGTCCGCCGTCCAATCGGCTTCCTCTCTCGCTTCCTCCTCGGTGACTGCGGTAGAAAAGAAATAAGCGCCAAGCTTTATGCCGTTTTTCTGCGCTTCCTGCATATTATAACGGGCGTTACTGTCAGCCACGATCTCCCGACTTTCATCCATGCGGTAGCCCACCCGCACCATGACAAAATCAACGCCTGACGCCGCCACCTGCGCCCAGTCGATCGTTCCCTGATAGCGGGCTACATCGATGCCGAACGTGATCTCATCCGTTTCCGCCGCCGCTTCGGAGGAGAGAAGTTTCGTCACATCCACCTCCGTGCCCTGCTCGGTGCTCATCGTCTCCGTCTCCGGATCCGTTCCCTGCGCCAGCTCTCCGCTCTCCCCGTCTGCCGCTCCGCCTAAAAGCCCCGCGTCATCCACAGCCGGTTCTTCCTGCATCTCCTGTCCGGTTTCCGATTCGGCGGATATCTCTTCCGTTTCCTGCCCTTCGATTTCCTGCCCCACTGTCATTTCTGCAGCCGGAACGGCTTCTTCTTCCGCCTTTTTGCCGCCTCTGGTCATGAGAATTGCCGCCACGGCAACGATCACGACCACCAGACCGATCACGGACGGAAACAGCACCCTGCGCACGAACCGCAGCGTCTTCTCGTCCAGTTCATCCTCGAACGCCCCGTCATCGTCATAGTCATCCGCAGCATTCTCCGGCAGATCGTCGTCCAGATCCATAAATTCCAGATCGTCATCTTCTTGCAGTTTCACGGTTCCTCACTCCTCTGTTTTCCGTTTCTCCTGTTTTTCTGTTCTCTTTCGGCGCCAAATAAATATCATATGTTATTTATCAAAAGCTTTCCAGAAGCTCCAGATAGAATTCGTAATAATCTTTCCTGTTTTCTTTCATAAACTGGATCGCCGACTTGGGATGCTGGTTCAACAGCCCGGTCAACAGATACGGTACATCATAGCCCCACGTCACGCCGGATTCCCTAAGCGGAACCATCTGCTGCTGGATAAACCGCAGGATCGGATTGACATTGTACTTCGGATTTTTCAAAAATCCCAGCAACAGTTCGCTGGGGCAGTTGCCGCAGCCCCGTCCCATCCCGTTCACTGTGGCGTCCAGATAACTCACACCCATGATGACGACTTCCGTTGTGTTCGCAAAGGCAAGCTGCTGATTGTTGTGGGCATGGATCCCTACCTTTTTGCCGTACTTATCCGCCACTTCCAGATATTTCTCCGCAAGACGGCGCGCCTGCTCCGGATAGAGGGAGCCGTAGCTGTCCACCAGGTAGATTGTCCCCACGCTGCTTTGACCAAGTAAGTCAAGTGCTGCGTCCAGATCCGTCTCATTCGCCTTGGAGATCGCCATGATATTGACCGTGGTCTCGTACCCTTTTTTCGTGCAGTCCTCGATCATCTCGATCGCTGCCGGTATGGTATTGATATACGTCGCGATGCGCACCAGATCGACCGGGCTGTCCTTTTTGTTCAGGATATCCCTTTTGAAATCGCAGCGCCCCACATCCGCCATCACGCCGATCTTCATATCCGTCTTGTTATCGCCCACAACGGCGCGGATGTCCTTATCGTCACAGAACTTCCACTTGCCGAACTTATTGACGTCAAACATCTCTTTCGACGCCTTGTAGCCAAACTCCATATAGTCCACGCCTGCCTTGATATTCGCCTGATACAGGTCCCTTACGAACTCATCCGTAAAATAAAAGTCATTGACCAGCCCGCCGTCCCGCAGCGTACAGTCCACCACCTTGATATCCGGTGCGTAGGACATTAACGTCCTTCCCTTTGCTCTCTTTTCCATTGTCATTTCCTCCATAATTTTGCTTCTTTCTACTCCCCGTCATCTGTCCGATCGATTATGCTATGATCTTCTTAAAGTTCTTCTTTCCCTTTTTCACAATGAACTCCTCTGCTGCGATCTGTTCTTTCGTGTAGCAGGTTTTTAAGTCCGTCACCTTTTCTCCCTTGATCGTCACGCCGCCCTGTTCGATCGCCCTGCGCGCGTCAGAGCGGGAAGACGCAAGCCCAGCCGCCACCAAAACGCCCTGAATGTCGATCTTTCCGTCCCGAAAATCTTCCTCTGTCAGGGTCACTGTCGGCATATTCTCCAAACTTCCGCCGCCGGAAAAGAGCGCCTTTGACGCCTCTTTCGCTTTTTTCGCCTCCTCCTCGCCGTGCACGAGGTTCGTCAGCTCATAGGCAAGGATATCTTTCGCCTCGTTCAGTTGGCTGCCCTCCCAGCCGTCCATCTCCTCGATCTGTGAGAGGGGCAGGAACGTCAGCATCCGCAGGCATTTTAAGACATCCGCGTCATCGACGTTACGCCAATACTGATAGAACTCATAAGGCGAAGTCT
Organism: bacterium; assembly: GCA_023666335.1. GTDB lineage: Bacteria > Bacillota > Clostridia > Lachnospirales > Lachnospiraceae > UBA3282. The sequence goes on from JAMPCE010000021.1 coordinate 29,731, forward strand.
TGTCGGGATCGAGCCACACCGCGCCTTTCTGCGTCTTACCCATCTTCTTGCCCTCGGAATTCATGAGGAGCGTGATCGTCATGGCATAAGCGTCCTTGGATAATTTACGGCGGATCAGGTCCGTGCCGCCCAGCATATTGCTCCACTGATCGTCCCCGCCAAACTGCATATTGCAGCCGTATCGCTTGTAAAGCTCCAGGAAATCATAACTCTGCATGATCATGTAGTTGAACTCCAAAAAGCTTAAGCCTTTCTCCATCCGCTGTTTGTAGCACTCCGCGCGGAGCATATTGTTCACGGAGAAGCACGGTCCCACCTCTCGGATAAATTCGACATAATTTAAGTCAAGGAGCCAGTCCGCATTGTTGACCATCAGCGCCTTTCCCTCGGAAAAGTCGATAAAACGGCTCATCTGCTTCTTAAAGCACTCGCAGTTGTGCGCGATCGTCTCTTTCGTCATCATGGAACGCATATCCGTTCTGCCGGAAGGATCTCCAATCATCGCCGTGCCGCCGCCAATCAGCGCAATAGGCTTGTTTCCCGCCTCCTGCAAACGCTTCATCAGACAAAGCGCCATAAAATGCCCTACATGCAGGCTGTCCGCCGTCGGATCGAACCCGATGTAAAAAGTCGCTTTGCCGTTGTTGATCAGCTCGCGGATCTGAGCCTCATCCGTCAGCTGCGCGAGAAGTCCCCGCGCCTGCAATTCTTCGTAGATTCCCATTTTTTCCTCCGTTCCGAAGCGTTCTACGCTGAGGCCGCGAGCAGAATCTCAAATTCTGCTCTGCGATCATAGGAATTTGTGACGCTTCACCACAAATTCCAGATTGAAAAAAATGCTCATCAGAGATTTTTTTCAATCATCTCCCTTTCTTTTCTGCAAACAGGAAACCCCCGTCCTGTATCAGGACGAGGGTTAAACTCGTGCTACCACCTAATTTCACAGACGGCTCGCGCCGACTGCCTCATTGAGTACTGCGTATAAATAACTCGCGTTATTAGCTCATTCCGCAATACTCCGCCGCGATAACGTGCGGCATTCCGCCACAGCCTACTAAGAACGCCCCGTTCCATTCTGCCGTGAAGCTCCGAGATGTATTCATGGAAAAGTTCCCGCGCGCCTCTCATCAACCGGCTGCTCTCTGTTCGTTCCCTGATCCACTACTTGTTCTCTTCATCGCCTGTTTTTGTCTCTGTTTTCTTACTGCCTAATAATTTATACGATAACTTCCCGTTTGTCAACTGTTTTTTACGCGCTTTCTCCCAGCGCGAACGCCTTTTTGTTCAATTCCAAGAACTTTGGCGGCACGCTCTGTTCGATCGCTTCCATCCACTCTTCTTTGGTAAAGTCAAAATAGTTCGCCAGCCGCCCCATCAACACCAGATTGACCGCCTTGCTGCTCCCCGCTTCCTCCGCGAGCGTCAGCGCATCCAGCGCGTCCACCTGGATCCCCAGCGCTAAAAGTTTCTCCGTCAGATTCTCGGGATAGACCGCCGCGCCCGCGATCACCGGCATGGGATTGACCTGCTGGCTGTTTACAATGATTCTGCCGCCTGGTTTTAGGAACTCTGTATAGCGCGCCGCTTCCAGCAGCTCAAACGAGAGGATGCAGTACGCCTGTCCCTTGTCGATGATGGGAGAATACACCCGCTCGCCCCAGCGCACATAAGTGACCACGCTGCCGCCGCGCTGGCTCATGCCGTGCACCTCGCTCACTTTCACATCGTATCCTTTTGTGAGGAGCAGCCGCCCTAAGAGTTTACTCGCAAGAAGCGTGCCCTGACCGCCTACCCCCACGATCATGATATTTTTTGTTTCCATATTATTCTCCATTCCGGAGCGTCTTCGCGACGGGGCGACGCAAATCTCAAATTTGCGTCTGCCATCATACAAATTTGTGACGCTCCTACACAAATTTGCGTGTAAAAAATCAGCACATCAGTGTGATTTTTTACACACCTCCTCCATCAAGTGCCCCAAATTTGCATAACTGCTCACAGACCCCGCACCCCACGCACAGGGTATTGTCGATCTTGACTTTCCCGTCCGTCACGCTGATCGCCGGGCAGCCGATCTTCATGCAGACCTTGCAGCCCTTACATTTCTCCGGATCGGCACAGATCGGTCCCGGATGCTTCACATATTTGAGCAGCGCGCAGGGACGGCGGGAAATGATGACCGACGGCTCCTTTGCCGCCAGTTCCTCCGTAAGCGCCTTTTCGCAGGCGTCCATATCGTAGGGATCCACCACCCGCACCCTATTGATGCCGACCGCGTGGCAGAGGGTCTCCAGATCGATCTTTGTACAGGGATCGCCTTTCAGATTATATCCTGTAGTCGGATTCTGCTGATGCCCCGTCATACCCGTAATGGAGTTGTCCAGAATAATGACGGTCGCATTCGATTCGTTGTAAGCGATATTGATCAGACCCGTAACGCCGGAGTGAATAAAGGTCGAGTCGCCGATCACCGCTACCGTCTTTCCTTCCCGCTCTTCGCCGCCCGCTTTCACAAAACCGTGCAGCCCCGATACGGACGCACCCATACAGATCGTCGTGTCGATCGCATTTAAGGGCGCCACCGCTCCCAATGTATAACAGCCGATATCTCCCAGAACCGTGAGGTTCATCTTCTTTAATACATAGAATATGCTGCGGTGCGGACAACCCGCGCACATCACGGGCGGTCTCGCCGGAATCTCCTCCGAAAGGACAGGTCCTGCCTGCACTTTCCCGCCGAGCTTTTCCGCGACGATATTCTGGCTCAGCTCACCGACTGCGGAAAACAGTTCTTTTCCCGTCACCGCAAGCCCCAGGTTCCGGCAGTGCGCCTCGATAAAGCCGTCCAATTCCTCCACCACCACCAGCTTCTCCACCGAAGCTGCGAAATCGCGGATCTTTCTCTCCGGCATCGGCCAGATCATCCCCAGCTTCAAAACGGGATAGGTATCCCCGAATGCCTCTTTCACATACTGATAGCAGGTCGAGGAAGTGACGATGCCGTACTTTTTGTCAGTTCCCGCCTCAATGCGGTTGATCTCTGCAGTCTCCGCCCACTCCGCCAAAGCCTTTGTGCGCGCTTCCACAGCCGGATGTTTCTTTTTCGCATACCCCGGCATCATAATGTATTTTGCGGAATTCTTTTCGTATGGCTTTTCTTTCGGCAGCACGCGCTCCGCCGTCTCCACCACGCTCTGGGAGTGGCTTACGCGGGTGCACATCTTAAGAAGCACCGCCGTGTCAAACTGCTCGGAAAGTTCGTAGGCGAGTTTCGCAAAGGCAAGCCCCTCCGCCGCATCGGAGGGCTCCAGCATGGGTACTTTCGCGCTTAAAGCATAGTGGCGGGAATCCTGTTCGTTCTGGGAACTGTGCATCCCGGCGTCATCCGCCACGCCTAGGATCAGTCCCGCACCTACGCCCGTATAAGAAATCGTAAACAGCGGATCCGCTGCCACATTTAAGCCCACATGCTTCATCGCGCAAAAGCTTCTCTTTCCCGCCAGAGACGCGCCAAACGCCGCCTCGAGCGCAACTTTCTCGTTCGGCGCCCATTCCGCGTAGACCTCCTCGTATTTCGCCACGCATTCGGTGATCTCCGTGCTGGGCGTCCCCGGATAACTGGACACAAAACTGCATCCCGCCTCATAAAGCCCTCTGGCAACCGCCTCATTGCCAAGCATCAATGTCTTCATAAAAGTTTATCCTTTCTCATATGATACAGATGTTGCGGAGAATGCCGTTTTATGGCATTCCTATTCCCCGATTGAATCCTTCACGGAAACCGTCACCTTCTGATCATAACACGAAAATACTTCCGTAAGCCGCTCCTCTTCGGGCGCTTTCGTGAAAACGCTCACCACCGGCACAATCACCAGCCCCGCCAGCATACAGAACGCGCCGGCATTGATCGGGGACTGCAAAAGAGCCGGAAAACTCGCCCTGAAAAAGATATTCGCCAGCATGACGATCGTGGAAAACAGGAAACTCACCCAGCAGGCCGCTTTCGTGGTCCGCTTCCAGTACAGACCGTAGAGGAACGGCGCAAGAAAAGCGCCCGCCAGCGCGCCCCAGCTCACACCCATGAGCTGCGCGATAAAGGTAACGTTAGAGCGATACTGAATGAGCGCCAGAATGACGGAAATCACGATAAACACCACCAGCAGCGCGCGCATCCATTTGACCTGGCTTTTTTCATCCATCTCTTTTATGATATTACCTTTAATAAAGTCCAGCGTCAAGGTGGAGCTGGATGCCAAAACAAGGGAAGACAGGGTGGACATGGAAGCGGACAGCACCAGAATGACCACGACCGCGATCAAAATGGTGGGAAGCCCCGACAGCATGGTCGGCACGACCGAATCATAACCGTTCGCCGCAATGTCGATCTTGTCAGAAAACAGTCTGCCGAAGCCGCCCAGAAAATAGCAGCCGCCGGAAACGATCGTCGCAAAGACCGTGGAAATGACCATACCCTTGTTGATCGCGCTCTCGCTCTTGATCGCATAGAATTTCTGCACCATCTGCGGCAGTCCCCAGGTGCCGAGACTCGTGAGAATCACCACGCCGAGCAGACCCACCGGATCCGGTCCGAAGAAAGAATTGAACACACCCGGCGCCGCGGAAACGGTCTCGTCGCTCACTGCCGCCAATTTATCAAGCGCCGCCAGAAAACCGCCCTGACTGTGAAGCACTGCTAAAATAACAGCTGTTATTCCAAATATCATGATGATGCCCTGAATAAAATCATTGATGGCAGTCGCCATATAGCCGCCGGCAATGACATAGATGCCTGTGAGCACCGCCATCACGATCACGCACACGCTGTAGTCGATGTCGAACGCCATCCCGAACAAGCGGCTCAGCCCGTTGTAAAGACTGGCGGTATAGGGGATCAGGAAGATAAAGATGATCGCCGATGCCGCCAGCTTTAACGGCTCGCTCCCGAAACGCTTTCCGAAAAATTCCGGCATGGTCGCACTGTCCAGATGCTGCGTCATGATACGGGTGCGCCGTCCCAGCACCGCCCAGGCAAGCAGCGAACCAAGAAAGGCATTCCCAAGTCCCGCCCAGGTAGCCGCGATGCCGTATTTCCAGCCGAACTGTCCCGCGTAGCCCACAAAGACCACCGCTGAAAAATAGCTGGTGCCGTAAGCAAAAGCGGTCAGCCACGGACCCACGCTCCTGCCGCCCAACACGAAACCATTGACATCCGTTGCATGCTTTCTACAGTATAGTCCGATTCCGATCATCACCCCGAAAAAAACAACTAACATCAATACCTTAATAAAAAGATCCATATTTTTTATCTCCTCACTGTTTTATAACATATGTTATGTAATATGAGACCACACTCAATTTCTGATCTGCGCCTCAACAAGACTGCCATGACAATACCGCTCCCTGAGGACCGGCTTCTCGATCTTTCCGGTCGGGTTCCTGGGTACCTCTTCAAAAATAATCTTCCGGGGACGCTTGTAGCGGGGCAGTTCCTTGCAGAACTCATTGATTTCCTCCTCCGTAGCGGATACGCCCTCTTTCAGTTCAATGACAGCCGCCGCGATCTCGCCAAGCCTGCTGTCCGGCAGACCGATCACCGCCACATCCTTGATCTTATCATTTCCCCGCAGGAAATCCTCGATCTGCACCGGATACAGGTTTTCGCCGCCCGAGATGATGACGTCCTTCTTGCGGTCCACAAGGTAGATGAAGCCATCCTCATCCATGCGTGCCATATCTCCGGTGTAAAGCCATCTGTCTTTTAAGACTTCGTCCGTCGCTTCCGGATTCTTGTAATAGCAGAGCATCACGCCCGGTCCGTACACGGCAAGCTCGCCCACTTCGCCCTGCTCGACCTCTTCGCCCTGCTCGTTCACGATCTTTGCCTCCCAGTGATAGCCGGGCTTTCCGATCGCGCCTACTTTATGTATGTTCTCCACGCCCAGATGCACGCAGCCCGGTCCTATGGATTCGCTTAAGCCATAGTTCGTGTCATACAGATGATGCGGAAAATGCTTTTTCCAGCGCTGAATGAGACTCGGCGGAACGGGCTGTGCGCCGATGTGCATCAGCCGCCACTGTTCCAGCAGATAATGGGACATATCCACTTTCCCGGAATCGATCGCATCCAGAAGATCCTGCGCCCACGGCACTAAAAGCCAGACGATCGTGCACTTTTCCTCCGTGACCGCCCTTAAGATCCACTCCGGCGTCACACCTCGCAGAAGCACCGCCTTACTGCCCGAAAGCAAGGAGCCGAACCAGTGCATCTTTGCCCCGGTGTGATAAAGGGGCGGGATACATAAAAATACATCGTCTCTGGTCTGTCCGTGATGGTTCTGTTCCGTTTCACAGGAAGACCGCAGGGACAAATGGTTATGCAGGATCGCTTTCGGAAATCCTGTCGTGCCGGAGGAAAAATAAATCGCCGCATAATCCATCTCGTCAAGCGCCACCGGCGGCGCGCTGGAGGAACAAAATCCCATCAGTTTCAGACAGTCCTCCGTATAATCGGGACCGCCTTTCCCCGGAAAGAACATCATCCTGATGGCGGACAAATCTTTCGCGATACTGTCCATGCGCTCGATAAACTCCGGTCCGAAGACCAGAATCTCCACATCCGCAAGCCCCAGACAATACTTGATCTCCTCCGCCGAATAGCGGAAATTTAAGGGCACAGCCACCCCGCCCGCTTTCAGGATCCCGAAATAGATGGGCAGCCATTCCAGACAGTTCATCATCAAAATGCCCACCTTGGTCTCCCGCTCCATCCCACGGGACAAGAGCAGATTGGCAAAGCGGTTCGCCCGCCTGTCAAAATCCGACCAGCTCAGTTCCCTGCGGTAGGGCGCGCCATCCCCCGCACTCTCGATCAGACTCGCCTCCCGCCATGTCACGGCGCTGTCGCGCTCCTGCGAGGGATTCAATTCCACAAGCGCCGTATCCTGTCCGTAGAGACGGGCGTTGCGCTCCAAAAACTCCGTAATGACCATTCCGCAAATCCTCCTTTGGTATCTATATATAACATGTGTTATTTATCCAACTGTAAAGGCATTGATCGTCGCATGCGCCACATAAGTATCCAATTCATCCCGAATATCCACGGCATACAGCCCCGTCGTCCGCCCCGCCCGCAGACAGGACGCCTCTGCAATGAGCCGCTTTCCTTTCGCCGGGGAAAGGAACGTAATGGACGCATTCTGGCTGACCGTCACTCTCTCGGCATGACCGTTTGCCGCCACCGCACAGGCAAAGTCCGCTAACGTAAAAATAGCGCCCCCCATAGGGACGTTGTTCGCGTTCATGTGATGCGCCTTAAGCGTCACTGAGCAGACCGCCTTTCCCGGCTGTGCGGCATCGATCACAATATTCGCCGCCTCCGTGGCAAAACGGTCTTTTTGAAAGCGCTCCCTGATCTCTTCTAAGGTTGGCATGAACGGACTCCTTTCTTCCAAATCACTTTAGCACTTTTAATCGCTAAAGTCAAGGCGCGCTATAATCCTTGAGTTTCCGTAGTTTTATCCACAGCCGCCCGATCTTCCC
>JAMPCE010000022.1 GCA_023666335.1 bacterium
GCTCTCCCCGCGGATTGCTCACATATCCGTTATCCGCTGACGCTTCCACATAAGTAAGCGCCGCCTGCACATTCGTCGGCAGATCGGAAGTCCCGTCGTCCGCCAGGTTTTCCGGTACAGGAATCGCCGCTACCACGATCGCGGTAATCATCAGAACCGCTGCCATACTGCGCCTGACGGCTCTTTTCATTCTCCTCTTCGGCTTCTTCGTCACTGTTTTCTTCGCCATGGTACTTTTCTCCTCATTCCCTTACACAATTTTGTTTCTATCTGAAAAGAATGTATCGTCGTGCTGCCGCTCTACTCTGTCACGACCCGCTTCGCCACTACCACAAACCTGCCGTCCTGCTCGGAACTGTCGCAGGTGGACAGCGTCAGAAGCTCATCGCCGAAAACCGCCGTCACACCGGTATCATAAAGAGAGAGCGCCGCCATCTCTTTCATGTTGGAATCAAATTCCTTTTCCGATGCCGCGTCAAAAAACTGATAATATTTGAACACCACTTCGTCTTCGTTAAAGATCCGTGAGCGGAACACATACATGACCTCATAAAGTCCACGTTCATAGATCGTGTCGAAGCGGATCTTCGCATGCTTCTCGCAATACTCTTTACTGCTGTAACTGTTCAAATTACCGAACATCTTTCCGGACTTCATATGATGCCCGTATATGATCAGATTCGTGTTCCTGTTTACCACATCACAGCCGGCATCCAGAAACAGGCTTCCGTTTTTATCGTATTCCTGATTAAAGTTATGATCCAGATAATACTCATTATTCGCGGTCTGCATCACCGGATAGTCGATATTGGTGCCGTCGATCGAAAGCCACCCGATGAGCTTTTTGTTCTTATTATAAAGCGTTTCATATTCCGGCAGGACGGTGAGTTCCCGCTCCTCGTCCTCCGTATAGTGGATCGTAACGCCCTGCTTCTGCCAGCTTGTGCCCGTCAGGCTGCTGCTTCCTTTTAACAGGGCAAGTTTCTCATAATCCATCTGTGTCCTGTCCGCAAAATAGGAATAAACGCCAAAATAGCCGAAGCATCCTACTGCAACGGTACTGCAAAGAATGACTAACAGCCTGCGGTGTTTCTCTCTCTTTTTTATCTCCGCGAGGATCTCCTTGCGCATATCCGCATCAAAATCCTCGAGTGACACCTTTTTGTCTGATCTGTTCTTTTTCGCTTTCTCTGTCTTAGCAAGGACCTTTTCCTGCTTCTTCTGCGCTTTCTTCCTGGCTTTTCTGCCGGCAGGGAGCCGACTGTTCTTCGTATAGCCCTGGCTTTTGAATCTCTCCGCCAGTTCATAGATCTCGTCGTCAAACTCGCTGCCGATCACACTCTCAAAACGATACTGCCCTTCTGCAAGGGCTTCGCTGAGAGAAATCACCTCGCCGGGCTGATCCATATGTATCTTTGACTTGATCTCCTCGATCCGTTTCAGGTCGCGCTTTGCCGCCTGGTACTCGGCTGCCGTCCTGAATCTTCTTCCCGCCGCCTCAAACCCCGACATATGGGGACCGCTCCTTTTCCAGATACTAGATATGGCGGTCGGAATATGCCACCGCACACTCCGACCAGCTAACATATACTTTTATTTTACTCTTTTTTTAGAAATATGCAAGTTTTTTCATAAGACCGCCCTTAAAACTTTAAGTTCAAAATCCCTTTCTTTCTGATTTTAAAGGTCGCCGTCTTCGTTCCGCCGTAACCGCCGACTCCCCGGATGGTTATTTTCGCCGTTCCCTGCTTGATATTATTTTCATAGCTGACGATCTCATAATCGTTATCTCCCAGCGGCACCTTATTGACGACCACCTGAATCTGGCTCTTCTTCGGGCGGATGCTTCTGCCTGTATACTCCTGCGCAGGAATCGTCACTTTCGCGTTTGCAACGCTCGCCCGCACGATCCGATAGGTGCCGTGCACCGTTCCCTGATAGCAGCGCGGGTTCGATACCCGGATATCTACCCCGATCACCGTTCCGACGGGAATGATATCCGTGGACAGCACCGGCTGTCCCGCCTTATCGCCGCTCTCATAGGTGTAATAGACCGCCTTGTCATAATCTGTTCCGGCAGTCAGCGCCTTGCCGTTTAAGTCGATCACTTTCACAGACGTCTTATAAATATTCTTTTTCTGCTGGTAGACCTTATCCGCTGCCACCACGGTCAGATTGGAAATATCCTGCACGGTCACGGCAAAATACCGAACGATCTGTCCCTTGTAATTGCCCTTGCCTTTCACCGTCACATAGGCGGTATTTCCGATCTTATTGTGGTTCTTGTAGGTCAGGGTATAATCCGTCCCCTCCTTTAAGGTCATCCCGTTATAGGTGATCGTCGGTTTCGGCTTACAGCCGCCCTTTTCATAGGTAAAGCTCGAATCCATGACAGCGGCAAGCCCTGAAATATCGTTTTTCAGGATCTTGAACGTCTTTTTCGCCGTACCGGCATAAGCGCCCTTACCCGTGATCACGACCGTGGCTGTACCGACATTGATATTATTCTGATAGCTGACCGTGTAATCCTGCTCTTCTTTTAAGTCCTTGCCGCCATACTTCACGATACATGCAGGCCGATACGGCTCCCCCGTATAGGAAACGCCTCCGGCAGGCAGATCCAACGTGATCGCCGCCTGATTGATCTTTGCCGTAGGCAGGATCTTGAAATTGATCCGCTTGGAACCTTTATAGTTTCCTTTGCCGTAGATCACGACGGACGCCGTTCCCACCTCCGTGCAGTTCTCGTATTTCAGATAATAATTCCCTGTTTTTCCGTTCTTTGTGCCGAGCGCCAGCGTCGTATTTTTATATTTTACCGTCACGGGCGGCTGGATCGGCATTCCCGTATACTTCTGGTCGGCGATTTTGGAAATGTTCAGTTTCGATACCGCGACGCCGCCCTGATAGATCTCATAGTCCATCGTCCTGGTGCCCTTATAATTGCCCATGCCTGTCACAGTGACCTTATAAGTGCCCGGATCCGTATATGAAGTATTATCATAAGTATAATCTTTGTTTTTGGTCAGCTTTTTCCCGTTCCACGAAAGCGACGGGTTCGGCTTCTGGGCTTTCTTATTGTAAGCCACAGCCATATATTCATCCATGACCACAGAATCATCCGTGATATCCTGCGGCAGGATGGTAAAGTTCAGGACCGCTTTCCCCTCATAATTGCCCTTGCCCGTCACTGTGATCGTCGGAAGTTTCGCCGAGCCCACGTTAATGTTATTGCTGTATGCAAGCGTATAGTCCGTCTTCTCCGTCAGCAGCATGGTGCGGTCATATACATGCACTGCGGGTTTGATCGCCTTTCCGGTATAAGGGAAGCCGTCCTTTTCATCCTCCCCTTTCTGCACGACAGCCCACAGACCATCCGGCACTTTGCCGCCGATCTCCTCTTTATCCTCATCCGTCACATCATCCGGAAGCGGACCGTCCGGATCGTCCGGATCGGCGGGATCCGCCTGATACAGCTTGATCGTACACTCGCTGCACTCACTGTCATCATAGCCCGATTTCGCCGCAATCGCATAAATCGTAGTCGTTTTTGCCGTGATCGTAATGGGCGACTTATACTGATGCTCCTCGTCATGCGGGATACCCCTCTCCGCATCGGGCATACGGTCTACCATATAATAGATCTGCGCTTCCTCGGTATCCGTCGTCAGTATGATCTTCGAACCGTAAGGAAGTTCTACCGCCGTCTTATTTGCGATCTCTTTCCCATCCAGAACGGAAAACCGCGGTCTTGCCGCCCGTTTGCCGCTTACATTCTGCTCCCGCACATGCATCTGCACCTGCACGAGCAGGGAGACATTATTGGGATTATGCACATACTCCGGCAGCTGTACCGTGCCGAACACCGTAAACTCCTGCGCTTCCGCGCTGGAAGAATCATAGCCGCTCGCCGCGACATCCCATTCGATCTCCGCATCCAGCCTCGAGGTTTTCAGCTCATCTTTTTCTCCCTCATCCGTACTCACCTTGACCGTTCTTCCGACAACGATCTCCGTCGTTTCCGGAAGCGGAAGACTCGATGCGGGCGTACCGTTCGGCACATTCCAGATATCGGCGTCTTCCCCGCTCAAAGGCGTGACGCTGATCAGATCCGCCTCGTCAAACTCTTTCATCTCGACCTGGATACTCGCCTTATAGGTCACTCCATTATAGGTATAGGAGATCACAAGCGTCTTGACGCCCGGCGTCTCCATATCTTTCGACTCGAAGACTTTCTCTGTCTTTCCGTCCTCCCGCAGGATCCGCAGCGTATAATCCGCATCGCCGTCTGCGGGCGCAGCCCAGCCGCTTTCAATCGTCACCCGATCCTCCTCGGGAACAGGCTTTACGATCGGCCAGAAGAAGACATTGATCCGATCGCGTAACATTTCTTCGGTGATCGGCTGATCCTCCGGCACATAAGCCCACGCATCCGGCTCTCCCTTGTAATGCACCTCCATGTGGGGGTTGATCACATGCACCAGCACCGTCTTTGTGCAGGCTGACGATTCGCCGCTCGCATGCGCCGTGATCGTGCAGACGCCGAGCGCATTCGCCGTCACAAAACCGGCTTCTCCCTGTCCGTCCTGTTTTGCCACGCTTGCGACTGCCGGGCTGCTCGAAGTCCATTTTACTTTTTTATTGGCGGCATCCGCCGGTTCGACTGTGGGATCCAGACGATAGGTCTGCCCCGGCTTCAAGGTGATCTCCGTCGTCTCTGTTTTATCTCCGTTTTCATCTCGAACGCCATCCGACGTGATGGTCAGACCCGTAGCAAATTGAGCGCCGTTTGTCACAGTCACCTCACAGGTCTTTTTCACATCGCCTGCCGCTGTCGCCGTGATCTTACAGGTGCCGACCATATTTGCCCTGATCTTCACCGTAGCCGCCAGCTCGCCGTCTACCAAAGCCGCTTCGTTTCTTCCATCCGTGTCCACGCCGCCTATGATCTCTGCGATCTCGGGATCATCGACTGTCCAGACAATATGCCTGTCTTCCGCCGTCAGCGGACCGATCACCGCCGTAAGTTCCTTTTCCTCCCCGTCTTTCAGCGTCAGGGATCTGTCAAGTTCCAGTTTCCCTACCGGAGTCACATACTTATTGACCGTCACATCACATTCTTCCTTTATTTTTCCTTCGTTGACCTTAGGCGTGCCATCGGAAAACGTGATCTTCGCCGCATAGAAAGTAATCTTACAGGTATCGGTCTTTTCCAATCCCTCCAGCTCGTTCGCCGTCACCTTAAAGGATACATAACCGTTTGTATCCGCCTGCCCGACGTCGGATATGATCACTTCATCATCATTGCTGTTTTTATATTTGTAGGGATTGACGGCTTCCACCGTAACAGCGGATTTTCCGTCTGTTCTCTTCGACGAAGAGGCAGGCGTCACTTTCGCCAGAATATTTCTCTCCGTGCTGGTCAGGGGATTCAACTGCACCCTCACCGTTTGAGAACTCTTATTTCCGGTATCCTCCAGAACCAGCTCTTCCGGAGACACATAAATCTCCTGGAGCGGCACGTTTCTCCGCGTGATCTTCAGGGTAAACGTTGCCGTCTTATTGGTTCCCGTCGCCTTTGCCGCAGTCGCAGTAATTGTTACCTCTTTTGTATCGTTCGTATCCGTCTCATTTTCCCATTTTGCGGTTGCCCTGCCGCTTTTCGAATCTACCTCCACATACTTCTCGCCTCCGGAGGCGACTGCCCATGTAAGCTCCTTATTTTCCTCTTCCGCATTTCCGGGATTATATACAATATACTTGCTCAGTTCAAGGGAGTTGCCCTCATACAGATTTTTCGGGCAGCTCGGACTTGCCGAAATTCCCGTCAAATCGACCTTTTTGCTCTCCACAGTGACGTCACAGTAGCCAAAGATTCTGGCATTTTCTGCTGATCTGAACGAGAGCATGGTGCTTCCGCCTTTCAAGCCCTTTACCTTGACCTGTTTGGTCGCATTCGTCGCATCATCCTTAAATGTCACCTCAATGACACTTTTGTCATAATTATCGACCAGAATGACCCCTTTGTTATCCGCATTCGCCGGTTCCACTTTCACGGTCACGGTTCCTGACGTCGTCGCCTCGGCATTCAGATCCAGTTCAAGCTTGGAGGGCGGCTCGGGCGTCATCGTGATCTTTTCTACCGGGATCGGCGTAACCTCTACTGGACAACTCGCCGAATAGCCGTCCACACTCGCCGTGACAGAAGTCGTCCCCTTTTTGATGCCCTTGATCGTAATTTCCCTAGCATCTTTATTCTCTGCAATTATCTCCGCTATAGTCTCATCAGTGCTTTTAAATGTAATATCTGCCTTATAATCTGCATATGCCGTTTCCGGCAGCAGGGTATAAGATAAGGTCGCTGTGTCTTCTCTCTGTACCTCCAGCTTTTCGAGCGTAAATTTAATGTCCGCTACCGGAATCTTCGTCACTGTAACCGTGCACGTCGCTGATATACTATTTTTAGTCGATCTTGCAGTAATCGTAGTAGTTCCCAAGGTCTTTGCCTCCACAAGACCACTCGCACTCACAGTTGCTACCGCCGGGGCGCTGGAACTATATGTAACAGACTGCTCCGCATCAGATGGATAAACTGTACATCCCAACTGCACCGTCGACAATCTCTGCACACTCACACTGGCATTATCAAATACAATAGACGTCGGATCTGGATCTCCGTCCGCATAGGGCACAATCCCGTTTCCGTCTTCCTGAGAGGACAGTTCTTCCGTCGTCTGAGCCGCTTCCTGCCCGTCCGCGGTATCGTCAGACTGCATTTGCAGTTCCTCATTCTGTTCTGCTTCCGCTTCCTGCAAAACCACATCGTCGTTTGGTTCCGCCGCCGTGGCATACAGTCCCGTCTGCGGCGCAGCGGTAAGTACCATCAACGCTGCCATAAACGCCGCTCCCGCACGATAAAGCCTGCTCTTTCTCATTCCGCTCATCCTTCTTTCTTATCGGTTTTCTATTCTATCAGGATACTTATGTAAACCAAAAAGGCATTCTTTACAATATCCGAGCATAATCTTGGATTATTATAGCACAAAAACTCATCTTTTACAAGAATTTGCTTGCAACCCCCTATCCGCCCGCTAAAATCGGCAGAGCCTGTCAGCTCTGCCGAAAAAATAACATTAGTAAGAGATCGCTTTTCTTACGATATCAAATTTTACGGTCATGCTCCCGCCAAATTCGGGCGCAATACCGCTTATCGTAACGCTTCCCTGATTTTTCCCTGATTTTACATTCTTTCCATAGGAAACCGTATAGTCGCTGCCCTCCGTCAGCAGTCTGCTGCCATAACGCACTTTCACGGCAGGTTTTACCTGACTTCCGGTGTACAGCGCCTGCTCTGTCTCTACCCAAAATTCCGCCTTGTTGAGCTTCGTTTGATAGATCGGCAGGGGAACGGTCAATACCTCGCCCGCAGAAAGGGCATAGGAGGCATCCGCCCTCGCCGTGATCACCGCCATCGGCGCAGCGCTGCCCGCCGCAGACACACCCGCGCTGCTCACTGACTTCATATAGGCGTCATAATCCGCCTGCGTATTATTCTGATATACAATATCATAGTCTTTTCCCGCGCGCAGCGCCGATCC
Organism: bacterium; assembly: GCA_023666335.1. Taxonomy (GTDB): domain Bacteria; phylum Bacillota; class Clostridia; order Lachnospirales; family Lachnospiraceae; genus UBA3282. The sequence goes on from JAMPCE010000022.1 coordinate 7,599, forward strand.
GCCATCCAGCAGCTTTACCGTCGGTTTGTAAACATAGTCAGCCGCTTTGCCCGGCTTATATGCAACAGGCGTCGTCCGGACAACAGCTTCTCTCAGATCGGCTTTGACGATCCGGAACGGAACGCTGAACTCGCCCGTATAGTTTCCCTTGCCCTTTACGATCACCATCGGCGGTTTCAGACTGTTTTTATCCGCCACCGCTTTATTGTTCACATAACGCAGCGTATAATCCCTGCCGTTTTTCAATCGGTATCCATCCTGATCGGTAAGGACGATCTCTTCCGTCGGCTTCACGCCAGCTTTGCGATAGGCAAAGACGAGCTGATCCATTCCCTCCGCCCAGCTTACCCGGCTGATATCCGCCGCCGCGATCTTAAAGGTCTTCTTAAAACTGCCGCTGTAGCCCGCCGTTTCCATCCCCTTAAAGGTCATCGACGCCGTACCCTTATTGACGTTTTTGTCATAGCTTATGGTGTAATCTTTCCCGTATACCAGCCGTTTCCCTGATGCAATATAGGTCAAAACGACCTGATTCTGCGTCCACGCTCCACAAGTATACGCTTTGTTTTCGATACCTCCCACATTGACAGTCCCGGCGGAGAATGCCATGCCTTTGATACGAAAAGTTACCGTCTGACTTCCGGCATACATTCCTGTTCCGGTAACGGTCATTTTCGCCTTACCGACTTTTGTATTGTCCTGATAGCTCACCGTATAATCCCGTTCCGGTCTTAAAACCAGTTCTCCGTATTTTACCGTGAAAGCATCCGCCGAAGCAGTCTCAGAGGCAGTAAGCTCTATCGCCTGTCCGGTGAATGTGACGTTCTTCTGGTTTCTTCCCAGCGTGACAGTCATATTTTTCATCAAATGCGCTTTGTCCGCGACCTGAACCGTTTTACAGATACTTCCGGTATAGTTTCCCTGTCCGGTCACCGTAAGCAAAAATTCCCCGCTGTAACCTGCCGGAACCATGACGCCGATCATTTCGCCCGTCACGCCGGTACCCGACGCGTCCTTTGCATTTACCGCTTTCAGACTGAGCGTATAATCTGTATTTTGCCGCATTGCTTGCACATACTTGATCGAAGTAAACGGATTCTGCGATTTCTTTGCCGAAGTTACCAGTTGATCTTTCATTTTAAGCGTCACCCCGGCAGCCGGATCGATTCCGCCGTCGCCGATAGACGCGCGTAAAATATTATAGTTTACCCTGACCGTCTCCGTGTAATTTCCCTTTCCGATGATCTCCACATAGGGAAGCTCCGGATCAAAGTCCGTTCCGGTTCCGCTCCCTTTCCTGCGCACGTCGTCTTTATTGGCGTTCGTATGGTTATAATATTTGATCTGATAATCCCTGCCTGCCTTAAGCAGCGTTTCCCCGTCATACACACTGACCGCCGGTTTCTGCGGCTTGCCCGTATAATACAGATCGCCTATTTCCTGAATGGCAAACCCGTCCGCCGCCTCAGCCGACGCCAGACGAAGCCACTTTGCATACAGCACGAGATCTGCCTGCACGATATCTTTCTCAAAATCCCATGCTTTTGTGCAGGCTTTATCCCGATACCAGCCGTCAAACCGATATCCCGCCGCCTCAGGTCTCGTCGGCTCGCCGACCGTACTGCCCGCCTTGATCCCGATATAATTGACTGCCTGACCATGCCCCTGCATATCAAAAGTGACCGTGCATGCCACATATTCGTCCGACACCGTCAGGATGCCCGTCTCATAAGTGATGCTGTAATTATCCGCCGCTGCGCCGTAAGGCACGATTTCATACTGTCCCGCCGCCGCGCTGCTCTCGATCCTGCATATAAAAGACGGCTCCTTTCTCAGCGTATCGCCCTCCGCCAGACCGCTTACCTCATATTCATAATCTCCCTGCGCCGGGATCGGATCGCCGATCAGGATCACCTTATTCTTTGCCCGCACCACAAGCGAAAGCCCTGAAATCCTAAAGTATTTCGTGACTTTGCTGCCGACATAATCATTGATGCCGAATATATGTACCACACCATAACCGACATTGATATGATCTCTGTAACTTACCGTGTAATCTTTCCCCTCTACCAGAGTAACACCGTCAACAGTCACTACAACGTTCGGTCTGTGTTCCGTCCCGTCATAGACAAACTCTTCTACGTCAAGCGCAACATCCTCCTCCCGAATCTCTTTGCCAGTCGATGCAGCCTGCTCTTCCTCCCAACCCGCATAGAGGGTCAGGTCGGCTTCCACGACATCTTTCTCAAAATCCCAGCGTGTCGCGCAGGCAGCATCCCTGTACCATCCGGTAAAACGATACCCCTCCTCGACAGGATCCTCCGCAGGACGAACGATCGTCGTTCCCTCCTGCACATCGGCGAGTGCCGCCGGAGCCGTGCCATGCCCCTGCACGTCAAAGGTGACCGTGTAATGCGTCAGGTTTTCCACAACCCGCAGTTTGCCGTTTCTGTGCGTAATCTTGTAATTATTTCCCGCATCAGCGCCGGAGATCCTGATCTCGTACTCCTCCGCCGCATTTGTATCTGCAATATCACAGGAAAGAACGGGCGGCGTTTGCAGGATATCGCCAGCGAACAGACTGTCCATATCGTATGTATAGTCGCTGTCCTCCGGAACCGGATCGCCCACCAGAATGAGCTTATCCTCCGCCCAGACATCGATCGGCTTGGGCTTGATCGTAAAGTTTCTGCTGACCGTACCGCTGTAATCGCCCATGCCGGTCACTGTCACTGTCGCTGCATCTGTTCCGGCATTGACATTATTTTCGTAAGACAGTTCGTAGTCATTTCCCTCCGTAAGCGTCTTCCCGTCAACCGTCACCGTGACTGTCGGTTCCTGCGCTTTTTTATTATAAGTGAAATCACTTGTGGAGAGCTTGACATGCTCATCTTGCAGAGTGACGGTTTCCTTGGTCCATTTGGCATAAAGTGTTATATCCCCTGTGGAATCTTTATCAATCTCAGTAATCGGTCCTGTCAAAAAGAAAGAATCTTCGTACCAACCGTCAAAAATATACCCATCTTTCGTCGGATCTTTCAGTATGATATCACCATCTGATTCTTGATAATCATCTGGATTGTCCGGATGATTCGTGCCCCCATTTAAAACATAAGAAATATCCCATTCATTTTTCTTATGCAGGGTAATGCTTACATCTGTATTTTTCGGAAATACGATGTACCTTGTTCCTTCGTCATCATACCATTTGCCACCATTCCAAAGTAGATCAATGTCCTGCCCACAGTTTTTTGGCGTCTGTATGGTGGTAAGCCGATAGCTGCGAACTATCATGTCGATTGAATCTTCTTTCAGACTACTCATATCGAAACTGCTGAGATCCAGCTCTTCTAATCCCCGACAATCCATGAACATACCACGCATATCCTTAACTTTGCCCGTATCAAATTTACTGAGATCCAGCTTGCTTAAAACACTACACTCTTCAAACATACTGCACATATCCGTAACGTTTTTCGTGTCAAAACTGCTAAGATTGATACTGCTCAGGCTGCCACACTTCCAAAACATCCCGTTCATATCTGTAACTTGACTTGTATCAAACTTACCGAGATCCAGCGTGCTTAAACTCTTACAATTATAAAACATACCATCCATATCCGTAACGCTACTCGTGTTAAAACTATGGATATCCAACTTTTCTAATCCCCTGCACTCCCAGAACATACCGTTCATATCTGTAACTCGGCTTGTATCAAACTTACTGAGATCCAATTCCGTCAGTTCATAGCATGTATCAAACATTTTGGACATATCTGTCACTTTACTTGTGTCAAAATTACCAAAATCAAGGTCGACCAGCGTATAACAGCAGCTGAACATTCCTTTCATATTCGTAATTTCACTTGTATCAAAATCCGTAAAATCAACAGACTTTAATCGCCCGAACCCCCGAAACATCTTTTCCGCTACGGTTGTATGTTTCAAATCTACCACCGCCGAAGTCACTACTCCTACCGCACTCCCCCATGGCTGTGACACCGCCTTCTCTGTCTGCCAATCTCCCTCTCCCCTGATTGTCAGTCTGGTTTCATTCTCATCAATAGTTTCCGTATACCATACGATCTTTCCGTCATTTGCGGTGCCGCTCATTCCCGCATCATCCGGAATGACCGGAAGCTCTGTCTCCTCCTTTATCAAAGTCTGCGCAGCATAAACAGACGCCTCCTCCGTCTGTTCTCCCTCTTCTGGAGTCTGTCTGTCCGCACTACTTTCTTCATCGCCAGACTGCTTCTGATCAACATCGCCGTTTCCGTTGCCTGACTGATCACCGCTCGCAACGTTCCCGACAGCACCCGAGTTTTCCCCGTTATCACCAGACGTACCGTTCTCCGTCCTACCTTGATTTTCCGGACTGTCTGCATCGGGATTTTTCGTATCGGTCGTTTCCTCCTCAGACAACGTCTGCCCTGCCGCCTTGTCCGCCGCCTCCGCAGCAGAAATCGGCATACCTGTCAGCAAAAACCCCGCTGCCAGAAGTCCCGCCAGCGTCCGATTGATTGTTCCTCTCATTTTTCTGTTGATCATTCTGTTTCCTCCAACTTTCACCTGCAACACATTATACTGTATTTATCGGCATATTTTTTATATTGTTGATAAAAGTGCAATATACATAGCCTGAAATATAAAATCAAAACAAATCACTATGCGCTCCTGTCCTTGTCAAATATAAAATCAGTTCTCCGTTATCAATTTCATATATCAACAGCCAATCCGGCGTGATATGGCATTCCCGACAGCCCTCATATTCGCCTTTCAAATGATGGTCGCGGTTCTTTTCCGGTAGTTGTTCTCCATTTGCCAGTTTCTGAATAATATCTTCTAACAGTTTAATGTCATATCCCCTTTTTACAATTTTTTTATAGTCTTTCTTAAAAAGAGTATGGTATCTAATCTTCAGCATTTAATTCCTCCATCATCTCCTCTACAGAAGAAAATGCACGGCTTAAATTCCTCCCATATCTTACATCCTCAATAGCCTTGATGGTTTCTGCATTAGGAATATCCATAGAAACAGAAAACGGTATCCTTTGCTCCCTGACCGCCTGTTTTGCAGATATCGTAAAAAATGTAGTCATATCCATGCCCAAGTTAGACACAAGTTCCTGTAATTGCGCTTTCAACTCCTCATCCATTCTCATCGTTATATTCGTTGTTGCCATAAACTCTCTCCTCCTTTACTCCATTATATTGTCCCAGAGCCAATTCGTCAATACAATGTATATATACTGCACATTTAGTTTTTCAACACTTCCTCTACATGACTCTGCAAAAAATTATCCTCCCCTGCGGAAAGTCCCATCTCCCGCAAAATCTGCGCCAGCACATTGCAGACCGCCTCGATGATGAGCACGCGGTCAGACTCCTCTTGCGTCCGATAGAGGAGAACCAGCATATCCCCGATCTCCGCGCCCACGGAGAGTTCTTGCAGACCGCGGTGCATCCACTTATAGAAAGGCGCATAGGTGCGGTTCAGCAGATAGACCAGATGGATACTCTCCCGCACAAACTCGCTTAAGGCAAGTTCCGCCGCCACACACTCGCCACGCCGCATGGCACGGGCGTAGTTGTACTGCCCCGCCTGCGCAGCCTTTGCCAGTGCGTCCGCCAGTTTCCGCCGCCAAACGGATTCCGGATAATAGAGGAGCAGTCCCTGCCGAAAAGCCGTAAAGCGTCCGAGCCTGTCCTCAAACACGCTGCCGTTTACAGCCGCTGCCAGCGCCTCCTCCGGAATCGAAAGCCACTGTACATCTGTTTCCGGCAGGGTCTCCGTACCGAGAATCCCGCGGTAGAAATCTTCCATACAGAGCGCACCCACGCGGCCCTTGCCCTGCGCCTCCTCCACGCGTGCGGCAAATCCCATAAATTCTTTCGGCAGCGCATCGTATGCTGCCTGCACGGCTTTACCGCAGCGCGCATAGACCTCCCGCGGCAGCCAGATGCAAAAAGAGGACCCGTAATCGTGGTCCCTCGAAATCTCATCATCATATCCCATGCACTCGGAGCCGTATCCGACCAGTCCCGCCGCGGTTTGGTCTGCGATGTCGGGAAACTGTTCGTCAATCATTGCTCTGCCGTATGTTTCATAATAGTTTTGTGACAGTTCCAGTCCTTTCATATCGTCTCCACCATAACATGATACACCCAGCCGCAACCATAGCACCGTTCTCTACCTTTGCTTCAAATACTCCAGCATCATTGCAGGCGAAAAAATTAACGGGTAATCCATTTCCGCCTCTAAAAAATCTTTATCGCCCGTTAATATAACATCAATGCGATAATAGATAGCATCGCTCAATACCGGAACATCCTTTTCATCACGCAATTTTCCCAATATTTCTTTTTTCTGCCTTTTCAGGCCATTTTTCTGTTAATTTTTCCTTAAATTCCCGATCAATATAATCCGAGACATACAACTCGTGCTCTGAATCCAAAAGCATAGTGAGAAGCTGCCCGGCTTGACCTCCAAATACAAAAGCAGATATCAGGACATTCGTGTCCATCATAATCCTCATAATCCCATACGTTCCCTTCTAAAGGCAGCCATATCCGCAAGCATACTTTCTTCGCTGCTCCAACCTTTATCATTTTGAAACGTATTCTGTATCTGCGCTATAATCTCTTTGCTTTCCGACGCGCGTTTCTTTTTTCTCATCTCCAATAAATATTGTAAGAAACTAAGCGCAGTCTTATAGTCTTCCTCTTCCAATTCTTCTAATAAGTGATTCACCAAAACAGCGTTCGATAGCATTATAGTCCTCCATTAAAAAACCAAATTTCCCTAAACATATTCAGCATAACATATGTGAAAAATCCATTCAAGTAAAACCCCGCAGGCGTCCGATCACTTCCCGCGCTTTTTCTTCATACATCTTCTGCCGCTTTTCGTCCCCCATCGCCCCGCACACCGCCGCGCAGTTTTCGCAGAGAATGCCGTAACTCATATTTTCGCCGTAATGGCATTTCACATCCTCCAGCGCACGCTCATAGTAGGACAGGGACTGCTCATATTCGCCGTCGCGGTAACAGGCTTCCCCCATCCCTGCCAGTGCGCCGCTGTAGTGTTCGTTGATCGCATCCGCGTCCTTCTCTTTCTCAAACAACGCGATGGCACGCGAAAGATGCTCCTTTGCTTCGTTATTCTTTGACAACTTAAAACAGAGCAGCGCAAGGTTTGTGAGGGTCGTCGCCGTCTGCGCCTCTCCCCCCGCCTGCTTTTCGATGACGGCCAGCGCTTTCTCTGCACACGCCACGGCCTCCTCGTTCTCGTCCAGCTTTTCCAGCAGAATGCTCATATTGTTGTAAAGTCCTGCCCACCTGTAATCGTCAGGTTTCAGAACTCTCTCGTCGATCTGCGCCGCCTGTCTGTAGAGCCGCAGAGCCTGCGCATATTCGCCGCCCGCGCTGTAGGCAGTGGCTGCATTGATGAGAGTCGTCGCAAAATGTTCCGTGTCTTCCAGTTTTAATTCTTCCATCAAAAGGAGCACGTCTTCCGCCGCTGCATAGGACTTTTCAAAAGCGGAGACGCTGCGGTAAAACCCGATCATCTCATTGGCGATCGAGATGTACGCCGCATAGTCCTCCTCTTCTTTCGCCTGCGCAAGCGATGCCGTCAGGTAAGCGTCCACCCCCGCCGTGTCATTCTTTTCAAAATAGGAATCCAATTCCGCAAAAAATGTGTCAATGTTCATTTTCGCGCCGCTCCCTCAAGTATCTGCTGTTTTGCATTGTTCTTTTTCTTTCATTTTTACCAGCTCGTAAACATTTATCATCGGAAAATGAATCGGATTGACAAATCCGGAAAGTGCCGTTGACGCAGTAACATAAGCTCTGCTTAATTGTATCAGTGTACTGAGACCGTTTACTTTGAGCATATTTAAGAAACGTTCTCGGTCAATTTTGTCACAATCTCCCTCAAAGACTCCCATCATATCCAACTCAAGTCGAAACAATTCTTCGCCCAAGTCCGTTCTGCCTTCCATGTGAATCAGCAAGTGCAATTCCGATCGCATCACTTCACTTGCTTCAAATACGTCAGACGTTTTGTAGTCTACAACGAAAGCAACCTTTCTCCTTTCATATTCTTCCGCTGTTTCGCTTTGTCTAAACTCAAACGAGACCACTCGGTTTTTTTTCATCTGAAAAGGAGAAATCATATTACTCATGATGCAAATCCCATCCTATCAATATATTCTTCGTTTACAACCGAATCTGTCTGCTCATAACGATATTCATTTTCTCTTGCATGATCTTCAAACTGTACGCTGAATTTCCATGACAATTTTTGTGCAATTTCAAACAACATTTTTATCGTGGGATTATAGTCTCCGCTTTCCAATTTGGAAACCATTGCCTGCGTCATTTGCAGCTTTTCAGCCAATTCTTTTTGAGACAAACCGTTTTTCGCCCGATAATTGATAAATTCGCAGGCGATATCAACCAACAAATCTCCCACTTCCATTTCCCGCTTTGATTCACTGCTTTCTTCTCCAAAAAAAGTATATGCATCCACCAATAATTCTTGTTTCATAATAACCTCCTTCTATTTCATCAAGATATTTCTTCTGCTCTTTGCAACGACAATAGCGCTCTGATAATCCTTTTTGCTCTTTTCCTGAAAACAGCAATACAATACCGCTATTTCCCTGTAATTCACTTCTTCAAAAGAAAAGAGAATCCGAATATTTTTCTGTCCCTTTAATCGAATTGCATATAAATCTTCGGCATCACTCAACTTTTCAAATAAATTCGGCTGCAACATACAATTTTTCTTCAGATTCTCCAAAAATCTGAGACTTTTATGATATTTTAACTTAAATTCTTTGATGTAACCGCTTTTTGATATAAGTTCCGCAAGTTCCTGATTAAAAGTAGTATAAGTATAAATATATGTTGTCTCGTATTCTTCCGGATACCAGATTTTCTGTAATTCGATCAGCTTTTTACGCATAGTATATATCCATCTTTATCAGAAGTATACAACTTATAAGTTATATTTTCAACTCTTTCTTTCTATTTTTTCAATTTTCTTGGTTTTCCCTCTAGTATCTCCCGTTAAAGATCTGCGTGATCGGGGAATCCTCCGTCAGGATCACGGTCTTATTGTCTCCCGTCACACTCTCTTTCAATGCGTCCAGCGCGCGCACAAAGGAGTAAAAGTCTGTCTTCTCCGGATCGGAGTAGGCCGCCGAGAGGATCCGCATATATTCCGCCTCTCCCTCCGCGATGGTCGCCTCGGCTTTTGCCTGCGCGTCGGAAAGCATGATGGAGACTTCCTTGTCGGTGGTATTCTCGATGATCTTCGCCTCGGACTTACCCTCCGCGGTGTACTGCGCCGCGATGTTGCCACGCTCCGAGATCATGCGGTTGTAGACCGCCTGCTTATTGTCGTCCGGAAGATCGAGTTTCTTGACTTCCACCGCCGCAAGTTCAATACCGTACTGGCTCTCCACATGGTCGATCTGTCCCATGACCGCTTCGGTCAATGAAGTGATCTCTATGATCTCCTCACGTCCCTCCGACAGATCGAGGTCGTTTCCGGAAAGTTCCTCGCCGGTATCGTCCACCGTGATGGTCATCTTACCGTCGCGGCTTCGGATCACCTCGTCCTGTTTCATATTGGAAATGGTATTTTTCGTCGCATTGTAGACAATGGCGTCGATGCGGCTCTCCGCGTTCGGCACCGAGCAGCTCAAGGTCTGGGCGAATTTCAGGGGATCCGTCACGCGCCAGAGCACATAGCTGTCCACGATCATCGTCTTTTTGTCCGAAGTGATGACGTCGGACGGCGGCAGATCGTAGAGCAGCAGCTCTTTGGGAACGGTATCCACCGACTCGATAAAGGGAATCTTAAAGGAAAGTCCCGGAGCTGTGACGACCCTGTCCACGCGTCCGAACTGTCGGATCAGCTTAAACTGGTTCTGTTTGGTCACGACCATAGCGTTTGCCAGCAGAATGACCGCCACGACCGCCAGCAGGCACATGACCACGCCGAATTTTCCGCCCTTTTTCTTTTCTTTCTTTCCTTTCTGCTTCGTGCCGTCCGAGTTGAACCGCTCGAAAGACTGCATATTCTGATTCTGCGTAAAGTTTGTATTGTCCATGATTTTACCTCCGGCTCCTAATCCGCGTTTTCTTCATCCGACCCATTTGCCGTAGCGCCTGCGGTCTCCTCATCCGCATCCTGCAGGGATGCGGAACCATCCGACACGAAACTGTCAAGCGGCAGCATAGTCGTCATATTGCCGCCCTCGCCCTCGATCACGACCTTGACGTCGGGCAGCACTTCTTCGATTGCCTCATAAAACATACGTTTTTTCGTCACTTCCGGATATTTCGCATACTCCTGATACATGGAGTTGAAGCGGGCAGCCTGACCGTTCGCCTCGTTGATGCGCTCCTGCTTTTTCGCCTCCGCATCCTGCAAGATCTTATCCGACTCCGCTTCCGCGTTGGGGATCTGCTCGTTGCGGTACTTGTTGGCGTTGTTTAAGGCGGTCTCCTTGCCCTGCTTGGCTGTCTCCACTTCCTTAAAGGCATTCTCCACCTCGGTCGTGGGCGGCGTCGCGTCCTGAATCGTGATGTTGACCAGCTGGATGCCGATATCGTAGGTATCAAGTTTGTCCAGAATCATCTGCTTGATGTTGGACTGGATCTCGTTCTTGCCCGTGGTCAGCACGCTGTCCACGCTGTAGGAGCCGATAGTCGTACGGATACAGTTCTGCGCGATGTTTTTCAGAATCAGCGCCGGATTCTCCGAAGCATACAACGCTTTGACCGGATCGGTCACTCTGTATTCCACATAGAAGTCCACATAGATGAAATTATAGTCGGAGGTGATCATCATCGCATCCTCCTCGTCATTTCCCGCTTTCTCTCCCGCTTCGTCCATCTGATAGCCGATGGGGAAGCCCTGGATCGTGGTGTTGACCTTCGTTACCGTCTGGATAAACGGGATCTTAAAATGCAGTCCCGGCGCAGCGACGGCTTTCGGAGAACCGAAAGTGCAGACAACAGCCTGCTCCTCCTCCTGAATCGAATAGTAGGAACCGCTGACTAACACCAGCAGTAAAACGACAACGATGACGATCTTTACTGCCGCGGAACCCTTTCCTTTCGGGATGTTGACTTTCTGTCTGTTCATTGTAAACATGTTCATTTTTTCACCTGCACAATTCTTTCTTCAATGGTTTACTCATCGCAGGATCGGCATCCTGCGACCAAAGAATTGCTGCGCAATTCTTTCTGAAATGATTTACTATACTCGCTTTTAAGTATATAATATACCTTGGCTGTATTATACAACAGAACGCCTCAGCAGAAAATAGCCGAAACATAAAATTTTACTAAATTTCAGGAAAAGAAATAGGAGAACACACAGCATGAGAATCATTTTTATCAGACACGGCGACCCAGACTATGTAAACGACGCGCTCACGGAGAAAGGCGTGCGGGAAGCGAAACTTCTCGCAAAGCGGGTGGCAAAATGGGACTTTATCACGCAGGTTTACTGCTCCCCGCTGGGACGGGCTGCGCAGACGGCGTCCTATTCGCTTGCCGCTCTGGGACGGGAAGCGGTCACTTATGAATGGATGAAGGAATTTTCTTACATGATCGACGATCCCGTAACGGGACGCCACGGGGTGCCGTGGGATTTTATGCCGGAATACTGGACGGCAATTCCGCAGATGTATGACCGCCATGCATGGCGGGAGACAGATATCTACCGCTCCAACCCCGACCTGATCCCCGCCTACGACGAGGTCTGCCGGGGACTCGACGGCATCCTCTCTTCCTATGGCTACGAGCGCAGGCAGGATCATTACATCAATACAAATCCCGCGACTGTTTTGCAAAATACGATCGTAATCTTCTGCCATCTGGGCGTCACCTGCGTGATGATGAGCCATCTGCTCGGCATCTCTCCGGCGCTCCTCTTCCATGATCTCTATCTGGCGCCCACCTCGGTGACGGTGCTTGCCACGGAAGAGCGGATGAATCACATCGCCCATTTCCGCGCGCAGGTGATCGGCGACACAAACCATTTACAGCAGGGCGGCGAACCGATCTCCGCCGCAGGCTATTTTACCGATCCGTTTCAGGGGTGACTTACTGCCATCCCTGTCCTGTCGGCGGCATCGGCGCATAGACCGTCGGCTGCTCATCCGGCAGTTTCGCGATCGCAAATCCCATAAATACCATCGTCACGGCAATCCTTGCCACATTCGGGATCGAAAAATTGACCATAAGGATCTCATTCAGCACCTCGTCTATGAATGTCGCCGCCACAAACATCAGCACTTTCGCATAGACTGCCACACGGAACAGTGCGCCGGTCCCCACGTTCTTTTTCATCACAGAGGCGATGAACATCCCGAAAAGCAGATAGATCGCAGCGCTCAGGAAATACCACAGCGCCTTTCCGACAAAAAGAAACACATAGCCGATCGCCACGATGAACAGCATGAGCGGCGCCAGCGTCGTGACGATCCACTGTCTGCTGATTTCAAAATTGCCGAGATCGCTGAAATCAAGCTGTTGATATTCTGAATTCTGCATGATCGAAAGCCTGTCGCGTCCGACCAGCATGACATTCTGATAGCCCCCTCTTATAAGTTCCGCCACATCCTCATAGGAGAAACCGTCGATATCCTCCGTCATATAGATGAACACCGTTTCTTCGTCCAGCACAAAATCCTCGTCCAGATGCAGCCGTCCGCCGCTGATCTCAAACTCGGGGAGCTCTGCCGCCACTTCTTCCATATCCACCGATGCGAACCTGACCGCCAGAAAGAGAAACGAGATCAGCGTCGCAGCCAGCACCAAAAGCGTCACAAAACCGATCATGCTGCCGGTCGTTACCTTCGTCAGGCGGTGGTACTGCGTCGGCACAAACGAAAGTGCAAACTGCTTAAAAATATTAGGTTCTTTATTCTGTTCTTCCATGTTCTCCTCCCTCTTTCCCCGTCAGCGGATGCGCTCCGGAAATCCTACCTTTTTCTGTACTTTGCGCAGGGTCTTCGTCGCGAAATAATTCGCTTTCTCCGCGTTTTCCTTGATCACTTTATCGATATAATCCTTGTTTTTCCCCAGATCCTCGTATCTTTCCTGCAAGGGCTTTAACACGCCGACCACAGCCTCGCCCACAGCCATCTTAAAATCGCCGTAGCCTTTACTTTCGAACTCATGTTCTGTCTCCTCCGGCGTCTTTCCCGTGCAGACGCAGTAGATATCGATCAGATTGTGGATGCCGGGCTGTTCTTCCCTGTAGCGCACGGCGCCCTCCGAATCCGTCACCGCCCGCTTGAATTTGCGGATGATGGTATCGGGATCGTCCATCAGATAAATGCTGGCATTCGGGTTCTCGTCGGACTTTGACATCTTCTTTTCCGGATTCTGCAGGCTCTTGATGCTGGCTCCGGTCTTGCCGATGTAAGGCTCCGGAATCGTGAACACATCGCCGTAAATAGCGTTAAAACGCTGTGCGATATCACGGGTGATCTCCAGATGCTGCAGCTGGTCCTTGCCGACAGGCACCACGTCCGCCTGATAGAGCAGGATATCCGCCGCCATCAGCACCGGATAGGTAAAGAGGCCCGCATTGATGTTATCCGCGTGTTTTGCCGCCTTATCCTTAAACTGTGTCATACGGTTCAGCTCTCCCATATAGGTGAAGCAGTTTAAGATCCAGGAAAGCTCCGCATGTCCCGACACATGGGACTGATAGTAAAGGCAGTTCTTTTCGGGATCGATGCCCGCCGCGATATAGAGCGTGAGGAGATTCCGCGCCCGCCGGCGCAGTTCCGCCGGATCCTGCCTGATGGTGATGGAGTGCAGATCCACCACCGAATAGAAACACTGGTACTCGTCGCAGAGAGAAACCCAGTTCTTCAAAGCCCCCAGATAATTGCCAAGCGTCAGATTTCCCGTCGCCTGCATTCCGCTGAACAATACTTTCTTTCCGTCTAACATAATGCTTCTCTCCCTCTCCCGTATTTGATCGGTCCGTACGCCCGATGATATTCTTTATCCAATATAGCACCGCTCTCACTTTCCGTCAAGAAATCAAAAAGGAGAGCCCGCCACAGCGTCTCTCCTTTCTTTTTACCGCTTGCTTTTCCTGATCAGTTTTCTTCCGCCTCACAGCCGCAGGTAGAGCCGTTTCCGTTAAAAGGTCTCTGCTCGAAACGCGGCTCAAAACGGGAATCGTCAAAAGGCTCCGGTCTCATGCAGGGTCTAACCGGCTCGTCGCAGCCGCAGCCGTTATTCCCGTTACCGTTTCCGCCGCAGCCGACGCCGTTGTTTCCGTTACCGTTTCCGCCGCAGCCGATGCGCAGTCCGCCGTTTGGCCCGCAGAAAAGCAGCAAAAGTATGATCCAACAACAATTCATAAGGTCTCATCTCCTTTTTCTCTCATACCCTATCGTATGCAGAGAAAAAGAAAGCGTGCTCACTTTGCGCCGCGGACGAGGATCTTTTTCCTGATATAGCGGAAAGTCCTTTCCTCTCCCTGCTCGGCGAGCATATGCAGGAGAAATTCCAGAAGACGTTTTGTCTTCTTATGCAGAGGAGGCGGCGTCTTTGACGTCTGATAGTAACGCAGGGGATCCTGATCGGTATAGGACACCCCGTGGTAGACCTTGCAGGCCGCTACGCGGTCCATGAACATCTCCACCACATAGCGGGTCGGCATGGGCGCGGGCGCCATACCGCCCTCGATATCTTTCGCGCTGTAGTCGATCCAATACTCATAGTGGTGCTTGTTGCGCCCTTTGTGATGGAGCCACGCGGAGGAGTAGCCGATATCCTCCCGCTCCGCATTGTTCGGGCTTCTGTCGCCCTGATAATATTTCGCGCCCACCAGAAATTCCGTCGGGCTGTACTTGGACAGATCGTGTAATAGTCCCTGCTTAAAAAGCCCCACCCGAAAGCAGCCGTCCATCACGAGCAGCTTGTGGCGGGTGATGGTCTTAAAATGTTCCCATGCCTTATTCATGTTTCGCGTCCTTCTTCCGTTTTTTGCGCGCAGTCTTCTCTGTCTCCTCCGGCACATCCTCCGTGCAGAAAAAGGCGATCGCCCGCGGCGGCAGACAGATTTCCTGCGAAGCCCCTTTCTCCTCGACTTCCGGCAGTTCCTCTCCCGTAGAAAGGTGATAGATCCACCGCTTTCCTTTCGGAAGCGAGGGCAGCCCCAGATAGTTTACCTGCCAGTGCATATTGACGCCGATAAAGATACACTTCTCCTCCTGCACATCCGTACGCTTCTCGTCGGAAGCGCTGCAATAGAAAATTCCCAGACTGCGGCTCGCCGGATCCGTATCGGGCTTCCATGCGCCCCTCCCGTGGAAAGAGATCCCCGGGCGTCCGGTATCCGCTGCATGAAAAGGCGCGCCGTATTGATCGCGGTATTTTTTCCGCAGAGAGATCATCTGCTTTGTGAAAGCGAAAAGTTCTTTCCCGACCGCCGTCTGATTCCATTTGATCCAGGCGATCTCATTGTCCTGACAGTAAGGATTGTTATTGCCCTCCTGCGTATTGGCAAACTCGTCTCCGCTGTAGAGAAGCGGCATTCCCTGCGCGATAAAGAGAAAGGCCAGCGCGTTTTTCATCTGCTGCAGGCGCAGTCTCTGAATGCTCTTTTTACGGCTTTTGCCCTCCACGCCGCAGTTCCAGCTGCAATTATAATTCGTTCCGTCCTGATTGTCCTCGCCGTTTGCCTCATTGTGTTTGCGGTCGTAGGAGACCAGATCGACAAGGCGCATCCCGTCCCATCTCGCAATGCTGTTGACCGCATCCGGCTCCTGTCCGCTCTCCCGCATATAATAGACGAAGCGGTGGAGCAGATTGTCGTCCCCTTTCAGGAAACGCCGCATATCGTAGAGAAAGCTGTCGCTCAAGTAAGTAAGCTGCTCCGGTTTCTGCTTCACATGGCTGTATTCTCCCTCTCCGATCAAAAGCAGCGTATCCGCAAGAAGCGGCTCTTCCGCGATCAGCTCCACCGGCAGGGCGGTTCCCAGCAGATGGAAGCCGTCGATATGGTATTCCAGCACCCAATAGCGCAGAATATCTACGATTTCCATCGCACCAATCTCCGGCGGAAAATAGAACTGCATCGAAACGGCGATCCTGGCTGCGTGAAAGGCGCGCACCATATCCTTAAACTCGACGGCAGCGTCCTTTCCTGCCGCATAAGCGCCTTTCGGCACATAGTAAAGCCCTTTCTGATAGCCCCAGTAGTTGACTCTGGGCGGCTTTTTCTCCTCCGCCCCGGGCGCGGGAAGTTCTTTCTTATAATCGAGCGCCGCCTGTTCCATCGTCTGCGCCGTATTTTCCGGCATGACCTCCTCAAACTCATATGTGGGCATGAGGAGCAGCGTATTGATCCCCAGCTCCCGCAGATAAGGGAGTTTTTCCGCAACGCCCGCATAGGTCCCCTTATGCTTTACGCCGGAAGAGCGGTGTTTCGTAAAGCCCCGCACATGCAGGGCATAAAGGATCCTGTCCCGGGAAGAGATGCGGACGTTCCTGTCCTCTCCCCAGTCATAGCCGCTCTTTCCGGGCAGACAGCGGGCAGGGCTGTCTTTTGGCAAGCCGTAAACGCCTGCCCTCTCCACCGCCTTGCAGCAGGGATCCTGTCGGATTTCCTCCCCGCTGTAGAAAAGGTAGCGGCAGTTCGTATCGTGATAATCGGCAAGCAGCATCGCGCAGACCGCGCCCACACGGCAGTCGTCCGGGAACGGAATCTTTACGCCCTCCCGATGCTTTCTGTCAAAGAGGAGTATGCCCGTCTCACGATCTTCCCCGCACACGGCGGAAACGCGAAGTCCTTCTTTTTCAAAGGATACGCCGAGCGGATACATCTGCATTCTGTCTACACGCTTTATCTGAAATGATTTCTGCATCATACCCTCCGTCCGTTCAAGCCGCATTCCCTTTGGTAAGCCTTACCCGTCGGGAATCAAATTTAAGTCAGTTTATATTATACAGAAAATCAGAATATTTTTCAACACATTCCACAAAAAGCGGACAGATCGTGCAGCAAAAGCGTCCTGTGGAATTGACTGTGCCGCCCATCTGTTATATGATTGTTACAGTAAACAGGAGCGAAAAAACTGCGCTCCGGAACGGAGAATATCATGCAAAAAAAGGATCAGGACAAACCCCTGGAGGAACTGGAAAAAGAGGAAATGACCGTGGACCTTGAGCTGGATGACGGCACGAAAGTCACCTGCGCCGTCGTGACGATCCTGACGGTGGCGGGAAAGGACTACATCGCGCTCCTCCCCCTTACCGAAAACGGCGACAACACGGACGGCGAAGTCTGGTTCTACCGCTACCGCGAAAATCCGAAAGATCCCAATGAAGAGCCGGAACTCGGCTATATTGAGGACGACGACGAGTACGAGGCCGTGGCGGACGCTTTCGACGAATTTCTGGATACTGCGGAATTTGACGAGCTGGTAGAGGAAGAAGACGCGCCGTAAATTACGACAACAGCGGCTTTAAGAACCGGGAGGGTGCATCCTTTCCGGTTTTTCCGTTGTGATACAACAGACAGAGTTTCCGCTTCGCGCGGGTCATCGCCACATAGAACATCCGCCTCTCCTCCTCCACCTCCTCTTTTGTCCTGGATTTGTCGAGCGGGATTTTTCCCTCGTTGCAGTCCGGTATGTAGACGGTCGGAAATTCCAGCCCCTTGGAGGCGTGCATGGTGAGAATCTGCACGCCCTCCCGCTCTTTCGTGTCTTCTTTGATGACCTCCCGATATTGACTGATGTAGTCATTCATATCCTGCAGCGTGGCAAACTGTCTGGAAAACGCCTCAAATTCCTCTCCCACTTTTTGAAACGCCTCCGCCTTTTCGGAACCGTACTTTTCCCGCAGATACGCGTCGTACCCAATCACGCTGCGGATATAATGGATCTGCAGATGCAGGCGCTTTCCCGAAAGATTCTCCAAATCGCGGCAGAGCCGCCGCACATTTGTCTGAATGTAAGGTGTATTTTGATACCAGGCGATCAGCTTATCCCGCCTTACCTGTTCTTCGGGCAGGCTGTCCCGCTTCATATAACGCAGGGGACGGTTCATGATCCGCAGAAAATACCGTCTTCTGTCATCCCCCGCCGCCAGCGCAAGATAAGCCCTGATATCCTGAATCACAAAGTGCGCAAAGCGGTCCCTCGGCTTTTCTCTGAGCGTGTAGGGAATCTTCGCCTCATAAAGCGTCTGCGCCCACATCCCGCAGTCAAAGTTCGTGCGGCAGATGACCGCGCAGTCGGAAAGCGTCCCCGCCGCCTGCTCCGCGAGAAGTTCCCGCACCAAAGCCTTTCCCACATCGGCTTCCGTCTCCTGATGCAGCAGGCATACGCCGCACCCCTCCCCGTGGTTTGCCCGAATCTCTTTTTCCATGCGGTTTTCGTTGACGGCGACAACCTTTCCCGCCGCCGCGACAATGTTCTCATGACAGCGGAAGTTCACATCGAGAAGGATTCGCTCCGCCTCCGCATAATCCCTGAAAAACTGCTGCATACTGTCGGGCGCAGCGCCACGAAAGCCGTAGATCGCCTGATCGTCGTCTCCCACGATAAAGAGATTGTTCTTCGGCGCAGCGATCAGTTTCATGATCTCATACTGTCCGGGTGAGATATCCTGAAACTCGTCGATCAGGATATAAGAAAACTGCTCCCGCCATCTGTTTAAGAACGCCTCGTCACTTTGTAACAGCAAAAGGCAGGCGTTCACCAGATCGTCGAAATCAAACTTGGAAAACTCCCGCAGATAACTCTGGTACTCCGCCGCCAGAAACCGAAGATCCTCCTCTTTTAACTTCTGGATCGCAGACGTTTCCTGCTTTCCGCCGTTCTTCCTCTTTCCGATCTCCGCCAAAACTTCCTCGATATCCTCCTCCTTTAAGTCCACAAAGCGCGTGTGCGCGTGTATGATATCCCTGATCAGTTTCCGTCTCTCTGTCTCCGTGATGATGGTATAGCCGCGATACGCTGCCGACTGTCGTAAGATATAATAGAATACTGCATGAAACGTGCCAAAATGTACGGGTGGTCTCTCGTCACCCGTCAGGCGAAAGAACCGCGCCTGCATTTCCAGTGCGGCAGCCTTGGTGAAAGTGATGACAAGGATCCGATCGGGCGCTATGCCCTGTGATGTGATGAGTCTGTGAATACGGTGCGCCGTAACGAAAGTCTTGCCGCTGCCGGGCCCGGCAAGAACAGCTGCCGGACCGGAAGTGTGTCGTATGGCTTTTTCCTGCCTTTCGGTGCAGGAACTTTTAAGCCTGCTTAAGCAGTTCGATTCCCCGCCTGATCCTTGCAAGGGACTCTTCCTTTCCCAGAACTTCCATCAGTTCCGTCGCGCCGCCCGGCGTCATCTGCTTGCCGGAAACAGCCGTTCTCACAGGCCACATCACATAACCGTTTTTATAACCTTTCTCCTCCACATAGGCGGAAAGAAGTGCGTAAAGCGCATCGTTTGTGTAATCCTCCTGCGCTTCTAAGCGCGGCAGGAGATCCTCTAACACCGCAAGGGAAGTCTCCGCGTTCGTCTTCATCTTTTTATGCGCATACATCGCCGCGTCATAATCGGGCAGCGCATCGAAAAAGTCCACATGCTCCTTGATATCCGGGAAAATCTCGATCCGCGTCTTTACCATAGCGGCAATCTTTTTTAAGTCGTAAGGCTTTTTCACCGCCTCTTTCAGATAAGGCTCCGCCATCTCGTAAAAGCGGTCAAAGTCCATCGCTTTTAAGTATTCCCCGTTCATCCATTTCAGTTTCGTGTAATCAAATACTGCCGGAGACTTCGAGAGATGATGATAATCGAAGCGATTGACCAACTCAGTCAGTGTGAAAATTTCCTCGTTATCCTCCGGGCTCCAGCCCAAAAGCGCCACAAAGTTCACGATCGCTTCCGACAAAAAGCCCTGCTCGATCAGATCCTCATAGGAAGAATGTCCGCACCGCTTGGACAGCTTCTGGTGGTTCTCGTCCGTGATCAGCGGACAGTGCACATACTCCGGCACCTGCCAGCCGAACGCGTCGTACAGGCGGTTGTATTTCGGCGAGGAAGACAGGTATTCGTTGCCCCGCACCACATGGGTGATCCCCATCAGATGGTCGTCCACCACGTTGGCAAAATTATAAGTGGGATAGCCGTCCGACTTGATGAGGATCATGTCGTCGAGTTCCGCGTTATCCACCGTGATGTCCCCGTAGATATCGTCGTGGAACGTCGTCGTGCCCTCCGTCGGATTGTTCTGGCGGATCACATAGGGCTTGCCCGCCGCCAGATTCGCTTCCACCTCTTCTTTGGACAGATGCAGGCAGTGCTTGTCGTAAACATTGATCTCCTTGCCCGCCACCGTCTGCGTAAGGGACGCCAGCCGCTCCTTATCGCAGAAGCAATAATAGGCTTCGCCTTTCTCGATCAGCTTTTTGGCATACTCCAGATAAATTCCCTGCTTCTGCCGGTCGCTCTGCACATAGGGACCTGCGCCGCCGTCCTTGTCCGGTCCCTCGTCATGTGCCAGCCCCGTCTTCTCCAACGTGCGGTAGATGATATCCACCGCGCCCTCCACATAGCGCTCCTGATCCGTATCCTCGATGCGCAGGATAAAATCCCCGCCCTCGTGCTTGGCGATCAGATAAGCGTAGAGCGCCGTCCTTAAGTTACCGACGTGCATCCGCCCCGTGGGGCTGGGTGCGTATCTTGTTCTGATTTTTTCCATACCTGTCATTTCCTTTTGTTTTTATTGTTTTTGCGTTATTTTTTGTTTGTTTTATTGCTTTCCGATGTTTCTTTTGCGTATTACCCCGTGCATCCAAAAGTCACTGGACACGTTTCTGGTGCATACTCGGATCCGGTATCTTTTCCGCCGCCGCATCCTGAAAGGCTGCGACCGCCTTTGCCGCCGCGGGAACCGCGATATTCGTACCCGCGCCCGCCACACAGCCGCCGGGACAAGCCATGCCCTCGATCAGACAACCGTTTTTCTTGCCTGCCTTGGCGAGCATCAGGATCTTTTTGCATTCGGACAGACTCTCCGCGTGCTCGATGCGCACTTCCACATCCGGATAATACTCTCTCACGCACTCCTCGATGGCGCTCGCCACGCCGCCTGCCACACCGTAGCCGCGTCCCGCGCTTGTCGCTCCGTCTAATTCATCCAGCGCCTTGATCTGTTCTAACAGGATCCCTTTTGCCTCAAAAATCCCCGTCAATTCCTCAAAAGTAATGACAAAATCGACGTCGGAGCGAATCGTCCTGCGGGATGCCTCCAGCTTTTTGGAGGCGCAGGGACCGATGAAGACCACTCTCGCGTCCGGATGCTCTTCCTTGATTACGCGCGCCGTCGCCACCATCGGCGTCAGGGCGTTAGAGATCTTGTCGATGGTCTCCGGAAAAAATTTCTTCGCCAGAACGGACCAGGAAGGACAGCAGGATGTGAGGCTGAACGGCTGCTTTCCCGTGGCGACTTCCTCCGCGTAGTGTTCCGCCTCCGCGATCGCACCCATATCCGCGCCCACCGCCGTCTCGTAGACATCGTAAAAGCCCAGCTCTTTCAAAGCTGTCTTCAACATATCCGGCGTCACATTCGGACCGAACTGCCCCGCGAAAGCAGGCGCGACCTGCGCGATGATCTTCTCTCCCGTCTGCAAAGCGCGGATCAACTGGAAAATCTGCGACTTGTCCGCGATCGCGCCGAAAGGACAGTTGACCATACACTGTCCGCAGGAGACGCACAGATCGTTGTCGATCACGGCGCGGCCTTTCTCGTCGTTTTTGATCGCATTCACGCCGCAGGCGCCCGCACAGGGTCTCACCTGATGGGCTATCGCGTCGTACGGGCAGACCGCCTTGCACTTACCGCATTTGATACACTTTTCCGGATCGATCACGGAACGACCGTTCACCATAGAGATCGCGCCTCTGGGACAGACCTCCCTGCAGGGATGCGCCACGCAGCCCATACAGCGGTTCGTCACATAGTAGCTGTTCTCCGGACAGGCGTTACACGCCGAAGGAATCACCTGCATCAGCGGCGGCTCGTAATATTTTTCGGAGATATTGCTCTCCTCAAGCCCCTGCGTCAGATGTACGGGCACGTTTTCCGGGCGCAGAGACATCCCAAAAGCCAGCCGGATCCGCTCGCGCACGATGGCGCGGTCGCGGTAGATGTTCTCATATTCGGACTCATCGTAGTCCACGATCTTGTAGGGCAGCGCCTCGATATCATCCTTTAAGTTTTCGGAATGATAGGCGAGATCGGCTACTTCCTTAAAAATACGTCTTCTGTTCTTGCGAACCTGCGTATCGATTCCTCTCATATTGCCTCCATACCATAAGTAAAACTTACTACCGCGTATATTTTTACACAAACCAGGCTAGAAGTCAATATCGCGCCCTATCGTCTCCTCCTGCGAATCCAGATCACAAGCCCGGCTATGAGCGTCGCAAGCGGCAGCACGATCACGCAGAGGACCGCCACAATGTAAGCCGTCTGCGCCTTAAATACCAGATTCGTCATGGCAAGACTTTTTACGGGCACAGCCACGGGCGATTCATGCTCCGCCAGCGCGCTGATCATGCTCGCAAAGAGTTTGACGTTATTGCCCGGCGCCATCTCGTCCGCAAGGGTGGTAAACAGGCTCTCGCCGCCCACCACATAAGCCTTTGAGATTTTGCCGTCCGCCGTTTCCTTTTCCGCTTCCAAAGCGATCACAAAAGGACCGTCGATATCCCCCTCTTCCTTTTCATATTGACTGCCGTCGGTCACATTTTTCTTGGAAAAGGCGCTGCCGCTGGTCGTCAAAAGCGGCGTACAGTATACCTCATCCGACCCCTCGTCATAGGTAAGACCAATTGAAAAAGGCGCAAAGACCAGACCGTTCTCCAGCACAGCCGTCACATCGCTCTGCCCGATCTCCGGAAACAGATAATAGGGACTCTGGTAATAGTATTCCCGATCCGTCTCCACGATGGTGCCCTCCACCTCCGTTATCCCATAAAAGTCAAGAATCCTGTGAAAGTTCGTCATCTCGTCTTCCGCCATCGTCGGAATGATCAGGGCATTTCCACCTTTTTCCAGATAGGCAATCACTTTTTCCACATCCTCTTTGGAAAAATCGCTCGTGGGCGCATCCAGGATCAAGCCCTGCGCATCCTCCGGAATCTCATCCACGGAATAAAGCATCAGCGGTTCACAGGAGACATTCTCCTTTTCCAAAGCTTTTACAAACGCCTCCTCCAGCTCCAGCTCGCCATGCCCGCCCACCGCATAAAAGACCGGCATATCCTCCGTCGTGACAAAGGCAAGCGCGGAAACGATCTGTCCCTCCCCGTCATATCCCGTCGTGTCATAGCTATAGGTAGAATAATTCATCTCATAGACATAGATGTCCTGATAATCCACGACCGTGCTGCGCTTTTCCCCCTCGACGATCAGACTACCCGATGAGGGCGCCTGCGTCGTGTAGTTCTGATAAAAATTCGGATTCTTTGCGGGGCTGACATATTTCACTTTCGCATGCCCTGTCCGATCCTCCATCCGTTCCAGCGTCTTTTGCAGATCCGCGTCCCCGCCGTCCTCCTCAGCAAGCACATAGATCGTCACATCCTCCGTCATGCCCGCCAGAAACGTCTTTGTCTCCTCCATCAGAGCGAACTGCTGATTCGCCGTCAGGTCAAAGGACGAATACTGCTCCGGTACATAGTTCAGGCCAATATTGACTAAAACGGTCAATGCAATCATCAGCACGATCCCCGAAACACTGTAAGCGCCAAGTCGGAGACCGCCGCCCGAAATGCGGTAACGCCGCTTCTGGATCGACTGCGCCGTGCAAAACAACGCGAGCGCAACGGCCGTCAGATAATAGACCACCGCCTCCACTTCAAAATAGCCGGAAGACAGCGTGTCAAACCGCCCCACCATATCGAAGCAGGAAAGAATACGCGCCAAGACCGTCGTGACCGTCGTTGTCCCCGTGGTCGTAAGAAGATTCGTGATCCCCGGCATGATATAGCCCAAAAACAGCGCGCCGAAAGAAAGCACTGCCGCGATCACCACACTCTCCGTCAAAGAGGACAGGAAAAGCCCCACGGCAAGCGCCAGAGAACCATAGAGATAAAAGCCCAGCAGGGAGGCATAGGACACACCCAGCCGCACTTCGCCGCCCTGCATGAGAAAAAGCGTCAGGATCCCCATATACGCCGTCGGCACAAGAAGCACCGTCTCAAGCGCCAGAAACTTTCCCAGCACGATCTTTCCCACCGAAACAGGCGCCGTAAGCAGGAGCTGATCCGTCTTATACTTCCGCTCTTCCGAGAGGGTGCGCATCGTAAGCACCGGCGCCGTCACGAGAAACAGAAAGACAATGCTCTGGAGCACATAGGATATCACAGGATACCCCATCAGCATATTATAGACCAGAAAATAGAGACCCATCACAAAGAGATTGACTGCGATAAACAGCCATCCCGTGAAAGAACAAAAATACGACCGTAATTCCCTCTTATAGATCGCTGTCATCGCTCTCGCCTCCCTCCGTCTCTATTTCTGTGTCTGTCTCACTTTCCGTTCCGTTTGCTTTCGCTTCTTCCGTTTCGTCTGCGTTCTCACTTTCAAGTTCCGCATTCGTCAGTTCGAGGAAAATGTCCTCTAAGGATTTCTCAGCGCGGTTCATGGACAGGATCGGTATCCCCGCTCCGGCAAGCGCAACGGACAATGATTTCCGGATATCCGCATCCTCTTTTGTCTCTATACGGACGACGATACTGCCCTCCTCGCTGCCCGTTTCAAAACTGTACTGCGAGATCTCCTCCATCTGCGCGAGCACCGCTTCCGCCTGTCCCTGCGCTCCAATCACCGTGACGGCAAGTTCCGTGCCGCCCCGCATCATCCGCTGCAATTCTTCCGGCGAACCGCTTGCCGCAAGTTTCCCCCGCGACAGGATCAGGATGTGGTCACAGACAGCACTGACCTCAGAGAGAATGTGTGAACTTAAAATAATCGTATGTTCCCCGGAAAGTTCTCTGATCAGCTCCCGCATCTCGATGATCTGTTTCGGATCCAGTCCCACCATCGGCTCGTCTAAGATCAATACCTTCGGATTGCCCAGAAGCGCCTGCGCCAGCCCCACGCGCTGCCGGTAGCCTTTGGAGAGATTGCGGATCAGACGGCCGCTCACATCTAAAAGGCTAAACCGCTCCAAAAGCATCTCCACCTTTTCTTTTCTCTCCCGCCTAGGCACCAGTTTTAACTGCGCCGCAAACAATAAAAATTCCCGCACCGTCATATCCGTGTAAAGCGGCGGCACCTCCGGCAGATACCCGATGCAGGCTTTCGCCGCGATCGGATTTCGCAGGATATCGTGCCCATCGATCACGACCCGCCCGCCGTCCGCCGCAATATAACCCGTCATCACATTCATGGTCGTAGACTTTCCCGCGCCGTTCGGTCCGAGAAACCCGTAGATCCTGCCCGGCTCCAGCGTAAACGTCAGATCGTCTACCGCTGTGTGCGCCCCGTATCGCTTTACCAAATGTTCTACCTCTATCACTTCAAAAACCTCCCTTGCTCCATCTATGCCACACTTTTTGAATCATCCGTGTCCGTTCTGCTCCCGTCAAACAAACGACTTCTTTTACCATATCGAAAAATTGTGTCTGTATTCCGATCAAATTGTGAAAATTCTGTGTCCTTTCTTTTCCAAAATACAGGAACACACTCAGATGATTATAACATACTATATTATTAAAAAACACATGAAATTCGTGTGAAAATGATTTTCTCACACGTCGGAAAGGAAACGCATGAAAGATTATCTTTTCAGGGAACCGAGCAGCGAATTTCCCGTCGCGATGGCTTATGTACCCTGGCAGCAATTCCGGGGAATCTGCGAGAATCTGGAAAAAGGATACTGCGACGGCACCATCTTCCCGGAACTCGACAAACCATTTACGGGAAGGAGATGTTGTAATCAATGAACACACAATTTACCAATGAGCAGGAAAAACTGCTCCACGATATCGGTATCTTAGGTTTCGTCGTCATCGAGCTTGCCCTCTATCTGGACACCCATCCCAACGACCGCAATGCAATGGAATACTACAACCATTACAACCGCCTGGCAAACCAGGCCAGACAGGAGTATTCCTCCAAGTATACGCCTCTCACGCTTTCCTGCATAGAGGCATCGTCTTGCAATGACTGGCAGTGGGCGCTCGCCCCTATGCCGTGGGAAGGAGGCTGCAACTAAATGTGGAATTATGAGAGAAGACTTGAGTTTCCCGTAAACATCAAAGAAGCAAACGCTATGCTGGCGCAGGCCATCATCAGCCAGTACGGCGGACCTGACGGAGAGATGGGCGCATCCATGCGCTATCTGTCGCAGCGCTATGCCTGCCCTTACCGGGAGGTTGCGGGCGTGCTGACCGATATCGGTGTATCGGTTACGAAATTGCGCATCTTAGGTTTTAAGTTTACTCCGGAAAGGCGAATCTTCCGGCGCTTTATGATTTCTGAACAATTTCCATAGAGAGAATATCCGTGTGGTAATCCTCATTCCTGCCGTAAGAATGGATATTGAGTTTCATGCCGAACGGAATGCATTTCAGCCACACCTCAATGGTCTTATTATGATAAATGATCATTTTATCAAGGATTTCCCGATACAGGCTTACATTACTCTCATCAAAAGACATAATCTCGTCCAAAGCAGCGATATAGCTTTCATATTCGTGCAGTTCTGCCGATTTTACCTTTTCCTGTTTTCCCGCATCATGCAATGATTCTGCAAGTTCCGCAAGCTGCTCATCATACCATTTTGTCTGCTCCTGCAAGTCAGACTTGGTAATCAAGCCATCCAGCATCAGGTCAATCGCTTTTCTTTTCTTGGCAGCAAGCGCGTCCATTTTTTCCTGAATCTGCTTTGTGTCCGGCTTTTTCTCCTTTATGCCTTTGATTGCCCTGATCTCCTGCATGATTTCCCGTTTCAGTTCTTTTTGGTTCGTCTGAAGCTGACAGATGCAATAGTGCATACAGGTAAGCAATGCCTTTTCATTGATCGAGCCATTATCGCAGCCGATTTGTTCCCCGAAAGAAGAAATCTTCTTTGCTCCAT
>JAMPCE010000023.1 GCA_023666335.1 bacterium
ATATTTCTATCGAATCCCGTTCGGGGATTCAAAAAGGTACAGGGCGGGATTCCCCCGGATTTCCCGATAGGAAACTTTTACAGATAAAAATGGAAAAACAAAAGAAATGTGAGAAAGGAAACAATATAATAACATGCGATATTTAACGGGTGTATACTGGAACCGTGGAAGTCTGTCCGAAAAGAATCAGGATGCGGTTTTGGTGCAGCAGGTTCTGACCCGCAGAGGGCGGGTGCTCCTCGCGGCGGTATGCGACGGCATGGGCGGCGTTTCGCAGGGAGAATTGGCGGCTGCCTATGCGGCGGAACGGCTCCAGGAGTGGTTTTATCTGGAATTTCTTCGGATGCTTGCAAGCAAAAAGCGTATCTGGGCGATCCGCAGGTCGCTTGACAGGCTGGTCTGGCATATGCAGCAGCAAATGCGGCGTTACGGAGAAAAGGAGGGGGTGTCACTGGGGACGACCATGACGGTTCTGGTGATGTGGGAAAAAGCATGGATCCTCTGGCATCTGGGCGACAGCAGGATTTACAGACTACGGCGCGGGCGTATCAGGCAGTTGACAACGGATCATGCCTGCGGTGCGGGAAAACTGACGAAGTGTGTGGGAAGCTTCGGCGACTTTGTGCCGGAACACATGACGGGCATTCCCGGCGCAGGGGATGGCTTTCTTCTGTGCAGCGACGGATTCAGGCGGCAGGTCACGGCAGGAGAGCTGGGAGATGTTCTGGCACCGGAGCAGATGCAGGATGAGGCGCAGATCGAGAGGCGGCTTCGGGAGATCGGGGAAGCGTGCATGAAGCGGGGAGAGCGGGATAATCTGTCGGCGGTGTATGTGAAAGCATTGCCTTAGATGTGTATTGATATGATGGGTGGTTTACATAATATCTAGGAGAAAAAGAATGCGAGAGAAGAGCATAGAAACAGATAAACAAATAGGAAAATACCACATTCTGCGGAAGTTAGGGCAGGGCGGCGAGGGAGTCGTGTATCTGGCGGAGGATACGGGGCTTAACAGGCGGGTGGCATTAAAGAGGCTGCGCGCGGAGGAGGATCTGGGGGAGCTGATCCGGCGGGAAGCGGCTTTTCTGCGGGATCTGCGGCATCCTATGCTGCCGGTGGTCTACGACCTTTTGTTTGAGGATGGCTGGTATCTGGTCATGGAATATATTGAGGGCATAAGTTTACATAACTATATAGAGGCGAAAGGCAGCGTGCGTGAGGAACAGGCATGTCTTTGGGGAGAAGCGCTTTTGGATGTGCTGATTTACCTCCACACAAGAGAAACACCTGTTATTTATAGAGATCTGAAACCGGATAACATCATGGTATGTCGGGACGGCAGTCTCAGGCTGATTGATTTTGGGGCGGCTTTTTTCAAAAATTTTGGAGAGCGGCGGGATGAGCGGGCAGCGTGGACGGCAGGCTATGGCGCGCCGGAGCAGATGGGAGCGGCGGGCAGGGAAGCTTATGCGGATGAGCGCAGCGATATCTATGCGTTTGGCAGGACGCTCTATTACATGGTGACGGCAGCGGATCCGGGGAAGCCGCCTTATGCGGCGCTTGCGCCCTCTCTGTATGATCCGCTGCTGTCTCCGGGTTTTGAACAGATGCTTGCGCGCTGTACGATGGAGGATGCGGACGAGCGATATCAGGTGGCGGCGGAGGTTTGGCACGACCTGCGGGAACGCCGAACTTGGCGGCGGGGTACGGGAAAAAGGGGGTTCTTGCGCTGCATTGAGAAGCAGATATTTCTGGCACAGCGTCCGGCACGGACTGAGAGTTTCTGTTGTCTTACGGATTCTTTTCCTATATAATAAGATGAAAAGAAGTTCTAATTGCTCACAGCAGAGGCTGCTTCGCAAAGAACTTCTAAGTTTCATCTTGGAGAATGCCAAAAGCGGGCATTCTCCGCATAGTAGAGATTATGAGAAAGCCTGATGCTCACAGCAGAGGCTGTTTCGCAAAGAACTTTATCATATCAGGGAGGCAGACGTGGGAACGCACAGAGAAAGCACGAAAGTCGTCAGGATCGGCGACAGAAAGATAGGCGGCGGGAATCCGATTCTGATCCAGTCCATGACGAATACGCCCACGCAGGACGTGGAGGCGACGGTGGCGCAGATCCTGCGCCTTGAGCAGGCGGGATGCGAGATCATCCGCTGCACGGTGCCGGACGAGGCGTCGGCGCATGCGCTTGGGGAGATCAAAAAGAGGATTCATATCCCGCTGGTGGCGGATATTCATTTTGATCATCGAATGGCGATCGCGGCGATCGAAAACGGCGCGGACAAGATTCGCATCAATCCGGGCAACATCGGCGGCAGGGAAAAGGTGGCAGCGGTCGTTAAGGCGGCGGCGGAGCGGCGGATCCCGATCCGTGTAGGGGTCAACAGCGGTTCTCTGGAGCGCGATCTTTTGGAAAAGTACCACGGCGTGACGGCGGAAGGCATCGTGGAGAGCGCACTGGATAAAGTGAGCATGATCGAGGGCTGCGGATATGACAATCTGGTGATCAGCATCAAGTCGTCGGACGTGATGATGTGCGCCCGGGCGCATGAACTGCTGGCGGCAAAGACAGCTTACCCGCTGCATGTGGGTATCACGGAAGCGGGCACCGTGGCGGGCGGCAATATCAAGTCCGCCGTGGGGCTGGGCATCATCTTACATCAGGGGATCGGCGATACGATTCGGGTGTCCCTGACGGGGGATCCCGTGGAAGAGATCAAGAGTGCGAAGCTGATCCTGCGCACGCTGGGGCTTAGGAAAGGCGGCATCGAGGTGGTTTCCTGCCCTACCTGCGGCAGGACAAAGATTGATCTGATCGCGCTGGCAACGCAGGTGGAGGAGATGGTGCAGGATATGCCGCTTAACATCAAGGTGGCAGTCATGGGCTGCGCAGTGAACGGACCGGGAGAAGCCAGGGAAGCCGATATCGGCATTGCGGGCGGCATTGGCGAGGGGCTTTTGATCAAAAAGGGCGAGATCGTAAAGAAAGTGCCGGAACATTTGCTCTTAGACACTTTACGGGAGGAGCTTTTGCACTGGGATGAGTAAAGCGTTTTTTGAGGTCTTTCCGACCTTAAAACTGGATACGGGGCTGAAAGATCTGTTCGACGGGGTCATGGTGGAGAAAGTGACCAGCACGAAACGGAAAGATTTTCTGCGCGTTTATATCGCTTCGGAGCATCTGATCGCCAAGGAGGATGTGTTCCGGGTGGAGCGGGAGATCGGCAGGCAGTTTTTCCCGAACATGCTTGTCACGGTCAAGTTTTATGAGCATTTTACGCTTTCGTCACAGTACGATCCCGAAAAGCTGATGGATGCCTACGGGGAGAGTATCCTGTTGGAGTTGAGAGAGGCGTCTCCGGTGGAGTACAATCTCTTCAAGCGGGCGGATATCACGTTTTCGGAACATACGCTGCGGCTGGCTGTGGAAGATACGGTGCCCGGTCATGAGAGATCGCAGGAGCTTGTCAGGATCCTGGAAAAAATATATAACGAGCGTTGTGGAATCCCCGTGCATGTCAATGTTACCTATAAGGAGCGGTCTGTGGGGAAGCGGCGGGAGGAGGACGAACATCGGCTTGCCATGCAGGTGGCGGAGATCTCGGCAAGGGCGGGATATCGGTCGCAGGGGCAGGCGTCTTATCCAAATAACATAACCGGTGATATTGAAAAGGGCGGCTTGCCGGCATATCCGGGAAACGCAGGGACAGGAGACGCGGATGCGGTGCGGGCGGTTTCGTCTGCATCGGCGCCGTTTCCGGAGGATGGCGCAAAGAAAGCGGCTGTGTCTGCTCCGACGCCGTTTCCGAAAAAATCAGGAAAGTGGTCGGACGGCGGCAGGGATTTCAAGCGCGCCCTGAAACGTTCCGACAATCCGGACGTGATCTACGGCAGGGATTTTGAGGAAGATGCCATTCCCATTGAGGATATCATCGGAGAGATGGGGGAGGTGGTCATCCGCGGCAAGGTGATCCGCATGGACAAGCGCGAGATCAAGAACGAGAGAACGATCCTGATCTACGACGTCACGGACTACACGGATACCATGACGGTGAAGTTTTTTGCGCACAACGATCAGGTAAATGAAATAACGGATGTTATGAAAGAGGGCGTCTTTGTCAGGATCAAAGGCATGACGGCGGTGGACAAGTTCGATCATGAGCTGACCATCAGTTCCGTGGCAGGAATCAAAAAGATCGCGGATTTTACGACGTCCAGAGAAGACCGCAGCATCCGAAAGCGGGTGGAGCTCCACTGTCACACAAAGATGAGCGATATGGACGGGGTCTCCGAGGTGAAAGATATCGTGAAGCGCGCTTACAAGTGGGGGCATCCTGCAATCGCCATCACGGACCACGGCGTGGTGCAGTCCTTTCCGGATGCGAACCATGTGTGGGAGGATCTGTGGAAAGCCGAGAAAGCGCGCTGCAAGGAAGCGGGAGAGCCGGAGCCGGACAAACAGGGCTTTTTCAAGGTGATCTACGGCGTGGAGGCTTATCTGGTGGACGATCTGCATGAGATCGCCACAAATGAAAAAGGACAGGATTTTAAGGCGGATTTTGTGGTCTTTGACATTGAGACGACGGGCTTTTCTCCGGTGCAGAACCGGATCATCGAGATCGGCGCGGTGAAAGTGTGCGGAGGAAAGATCGTGGATCGGTTTTCCACGTTTGTGGATCCGCTGACTCCCATCCCGTTTGAGATCGAGAAACTGACAGGAATAACAGATGATATGGTAATGGGCGCGGAGCAGATCGACGCGGCGCTGCCCCGGTTTCTCGCCTTTTGCGAGGGCTGCATCTTAGTTGCGCACAACGCGCAGTTCGATATGAGCTTTATCATGGAAAACTGCGACAGACAGGGGATCGCGCATGATTTTACTTATGTGGATACCGTGGGGATCGCAAGGCTTATGCTGCCGAACCAGAAAAAGCATACGCTGGATGCGGTGGCAAAAGCGCTTAACGTATCGCTGGAGAACCATCACAGGGCGGTGGACGACGCGGAGGCGACGGCGGAAATCTTCGTAAAGCTGATCCCCATGATGGCGAAAGAGGGCATCACCACTCTTGCCGCGATCAATGAGCGGGGCAAGGCAAGTCCCGAGATCATCGGGAAACTCCCTACCTACCACGCGATCATTCTGGCAAAAAACAATGTGGGCCGTATGAATCTGTACCGTCTGGTCTCGGAATCCCATCTGACCTATTTTGCGGGGCGGCCGGGACGACCCCGGATCCCCAAGAGTCTGCTCGTGCAGTACCGCGAGGGGCTGATCCTCGGGAGCGCCTGCGAGGCGGGAGAGCTTTATAGGGCGCTCCTGGAGCAGAAATCGGATGCGGAGATTGCAAGGCTTGTGAATTTTTACGACTATCTGGAGATCCAGCCGCTCGGCAACAACCAGTACATGATCGAGTCGGAGCGGGTGCCTGCCGTGCAGTCTATGGAGGATATCAAGGAGATCAATCGGCGGATCGTGCGGCTGGGCGAGCAGTTTCATAAGCCGGTGGCGGCTACCTGCGACGTCCACTTCTTAAATCCGGAGGACGAGGTCTATCGGCGCATCATCATGGCGGGGCAGGGTTTTCCCGACGCGGACAACCAGGCGCCTCTGTATCTGCGCACCACGGAGGAGATGCTTAATGAGTTTGCGTACCTTGGCAGCGATAAGGCGGAGGAAGTGGTCATCACCAACACCAACCTGATCGCGGATATGATCGAGGTGATGAGTCCGGTGCGGCCCGACAAATGCCCGCCCGTCATAGCGGACAGCGACAAGCAGCTTAAGGATATCTGTTACAATAAAGCGCATGAGCTGTACGGGGAGACGTTGCCGAAGATCGTGGAAGAGCGGCTGGAAAAGGAACTGCACTCCATCATTTCCAACGGCTTTGCGGTGATGTATATTATTGCGCAGAAATTAGTATGGAAATCCGTTGAGGACGGCTATCTGGTAGGCTCCCGCGGTTCCGTGGGGAGTTCCTTTGTGGCAAATATGGCGGGGATCACGGAAGTCAATTCCTTAAGTCCGCATTATCTCTGCCCGAAATGTCATTACTATGACTTCGACTCCGATGAGGTGAAAGCCTACGGCGGCGGCGCAGGCTGCGATATGCCGGACAAGGACTGTCCGGTCTGCGGGACGCCTCTCAGGAAAGAGGGGTTTGATATCCCGTTCGAGACGTTCCTTGGCTTCAAGGGGGACAAGGAGCCGGATATCGACTTGAATTTTTCGGGGGAATACCAGAGTAAGGCGCATAAATATACGGAAGTGATCTTCGGGAACGGGCAGACCTACCGGGCGGGCACGATCGGCACGCTGGCGGACAAGACGGCTTACGGCTATGTGAAGAATTACTATGAGGAGCGGGGCAGGCACAAACGGGCATGCGAGATTAACCGCATCGTGACGGGCTGTACGGGGATCCGCAGGAGCACGGGGCAGCATCCCGGCGGCATCGTGGTGCTGCCGATGGGAGAGGATATCAATTCCTTCACGCCGGTGCAGCATCCCGCAAACGATATGGATACGGACATCATCACGACGCATTTTGATTACCATTCCATCGACCACAATCTGTTGAAGCTGGATATTCTGGGGCATGATGATCCGACCATGATCCGTATGCTGCAAGATCTGACGGGGATCGATCCTGTTGCGATCCCTTTAGACGATACAGGTGTGATGTCATTGTTCAAATCCACGGAGGCGCTCGGCATTACACCGGAGCAGATCGGCGGATGTAAGTTAGGGTGTCTCGGCATTCCGGAGTTTGGAACGGAGTTTGCCATGCAGATGGTCATAGAGGCTAAACCGCAGTGTTTTACCGATCTGGTGCGTATTGCAGGATTAGCGCATGGAACCGATGTATGGCTTGGAAACGCACAGACGTTGATCGAGGAAGGAAAAGCGACCATTTCCACAGCGATCTGCTGTCGTGACGATATTATGATCTATCTGATCCAGATGGGGGTAGAGCCGGCGCTGTCTTTTACGATCATGGAAAGCGTCCGTAAGGGAAAAGGATTAAAGCCGGAGTGGGAAGAGGCGATGCTTGCCGCAGATGTACCGGACTGGTATATCTGGTCGTGCAAAAAAATCAAGTATATGTTCCCCAAGGCGCATGCGGCAGCCTACGTCATGATGGCATGGCGTATCGCCTACTGCAAGATCAATTACCCGTTAGCCTACTACGCGGCTTATTTCAGCATCCGCGCCTCGGCGTTCTCCTACGAGCTCATGTGTCAGGGAGAGGCGCATCTTGAACGCATCATGGCGGATTATAAGCAGCGGAGCGACGAACTTTCCAAGAAAGAGCAGGACAGTTATCGGGATATGAAGATCGTGCAGGAAATGCACGCGAGAGGCTTTTCCTTTGTGCCGATCGACCTTTTTACCGTGCAGGCAAAGCTGTTCCAGATCGTGGACGGGAAACTGATGCCCTCCCTGATCAGCATAGACGGTTTGGGGGACCGCGCGGCGGAAAGCATCGTGGAAGCGGTAAAGGACGGACCTTTCTTAAGCAAAGACGATTTCAGAGATCGGACCAAAGCGTCAAAGTCGATCACGGATCTGATGGATCAGTTGGGGATCTTGGGGGATATCCCCGAGTCGAACCAGATCAGCATCTTCGACCTGGCGTAATATAGATGAGGAGGAGAAAAACATGAGAAAGATCATCACGATAGGAAGGGAATTTGGTGCGGGAGGCGCCGAGATCGGTAAGCGCGTGGCGAAAGCGCTGGAGATCGAGTATTATGACAAGGATATCATCTTAAAGACCGCTGTTTCAGGCAAAAATCTGGATCCCGAGCAGGTGCGCAAATGGGATGAGCGGGTGCCGAAGAGCTTCGGCTTTGCCCAGAGTCTCTTTGACTTCTATAATAAGCCGCTGGAGGAAGAACTCTGGCAGGCGCAGCGGGATGCCATCCGCGAACTGGCGAACAAGGAGAGCTGTGTGATCGTGGGAAGAAACGGGGACTATATCCTGAAAGAGTTCGACCACTGTCTGAATGTCTTTATCCACGCGGGATTTGACTGGCGCGTGAAGCGGATGACGGGCCTTATGGACAAGGTGCCCGCGGATCAGGTGGCAGGTCATGTGCGCTCTGTGGATAAGGCGAGAAAGCGTTACTGCGAGTATTATACCAAATGCGCTTACGGGGACGCCCGCAACTTCGATCTGACGCTGAACACGGAGAAGCTGGGGATAGACCGTGCCACGGAATTGATCCTCGCGGCAGCGCAGGAACTATAAATACCACATGTTATTGTATACAATGATACAAGTTTTCCTTGACAACAATGTAAAATCCCCTTATACTAAGGAGGATCATTCTAAAACAGAGGACAGGACAGCGTCTGAGATTCTGCCGTGTTCCTCGCAAAGAAAGTTTTGAAGATGGAGGAGAAAAGTATGAAAAAATTGTGGAAAAAGGGAATGGCGCTTGCATTGCTTGCGGCTATGACACTGAGCATGACTGCCTGCGGCGGCGCGAGCGGCAAAAAGTATGTGATCGCGACGGATACGGTGTTCCGTCCTTTCGAGTTCACCAACGAGAACGGTGAGTTTGTGGGGATCGACGTGGATATCCTGGCAGCGATCGCGGAAGATCAGGGATTTGACTACGAATTACAGAGCCTTGGCTGGGATGCGGCGGTAGCAGCGGTACAGGCAGGACAGGCGGACGGCATCATCGCGGGCGCGACCATCAAACAGGAGCGTATCGATTCCGGCTGGATCTTTTCCGAGGGCTACTACAATGCCACCCAGACCTTTGTGGTTGCGGAAGGCAGCGATATCACGGGATTTGCGGATCTTGCGGGAAAGAATGTAGCGGTCAAGAACGGCACCGCGGGCATGGATTTCGCAGAGAGCTTAAAGGATGAGTACGGCTTTACCACCACGGTGTTTGAGGATTCGCCAACCATGTATCAGGACGTGATTCTCGGAAACTCCGCAGCGTGCGTGGAAGATACGCCGATCATGGCGGATTCCATTAAGACCGGCGGTCTTGCACTGGTGATCCCCGAGGGCATGGAGAGCGACGGCGCGCCTTACGGCTTTGCGATCATGAATACGGAGAATCAGGAGCTTCTGGATATGTTCAATGCCGGTCTTGCCAATATAAAGGCAAATGGCAAGTATGATGAGATTATTGCGAAGTATTTAAGCGAGTAAAGGAATCTGGTGATAAGCTTATGTTGATGATATTGCAAAGATATGGTCTGATGCTGCTGGCAGCGCTCGGGCAGACGTTGCTTTTAACATTACTGTCGTTATTTTTCGCGATGATCATTGGTATGATATTCGGTCTGATGAATGTGGGAAGCAACAGAGTGTTTAATTTTATCGGGACTGTCTATGTGGATGCGGTGAGGGGCGTGCCCCTCATCGTGCTCGCCTACTTTATCTATTTCGGCGTGCCGACGGCGATTCAGGGGATTGGATTTGAAACGTTTCGGCTGACGGCTCTGCAGGCGGGCACGATCGCACTGTCGATGAACTGCGGCGCATATATGGCGGAGATCATCCGCGCGGGGATCCAGAGCGTGGACAGAGGACAGATGGAGGCGGGCAGAAGCCTTGGACTCTCCTACAGTGCGGGCATGGCGCTCATTGTCGTGCCGCAGGCGATTCGCACGATGATCCCTTCTATCATCAACCAGTTTATCATCACCTTGAAAGATACGTCTATCCTCTCCGTGATCGGGTTCCCGGAGCTTACGAATGTGGGTAAGACGATCATGGGAAATACCTTCAAACCATTGCAGGCATGGGCGATCATCGGCATCATGTATATGGTGGTCATCGTCACGCTCAGCAAGATTTCCAAGAAGATCGAGAGGAGGGTGAACCGTGGCAGATAAGGGAACGGTAAAGATCAGCGTCAAAAATCTCAAAAAGAATTTCGGTCCGTTGGAAGTGTTGAAAGACATCAGCCTGGAGGTGACGGAGGGCGAAGTGGTTGTATTGATCGGTCCTTCCGGCAGCGGAAAGTCTACCCTTCTGCGGTGTCTGAATCAGTTGGAGAAGGTGACTTCCGGGCAGATCGTCATAGACGGGTGCGATGTGACCGACAAGCATACGGACATCAACAAGGTGCGGGAGAACATCGGTATGGTGTTCCAGCATTTTAATCTCTTTAATCATCTGAACGTGTTGAAAAATATGACGCTTGCGCCGGTGCATTTAAAAATTCTCTCGAAAGATGAGGCGAAAGATAAGGCGATGCAGCTTTTGGAGCGGGTGGGGCTTGCAGACAAAGCGCAGGCATTCCCCAGCCAGCTTTCCGGCGGGCAGAAGCAGCGTGTGGCGATCGCAAGGGCATTGGAGATGAATCCGGATATCCTGCTCTTCGACGAGCCGACGAGCGCGCTCGACCCTGAGATGGTGGGCGAGGTGCTTGCCGTGATGAAAGAGCTTGCGAAAGAGGGCATGACGATGGTGGTGGTCACGCACGAGATCGGTTTTGCCAGAGAGGTGGCGGACCGCGTGATCTTTATGGAGGGCGGCTACATCGTGGAGCAGGGGACGCCCGACGAGGTGTTCAACCATGCGAAGGAAGCGCGGACCATTGATTTCCTGAGTAAGGTACTATAAGTGATCGAGCACAAAAGCGCTCGATCGAGAGAATGCTTCGCATTCTCCCATTGGAAAAGATTTAAGTTATGTAAACCAGAATAAACATAACGCATGTTATAAAAAAGAAAGATGTAAAATATGCTTGCATTCTCTCGGAAAATATAATAGAATAAGCAAGTGCTTATGAAATGGCTCGTTGGTCAAGCGGTTAAGACGCCGCCCTCTCACGGCGGAAACAGGGGTTCGATTCCCCTACGAGCTGTTGACTGTGAGAACAGCCCAACCCTAAAGGATGCCGGAAACCTGATGTTATCGGGTTTGCGGTATTTTTTATGACTTCCTTTGTAATCTTAGAGGCTGGTCACCCTTTCTCCTGCAGCATCGCCGTAATCAGATAGAACGGCAGACTTAAGACCATAAAGTAGACATAGCGGAACTCCGCAGCCACCGGAGTCGCGATCAGGACGGTCAGCAGCAAAGTGACGCTCGGCAGATAGCAGATGAGCTTCTCGGCTTCCCCGCGGATGATCACGGTGCAGATACTAAAGAGCAGGATCCAGCAGGCTACGCCCATACTCCAGAGCGTGCCGTAAATGGGCACCATGCCGCCCAGCTTGATGGCGATCTCCTTTCCTTTTACCACGAGAGGACCGCCGATCAGCGGTCTGTGGGAGACGCCGAGATCCGTTGCGCTGACGCCCTCCGCCTCCGCTACCAGATAGAAAGAGTCGGGATACCAGTAACCGTAGGTCTGATTGATGTAGGCGCGCAGATAGTCGCCGGGATAGCGCAGCCCCAGACGGAACCAGAGCTTGAAAAATTCCTGTTTGTGGGTGACAAGATAGTCCTGATCTCCCGCCCGCACCAGTTCTTTGATGTTATCCGCGAAGCCCGGATTGTAGAGGTCGCGGATATAGGTCAGGTCTACGACTTTTTCGATCAGCGCCCGTTCTTCGGGGCGCAATTCCCTGTCATTACAAATAACAGCTGTTATTTGCTGCATGGGGATGCTGACGGATTCGATAAAGTCCGGCTGCTCCACCCGAAAAGCCCGCATGACCGGATATTTGACGACCACCGCGCACAGGAGGATCGCAAGGAGCAGGGGATAGATGCGTTTTGCCTTGTTGCGGAAGCCAAACAGCAGAAACGGCAGGGCAAGCAGAAAGCCGTACCAGCCGTTGGAACGGAATAAACATATCATAACGCCTGATATTGTAAAAACGATGAGATTTTTCGCATTGACGCTGCCAAAAACGGAGAGCCGCAGGAGGGCGCAGCCAAACAGGAGCGCTGCCGCGGCGAAAGGGATGTCCTTCCAGATGGTGACGGAGAAGACCGCATGATAGGGGATCAGCGCATAGAAAGCCGTGATCAGGAGCAGGACAAACGGACGGATCCGGCAGGCGCGCAGCGTGGAGATAAAATAAGCGATGCTTCCCGCGAGCAGACACATCTGAAAAAAAGTATAGACGGATACGGCAGCCGCCATGTCGCCGGTGAGCGCGTAACCAATCCGGTAGAAGAGACCGAATACCAGCGTGTGCATCCAGGGATGGTGATTGGACCAGGGGACAAGCCCCAGCACCTGTTCAAACTGGTTGATGCTGTCCGGCGTCATGATGCCGGGATACTGATAGAGATAGTAAGGAAGCCAGCAGAGCATACAGAGCAGAAAAGCGCAAAGCGCCGTGTGTTCCCGATAAAAGCGGAAAATTGCCGTGAAAGCGGCGGAAAGCCGCGGGTGCTTCGGGTGAATATAGGAAGCCGGAGCGTAGTCGGAAAGCAGCGTCCGCGCCAGCAGATCCTTGTTACAGGTATAGGAAAACAGAAAGAGGAGCAGGTTGTAAAACAGAAAGACAAAGCCGAGAAAGACAACAGCGAGTACGACCGCGCGGTAGAGGCTGCTTGTGAGAAGTTCAATATAATGCGGATAGTCCACCACCATATAGAGGAAAGAAAAGAAAACGGCAGCGGCGGCGGAGAGGCGGTTAGAGATCGAAAAAAGCGCCATTCTGCGGTTTACATGGCGGTAAAAGAAAAAAGTCAGGAGAAAAAACACAAAGGTCAGGATGTTGCCCGGCTCCATGCGGGAAGCTTTCATCAGCGCCCAGGTGGTAAAGAAACTCATGAGCAGCTGAAACAGTAGAATGCGGTCGGTCTTTTTTATCATGTGTCTGTCTCCCTTATCTATCGGTAAAACTACCTCTAGCGTAAAGGAAAAAGAGCATTCTGTCAAATAGTGCTTGCAATGGAGGAAAAAAGGTGTTATAATACTTCCAGTATTTAGAATGTTACTGAAATGAAAGAGTGGACTTGCGAGTCCGCTCTTTCTACGTGCAGGGATCCAAAAGGAGCGGGCAATGTCAAAGAGAGAAACTTATGAGGAGAGGACGGAGAGCCTTCTGTCGCCCATTGTGGAGAAAGCCGGCGTTACCGTCTACGATGTGGAGTATGTGAAGGAGGGAAGAGACTACTATCTGCGGGTCTATATCGACAAGCCGG
Organism: bacterium; assembly: GCA_023666335.1. Classification (GTDB taxonomy): domain Bacteria; phylum Bacillota; class Clostridia; order Lachnospirales; family Lachnospiraceae; genus UBA3282. Next base: position 13,098 of record JAMPCE010000023.1, read on the forward strand.
ACGGCGTGAACATACAGGATTGCGAGACTGTGAGCCGCGCCTTGTCCGATGCGCTCGACGCGGAGGACTTTATTCCGGACGCCTATATTCTGGAGGTCAGCAGCCCGGGGCTGGGAAGAAGCCTAAAAAAAGACCGGCACCTCATGCAGAGTCTGGGGGAAGCGGTAGAGATCAAGACCTATAAACCGATTGAAAAGACGAAAGAATTTTCGGGGATCTTGAAAGCGTACGACGCAGAGACGATCACGATCGAGGAGGACGGCGTCCCGCGCGTATTTGAGAGACAGGAGATAGCGGCGGTCAGACTGGCACTTGACTTCTGACGCGGTTTAAGACGATAAGCAATGAAACATAGGAGGACAATGGAAAATGAATAAGGAATTGATGGAGGCGCTGGAGATTCTGGAGAGGGAAAAGGAGATCAGCAAGGATACCCTCTTTGAGGCCATCGAAAATTCATTGATCACCGCCTACAGGAATCATTACGGAAAGGCGGACAATGTGAAAGTGGAGATCGACAGGGAGACCTGCGATTACTACTGTTATGCGGAGAAGGAAGTCGTGGAGGAAGTGGAGGATCCGGTGATGCAGATTTCACCCGAGGATGCCGCTGAGATCGACCCGGCAGCCAAGGTGGGCGATATCGTCCGCGTCGAGATCCGCTCCAAGGAATTCGGCCGCATCGCCACCCAGAACGCCAAGAGCGTGATCTTACAGAAGATCCGCGAGGAGGAGCGTAGCGTCATCTATAACCAGTATTTTGAGAAAGAGAAAGATGTGGTGACTGGCATCGTGCAGCGTTACATGGGAAGAAACATTTCCATTAATCTGGGCAAGGCGGACGCCATCTTAAATGAGAACGAGCAGGTAAAGAGCGAACATTTCCGCCCCACCGACCGCATCAAAGTATACATTTTAGAAGTGAGAAACACACCCAAGGGACCAAGGATCTTAGTGAGCCGTACGCATCCGGAACTTGTGAAGCGTCTCTTTGAGTCCGAGGTGACGGAGATCAAGGACGGCACGGTGGAGATCATGAGCATTGCCAGAGAGGCGGGCAGCAGGACGAAGCTCGCGGTGCGCTCCAACAACCCGAATGTGGACGCGGTGGGCGCCTGCGTGGGCATCAACGGCGCCAGGGTCAATTCCATCGTGGATGAACTCTGCGGCGAAAAGATCGACATCGTAAACTGGGATGAAAACCCCGGCAACCTGATCCAGAATGCGCTTTCTCCGGCAAAGATCGTGGCGGTATTTGCAGATCCCGATGAAAAGACGGCAAAGGTCGTGGTGCCGGATTACCAGCTCTCTCTCGCCATCGGTAAAGAGGGACAGAACGCCAGACTGGCTGCCCGACTGACGGGATATAAGATTGACATCAAGAGCGAGACGCAGGCAAAGGATGCGCCCGGCTTCCGCTACGAGGACTATGTCTACGACGACGAGGAGTATGACGAGGAGGGGTACGACGAGGACGGCTATGATGAGGACGGCTACGACGAGGCGTACGATGACGATGCCGCAGCCTATGAGCAGGAAGAGGCGGTAGAAGAGGATTAGTATGGCAAAGAAAGTATCTCTGCGTCAGTGTGTGGGCTGCGGGGAAATGAGAGAGAAAAAAGAGATGATGCGCGTGCTGCGGAGTGCGGAGGGACCGATCTTCTTGGATATGACGGGAAGAAAGAACGGCAGGGGCGCCTATCTGTGCAGGCAGAAAGAGTGCCTTGTAAAGGCGCGGAAGAACAAAGGGCTGGAACGTTCCTTTAAGCAGCGCATACCGGACGAAATATACGAGATGCTGGAAAAGGCGTTTGAGGAGGGCGGGCATGAAGCTGATACCGGGAAAGGATAAGGTACTGTCCATGCTGGGACTCGCTGCACGCTCCAGAAATGTTGTCAGTGGCGGATTTGCAACGGAAACTGCGATAAAGGGCGGAAAAGCGCGCCTGGTCATCATAGCGGAGGACGCGTCGGACAATACCAGGAAGAAATATAATAACATGTGTGATTTTTATGAGGTTCCCTGTGCCGTCTATGGAACGAAAGAGATGATCGGTCATTCTATGGGCAGGGAGGAAAGATCGGTCCTTGCGGTGACAGACGAGGGATTTGCAAATTCGATACAGACGCATTTAGCGGACTCGAAATAGGTGGAGGTAGTAAGTATGGCGAAGATGAAAGTACATGAGCTGGCAAAAGAGTTAGACAAAAAGAGCAAGGAGTTGATCGACTTTTTGCAAGCCAAAGGATATGAAGTAAAGGTGGCGCAAAGCTCCATCGAGGACGAGGCGATCGCGCTGGTGCGCAAAGCATTCGGTTCCGATGCCGGAGCGGAAGCTGAAAAGAAAGAGAAGAAAGCGTCCGCGCCCGCAAAGGAAGAGAAGCCGGAGCGGAAAGAGGCTGGCGCCGGGGAGAAAAAGGAAGCGCCTGCGGCACAGGAAAAGCCAAAGCCGGAGAAAGCGGCGGCGAAGCCTGAGAATGCCGGAGCGGCAGGAAAGCCCGAGCCGAGAACGGAGGCGCCGAAAAAGAAGCGGATCATCTTCGTGAGCAATCCCCACAACTCCAAGATGGGCGGCAGACAGGCGCAGGGAGGCGGACAGGGCAGGGGCGGCAGACCGATGTCGAACGGCGCGCGTCCCGTACAGCCCCAGAATGCCCCGCATAAGATCGTCCGCCCCACCCAGAAACCGCTTCCGGTGACGGCGGAGCCTTATGACGTCCGCCAGCGGCAGCAGGAGGAGAGGCGGCTTGAACAGCGGCAGCAGGAGCGGCGGGAGAACGCCGGAAAAGAGGCGGCTGGGACCAGACCGGCAGCCGGACAGGAGAGAGCGGGAAGTGCAGGAGAAAATCGCAGATCTGAGGGTCAGGGCAGGCAGAATCGTAATGTGGGTCAGACTGATCGCAGGGGCGGCGGCGCTTCCTTCGCTTCTGGCAGGAACGGCGGAAATAGTGACCGCCCTCAAAGAGCAAACGGCGGGCAGGACAATCGATTTCGGAAAAATAACGGTCCGAAGGACTTTATCGCTGCCGCGCCCGCTAAGGATGCGCAGCCCCATCGGGACGATGAAAAGCGCAGGGCAAATCAGGACAGGGATAAGAGGTCGAAGAAAGACCACATCTACGAGGACGACAACGCGGCGGTAAAGAACCGCAACAGAGCGGGCCGCTTTATCAAGCCGGAAAAGAAGCCGGAGGAGTCCAAAGAGGAGCAGATCAAGGTCATCACGATCCCGGAGACGCTGACCATCAAGGAGCTGGCTGATAAAATGAAGATCCAGCCCTCGGTGATCATCAAGAAGCTGTTCCTGCAGGGGCAGGTCGTGACCTTAAATTCCGACGTCTCCTATGAGGAGGCGGAGAATATCGCCATTGAGTATGAGATCATCTGCGAGAAAGAAGTCAAGGTCGATGTGATCGAGGAACTTCTCAGGGAAGAGGAGGAGGATGTCTCCAGCATGGTACCGCGTCCGCCCGTTATCTGTGTGATGGGGCATGTGGATCACGGTAAGACTTCGCTTTTGGACGCCATCCGCAAGACCAATGTGACGGACAAAGAGGCGGGCGGCATCACGCAGGCAATCGGCGCTTATACCGTGAGCGCGAAAGGGCAGAGCATCACTTTCTTAGATACGCCGGGGCACGAGGCGTTCACGGCTATGCGTATGCGCGGCGCAAACTCCACGGATATCGCGGTACTGGTGGTGGCGGCGGACGACGGCGTGATGCCCCAGACCGTGGAGGCGATCAACCATGCAAAGGCGGCGGGCATCGAGATCATCGTGGCGGTGAACAAGATTGATAAGCCGAATGCGAACATTGACCGCGTCAAGCAGGAAATGACGGAATATGAGCTGATTCCGGTGGATTGGGGCGGGTCTACGGAATTTGTGCCCGTTTCCGCAAAGTCGGGAGAAGGCATTGAAAATCTGCTGGAAACGATCCTTCTCACGGCGGAGATTCTGGAACTCAAGGCGAATCCGGACAGAAACGCGAGAGGTCTGGTCATCGAAGCGGAACTTGACAAGGGAAGAGGTCCTGTGGCTACCGTTCTGGTGCAGAAAGGTACGCTCCATGTGGGTGATTTTATCTCCGCGGGCGCAAGCCACGGCAAGGTGAGAGCCATGATCGACGACAAGGGCAGACGGGTGAAAGAGGCGACGCCTTCCACGCCGGTGGAGATCCTCGGACTTTCCGATGTGCCCAGCGCCGGAGAAGTGTTCATCGTACACGAAAACGATAAGACGGCAAAGACCTATGCGGAGACCTATCTGGCACAGCACAAGGAAGAGATGCTTGCCGATACGAAGACGAAGATGTCCTTAGACGACCTGTTCAATCAGATCCAGGAGGGCAACTTAAAAGAGCTGAACCTGATCGTCAAAGCGGACGTACAGGGAAGCGTGGAGGCGTTAAAGCAGAGCCTGATGAAGCTTTCCAACGAGGAAGTGGTGGTAAAATGTATCCACGGCGGCGTGGGCGCGATCAACGAGTCGGACGTGTCGTTAGCTTCCGCTTCTTCCGCGATCATCATCGGTTTCAATGTGAGACCCGACGCGACCGCAAAGACCGTAGCGGAGCGCGAGGGCGTGGATGTGCGTCTCTATAAAGTCATCTATCAGGCGATCGAGGACATCGAGGCGGCAATGAAAGGTATGCTCGATCCGATTTTTGAGGAGAAAGTGATCGGCCACGCGGAGGTACGCCAGATCTTTAAAGCGTCCGCCATCGGCAATATCGCGGGTTCCTATGTGCTTGACGGCGAGTTCAGGAGAGACTGTAAGATCCGTATCCGCAGGGGCGAGGAGCAGATCTACGAAGGGGAGCTTGCATCCCTCAAGCGCTTTAAGGATGACGTCAAGGAGGTCAAGGCAGGTTTCGAGTGCGGTCTCGTGTTCGAGGGCTTTGATAAGATGGAAGAACTCGACGTGGTAGAGGCATACATCATGGTAGAAGTGCCAAGACAATAATGAAATAACATATGTTATATAACGCATAGGAAAGGATCTGTTGTAATGCGTAAAAACAGTGTCAAAAATACCCGCATCAACGGGGAAGTACAGCGTGTGCTGGCGCAGATCATCAGGGGAGAGATCAAGGATCCCCGGATCGCGCCCATGACCTCGGTGACAGCGGTGGAGGTAGCCCCCGACTTAAAGACCTGCAAGGCGTGGATCAGTGTGTTCGGAGACGAAAAGGCGCAGGCGGACACACTTGCCGGATTGACGAGCGCGGAGGGCTATATCCGCGGGCAGCTCGCACGGATCATCAATCTGCGGAATACGCCGCAGATCACCTTTATCATGGATCAGTCCATCGCCTACGGGGTGAGTATGTCGAAGCGGATCGAGGAAGTGGTTGCCTCCGACAGGGCAGCCGCCGGAGAAAGCAGGGGGAGTGAAGATGAAGAGGATCAATGATCTGGCGAAAGCCAAAACAATAGCGGTCAGCGGACATGTGAGACCGGACGGGGACTGCGTCTGTTCGGTCCTGGCGCTGTATCGTTATTTGAGAAAAGAAGTTCCTGAGGCGCAGATCGACGTCTATCTGGAACAACCGCCTGCTGTTTTTCAGATTTTAGAAGATATCGGAGTTATTAAATCAGAATTTAACACTACTGTGAACTATGATGTCTTCTTTGCGCTGGACTGCAATGAGGAGCGGCTGGGCGATGCCCATTCCCTTTTTGCACGGGCACGCAGGCGGATCAACATAGATCATCATGTAAGCAATGAGGGCTGCGGGGACGAATGGATCGTGGAGCCGGAAAGAAGCTCTACGGCGGAACTGCTCTATGAGCTGATGGAACCGTCGCTCATCGATGCGGAGACCGCCAAAGCCATCTATATCGGCATTGCCCACGATACGGGCGTGTTTCGTTTTTCCAACACGTCTTCGCGGACAATGGAGATTGCCTCGGAATTACTTAAATTTGGATTTGATTTTTCAAGTTTGATTGAAGCGACTTACTATGAGAAGACTTACCTGCAGACTCAGATCATGGGCAGGGCGATTCTGGAGAGCGTGCGTTTTATGGACAATCGCTGTATCGTCAGCGTAGTGACCCGCCGCATGCTGGAGTTTTATCAAGTAGAGCCGAAAGATCTGGACGGCATCGTGAATCAGCTGCAGGGGGTCAAAGGCGTGGACTGCGCTATCTTCATGTATGAGACGGGCACGCTTGAGTACAAGGTAAGTATGCGTTCCAACGGTGTGGTGGACGTATCGCAGGTTGCCGTGAAGTTTGGCGGCGGCGGTCATGTGCGGGCGGCGGGGTGTACGATGAACGGCACCTGCCATGACAACATCAATAATCTTTCACAGGAGATCGCAGCGCAGCTCAAAGAGGCGCGTTTGCGGAAACAGCACACATAAGAAAGAGAAGGTGAGTTATGTACAACGGAATCCTGAATGTGTATAAGGAGAACGGCTTTACCTCCCACGACGTGGTGGCAAAGGTTCGCGGCATCACCGGAGAAAAGAAAGTAGGGCATACAGGGACGCTTGATCCGGATGCGGTCGGCGTACTTCCTGTATGTTTTGGTCCGAGTACAAAGCTCAGCAGCGTACTCACGGACTGGGACAAGGAGTATGTCGCGGTCATGCAGCTCGGAATTACCACGGACACGCAGGATATCTCGGGACAGGTACTGTCGGCGGCGGATGAAGAGGCGCTTGAGAAACTGGATGAAAAGACGGTGCGGGAAGCCGTCATGTATTTTCAGGGCGGCTATGAGCAGACCCCGCCCATGTATTCCGCCCGCAAGGTGAACGGGAAGAAATTATACAAACTTGCCCGGGCAGGGAAAGAAGTGGAGCGAAAAGCCCGTCCGGTGACGATCAGCGAGCTGGAGATCACGCAGATGATGCTCCCGTTTGTGCGCATCCGCGTGGTTTGCGGGAAAGGCACTTACATCCGCACGCTCTGCCATGATATCGGAGAGCGGCTTCATGTGGGCGCCGTGATGCTGAGTCTTGTAAGGAACAGGGTGGGAATCCTTTCCCTCGACGATGCGTTACCGCTCTCGGAGATCGAGAAACTGCGGGATGAGGGTAAAATAGCGGATGCTATTATTCCGCCCGACGCCGTGCTTGAGACAAAGCGGGCGGTAGCGGTAACGGAGGAGGAAGCCCTGAGGCTTTTGCAAAACGGCAACCGCATTCCCGAGACATTTTTACAGGGGGCTATGCCTTTGGAGAATGGAGAGGAAATCCGTATGTATGACAAAGCGGGGCGGTTTTACGGGCTTTACCGCTATCAGGCAAGGGCGCACGATGCAAAGCCCGTCAAGATGTTCCTGTCGGAATAAATAACATGCGTTATGAAACGTGCAGCGCCGAGATGCCGTATGCCGCAAAGAGGAGTAAGACACAATGGAGATCATAGAGGGTACGACAGAGTTTGCGCTGACAAAAAAGAGCGCCGTCGCCATCGGAAAGTTTGACGGCATCCATCTGGGACATCAAAAGCTGCTCTCACGGCTTCTGGCGCAGAGAAAGCAGGGACTTATCGCCACGGTGTTTACGTTTGACGGGCAGGCGGCGTCTTTTTTTGGCGGGGAGGAAAAAGAACTGTCCACCAAAGACGAGAAGCGGGCGGCGTTTGCGGCTCTTGGCATCGATGTACTGATCGAATTTCCCCTAAGCAGGGAGACGGCGGCTACTGCGCCGGAGATTTTCGTAGAGGAGTATCTGGCAAAGCGTATGCGGGCGGCTTATATCTGCGCGGGACCCGATCTCTCCTTTGGGCGGGGCGGCGCCGGAGACTATGCCCTGCTTGCACAGAATGCGCAGCGTTTCGGCTACCGTACGGAGCTGATCGAGAAAGTCAGGGTGGACGGTGTGGAAGTCAGTTCCACGAAAGTCCGGGAGGCGGTGCGCCTTGGCAGGATGGAGGAGGCAGGCAGGATGCTCGGAAGCCCCTATGCCGTAAGCGGCCCTGTGGAGCACGGGGAGCAGCTTGGACGTACCCTGGGAATGCCCACGGCAAATCTTCTCCCCGCGGCGGATAAACTGCTTCCGCCAAACGGCGTCTATCATACGCGGGTGCGGATCGAGGGGGAGGAAGACTTCCGGTGCGCGATCTCTAACGTAGGCTGCAAGCCGACGGTGAGCGACAAAAACAGCGTGGGGATTGAGAGCTATCTCTATGACTTTACGGGCGATCTCTACGGGCGCGGGATCACGGTGGAGCTTCTGGCTTTCCGCAGACCCGAACAGAAATTTGCCTCCGTGGAAGCCCTGCGGGAGCAGATCGCGGCGGACATTGCGGCAGGAAGAGAATTTTCACAGGGGGCTTGTCAGAAAAGCTGATTTTCGATACAATAAAATCGTGTAGTTTTTTTTCAGCGGTGAAGAACAAAGGAAGGGTATCGGAAGTAAGATGAGTCCAACGATCATTCTGTCTATGGCAGGCGGCCTGGGGCTGTTTTTATACGGGATGCGCATTATGAGCGACAGCATCGAGAAAGTTGCGGGCGCAAGGCTCAGGGGGATTCTTGAGAGACTTACGACAAACCGTTTTATGGGGATCCTGGTAGGGGTGCTCTTTACGGCGGCGATCCAGTCCTCTTCGGCATGTACCGTCATGGTGGTCAGCTTCGTCAACTCCGGTCTGATGACGCTCACGCAGGCGGCAGGCGTGATCTTCGGCGCAAATATCGGTACGACGGTGACGGCGCTCCTCGTTTCCCTGAAACTGGAAAAGGCGGCGCCGGTCATCCTGCTGGCGGGCGTGCTCGTTGTCATGTTTGTCAAAAAGCAGAAGATCGCCCGGTGGGGCGAAGTCATCATCGGGTTCGGCGTTCTCTTTATGGGACTTTCCACGATGTCCGGCGCGATGTCCGGCATGAAAGATTCTCCGGCAGTCTTACAGATGTTTGCCTCTCTGCGCTCGCCGCTTGTCGCGGTGCTTTTGGGAACGGTGCTCACGGCGGTGATCCAGAGTTCTTCGGTGACGGTCAGTATCATGGTGCTTCTCGCCAATCAGGGTCTGATGAGCCTTGATATCGGTATGTTCATTATCTTAGGCTGTAATATCGGCGCCTGTACCTCGGCGCTTCTCGCTTCCTTAAACGGTAAAAAAGATGCGAAGCGGGCGGCGATGATCCATCTGATCTTCAATGTCATCGGCACGGTCATTGTCTATGTCCTGTTCCTGTTTGCGGTGGAAGAGATCGTGGACGGGCTCGAATTTCTGGCGCAGGGCGACGCGGGACGCGTAGTCGCTTTCGCGCATATCCTGATCAAGGTGTTTCAGGTGGTCATCATGATGCCGTTCATCAAGCAGATCGTGAAGATTACCTATCTGCTGGTGCCGGGCGACGACAAGAAGATCGGTTATCGCGACAGCTACCAGCTCAAATACATAGGCGAGAAGATGCTCCTAAACCCTGCCACGGCTATGGTGGAGGTCATCAAGGAGCTTGACCGCATGGGATCTCTTGCGGATGAGAATTTAAACCGTGCGATGAATGCGCTGATCACGCTTGACAGGGAGGAGATCGACGAGGTCTATGAAGTGGAGAAAAACATAGACTTCTTAAGCCATGCCATCACAAATTATCTGGTAAAGATCAACCAGACGACCCTGCCGATCGAGGACTTGAAGAGCATCGGCGCGCTTTTCCATGTGGTCAACGATATCGAACGGATCGGCGACCATGCGGAGAATATCGCGGATGCGGCGGTGCGCAGGGAGGAGACCGGAGTTGGCTTTTCCAAAGTGGCACAGAGAGAACTTGGCGAGATGATGGATATGGTCAATACGATCCTGCGTTTCTCCTTTGAAATGTTCGCTAAGAGCACGGAGGAGCATGTGGAGGATATCCGCAATCTGGAGGAAGCCATCGACGAGAAAGAGAAAGAATTGCAGCAGAAGCATATCGAGCGGCTCTCGAACAACGAGTGTACGCCCGAAGCGGGAGCGCTGTTCTCCGATATCGTGTCGGGACTTGAGCGGGTGGCGGATCACGCGATCAACATTGCTTTTGCGAACAGTTATTTTGAGCCGAATTAGAGCGTGTACGCAAGTGAGAGGAAGCGTTTTATGAAGATACGGGAGACCGCATTTATAATAGCGGCTGTTATTTTAATAAGTGATATGTCTGCGGTGCATGCCAATTCGCCGATACCTGACCTTCTGCCGTTTGGGCAGATCAAGCTGGATCAGGAACCGACGGAGCAGGTCAGCGGCAACAGCGTCGGGGATGATGCGGGCAGGGGCACGGAGACGGCGCAGGATGTGTTGAACGATTCGATCGGTTCCGGCACGATCCTTGCGTCCGAAAAGACGGCGGAGGATTACGCGCTTGCCTATGAGCGGGCGAAGAATGCCAACTGGGGCTATACCAATCTAGGCATTGCCGATGTGAGCGACAACCTGAACATCAGAGCCATCGCGGCGGAGGACGGACGGCTGATCGGAAAACTGCCGAAAGACGCTGCCTGTGAAGTGCTCGATCTGGACGATACCTGGGCGCATATCAGCTCCGGCAATGTGGAGGGGTATGTGAGTCGGGATTATCTTTTGACGGGGATCCCCGCCAAACATAAGGCGGAGGAGCTCGCCACGACCGTGGCGGAAGTTACGACGGACAGTCTGAAAGTGCGGGCGGAGGCGAGCACGGATTCAGAGGTCATCACGCTGGTACCCCGCGGCGAGGAACTGGAGGTTTCCGCCGTGGAGGGTGACTGGGTGAAAGTCTTTTTGGACGATGACGAGGTCTATGTCTCCGCGGAATATGTGGAAGTCAGTGCGGAGCTTGGCACGGCGGTCACGATGTCGGAACTGCTTTACGGACAGGGCGTTTCGGATATCCGCGTGGACGTCTGCCAGTATGCGAAAGAGTTTATCGGCAATCCCTATGTGTGGGGCGGGACCAGCCTGACAAAAGGAGCGGACTGCTCCGGGTTTGTGATGAAAGTCTTCCAGAATTTCGGGGTGAAGCTTCCCCGCAATTCCAGGGCGCAGGCACAGTGCGGCACGACCATCAAGGTGTCGGAAGCAAAGCCGGGCGATCTGATCTTTTACGCAAAGGGCAAGACCATCAACCATGTGGCGATCTACATCGGAAACGGGCAGGTCGTCCATGCCAGCAGCCCGAAGACGGGCATCAAGATCTCCAATGTGTCCTATCGGTCGCCTTATAAGGCGGTGCGGATTCTGTACGACTAGGCGAAAGGAAAAAAATGGAAAAGCGTATCCTTGCTTATCGGAAGTATATGGACGAACTGCTCCTTACGGAGGATGTTGATTGGGAACGGATTCGGCAGGAGCATCTCGTACAGGTGGGATTTTTTCAGCATGAGAGGCTGATTCATCTGATCGTCACCGTGATCTTTGCCCTGCTTACCGTGTTCTCCATCGGCATGGCATTTGGGCTGATGGCGTTTGGGAAAGACGGCGCGGGAAGCTGGCTTTTGGTGGTGCTGGCGTTTCTGGTCCTGCTCATTCCTTATGTACGCCATTATTATATCCTGGAGAATGAAGTGCAGAAGATGTATCGGCAGTATGACGAAATTATCGCGAAAATCGATAAAACAGGCTTTACATTATAATATCCTTGTGGTAGAATATCAAAGTATGAATTTCAGCCGACACGCGGTGGCGGGACACTCCGACCCCTTCCTGGTGTCAGGCGGTTATCAGGGCAGTCCCTGAAAGAAAGGAGAAAACATGATTTCCAAAGAAAAGAAAACAGCGATCATCAACGAGTATGCGAGAACACCCGGCGACACCGGTTCACCCGAGGTACAGGTGGCAGTTCTGACGGCAAGAATCCAGGAGCTCACGGATCATCTGAAAGAGCATCCGAAGGATCATCATTCCAGAAGAGGGCTTCTGAAAATGGTAGGTCAGAGGCGCGGTCTGCTGGGTTATCTGAAAGACAAGGATATCGAGAGATATCGTACACTGATCGAGAGACTTGGACTTCGTAAATAAGCTGGGCTGATGAGCGGAGATAGGGTTGGCGGGTCCGACCCTAAATCCGCTTTCACTATTTTCAAGGCAGGAGAAGAGAAGAAGAGAGAAGAGGAGAGAAGATTATGTACAAGAGTTATCAAATGGAACTCGCCGGACGCACCCTTCGGGTGGACATCGGCAGAGTCGGCAAACAGGCAAACGGCTGCGCATTTATGCAGTATGGTGAGACCACCGTGTTATCCACCGCTACGGCTTCCGATAAGCCCAGGGACGGGATCGATTTCTTCCCATGCAGCGTGGAGTATGAGGAGAAGTTTTATTCCGTAGGAAAGATTCCCGGCGGCTTTAATAAGAGAGAGGGCAAGCCTTCCGAGAATGCGATCTTAACGAGCCGCGTGATCGACAGACCTATGAGACCGTTATTCCCCAAGGATTACCGCAACGACGTGACCTTAAACAATCTGGTGATGAGCGTGGATCCGGCATGCCGTCCGGAGCTTACGGCAATGCTGGGCACGGCGATCGCGACCTGCATTTCGGACATTCCTTTTGCGGGTCCCTGCGCGATGACGCAGATGGGCATGGTGGACGGCGAGCTGATCGTGAACCCTTCCCAGGAACAGTGGGATAAGGGCGACTTAAAGATGACGGTGGCTTCCACCTCCGAGAAAGTGATGATGATCGAGGCGGGCGCAAACGAGGTGCCGGAAGCAAAGGTGCTTGAGGCAATCTACAAGGCGCATGAGATCAACCAGACGATCATCGCTTTCATCAATCAGATCGTTGCGGAAGTCGGCAAGCCCAAGCACAGCTACGAGAGCTGCGCGGTGCCGGAGCAGATGTTTGAGGATATGAAGAAAGTCATCCCGCCCGAGGAGATGGAAAAGGCGGTCTTCACGGACGAGAAGCAGGTGCGTGAGGAAAATATCAGGAACGTGACGGCAAAGCTGGAGGAGGCGTTTGCGGATAACGCGGCGTATCTGGCGGTTCTTAGCGAGGCGGTCTATCAGTATCAGAAAAAGACCGTGCGCAAGATGATCTTAAAGGATCACAAGCGTCCCGACGGCAGAGCGCTTGACCAGATCAGACCCTTGGCTGCGGAAGTGGATATCATTCCGAGAGTGCACGGTTCCGCCATGTTCACCAGAGGACAGACCCAGATCTGTAACGTATGTACGCTGGCGCCGCTTTCCGAGATGCAGAAAGTGGACGGTCTTGACCCGAACATTACGGCGAAGAGATATATGCACCACTACAATTTCCCGTCCTACTCGGTAGGCGAGACCAAGGTGAGCAGAGGTCCCGGCAGAAGAGAGATTGGTCACGGCGCGCTGGCGGAGAGAGCGCTTTTGCCGGTGCTCCCCTCCGAGGAAGAATTCCCGTATGCGATCCGTACCGTGTCCGAGACGTTTGAGTCCAACGGTTCAACGTCTATGGCATCCACCTGTGCGTCCTGTATGTCGCTGATGGCGGCGGGCGTGCCGATCAAGAAGATGGTCGCGGGTATCTCCTGCGGTCTGGTGACGGGCGACACGGATGACGATTTTGTCCTTTTGACCGATATCCAGGGGCTTGAGGACTTCTTCGGCGATATGGACTTTAAGGTGACGGGAACGCACGAGGGCATCACGGCGATCCAGATGGATATCAAGATCCACGGTCTGACCAAACCCATCGTTGAGGGCGCGATCGGCAGATGCCGCGAAGCACGGGAGTATATCATGGAAAACTGCATGAAACCTGCGATCGCAGCGCCCCGTAAGGAGGTTGGTCCTTATGCGCCGAAGATCATTTCCATCCAGATCGATCCGGATAAGATCGGCGACGTGGTGGGCCAGCGCGGCAAGACCATCAACGAGATCATTGCCCGCACCGGCGTGAAGATCGACATCAACGATGAGGGACAGGTTTCCGTCTGCGGCATGGACGCCGAGATGATGGACAAGGCTGTCGAGATGATCAAGATGATCGTAACGGACTTTGCGGAGGGACAGATCTTCCAGGGCAAGGTTGTCAGCATCAAGGAATTCGGCGCGTTCATCGAGTTTGCACCCGGTAAAGAGGGCATGGTCCACATTTCCAAGATCGCGAAAGAGCGGATCAACCGCGTGGAGGATGTGCTCACGCTGGGCGACGTCGTTACGGTCGTGTGCCTCGGTAAAGATAAGATGGGCAGGATCAGCTTCTCCATGAAGGATGTTGCGCAGATGTAATAATAAATGACATTTGTTATTATATAAGACGATGAGGAGATCAGTCATGAAGGATTCCGTTATCTTGATCGTGGACGATGTAGATATCGACAGAGGGATTCTGTGTGAGATTTTTTCGGATTATACGACGCTGGAAGCAGCAAACGGCAGAAGAGCCGTTGAGATCATCAAGGAGGACCCGGATCGCATATCCGCGGTTCTCCTTGATTTGGTTATGCCCGTGATGAACGGACTGGAAGTGATGGATGAAATGAGAAAGAACGGCTGGCTTTCCCACATTCCGGTCATTTTGATCTCGGGCGAGGCGACGCTTGCGGCGGAGCGTATGGCGTATGAGATGGGCGCGACCGACGTGATCCACAAACCTTATGACAGCGTTGTGATCAAGCGGCGGACGCAGAATATCATGGAACTGTATTACAACAAGCGCCATCTGGAAGAGATGGTGGAGTTACAGACAGGCGTTTTAAAAAAGCAGGCTGTGGAATTGCAGCGCATCAATAACCGCATCATCGACACGATGAGCAATGTGGTGGAGTTTCGGAATCTGGAATCGGGCGATCATGTCAGGCGGGTAAAACAGTTTACGCGCATTCTGGCAGAGCAGGTGGCGGAGCTTTATCCGGAGTACCATCTGGATGAGGAGATGATTGACGTGATCACTGCCGCAGCGGCGATGCACGATGTGGGTAAGATCGCGATCTCGGACGCCATTCTCCTAAAGCCGGGCAAGCTCACGGAAGAAGAGTTTACCGTGATGAAGACGCACACCACAAAGGGATGTGAGATTATCGAGATGCTGGAGGATATCCAGGAGGGCGAATACGGCAGAATGAGTTATGAGATCTGCCGCTATCACCATGAGCGCTACGACGGGGGAGGCTACCCCGAAGGCTTGAAAGGCGAGGAGATCCCCATCGCTGCGCAGATCGTCTCCGTGGCGGACGTCTATGACGCGCTGGTGAGCGACCGATGCTACAAGAGCGCCTATGCGCCCGCGGAGGCGTACGATATGATCATGCGGGGCGAATGCGGCAAGTTCTCGCCCAAGATCCTGACCTGCCTTGCCCGCGCGCGGGAAGCGTTTGAGCGGGAAGCAGCGCAAAACAAGGGCTGACTTACCACTGGCTGGAGGATTTGCTTGCCTTTTCCTCACAGTATTTGCAGCGGTAGATCTCCTTTTCCTCGTCTGCGAGCACGAAGATGTGCGGCAGTTCCTGTTCGATGGAAGTGATGCAGCGGGGATTCTTACATTTGATGACGTTGTGGATCTCCTGCGGGAGTTCCAGCTCCTTTTTATCGACGATCTCCCCGTCCTTGATGACATTGACGGTAATATTGTGATCGATCACAGCCAGGATATCCAGGTTCAGGGTGTTGATGTCGCACTCCACCTTGAGGATGTCCTTTTTTCCTTTCTTGTTGCTGCGGGCGTTCTTGATGATCGCCACCGTGCAGTCCAGCTTATCCAGATTCAGGTGATGATAGATTTCAAGGCTCTTGCCCGCCTCGATGTGGTCGAGCACGAAGCCCTCCTCTATTTTTCCCACATTTAACATAGTGTTCCTCCTTTCACGCTAATTCAAGAAGTGTTAAGATCAGCGCCATCCGCACATACACCCCATACTGCGCCTGCTTGAAGTAAACAGCCCGCGGATCGTCGTCCACCTCCACGGAGATCTCATTGACCCGCGGCAGGGGATGGAGCACCAGCATGTCCTCCCTGGCGGCGGACAGCTTCTCCTTGTCAAGGATATAGAAATCTTTGAGTCTCACATAATCCTCTTCGTTGAAGAAACGCTCCCGCTGCACTCTGGTCATGTAGAGAAGATCCAGATTCGGTATGCAGTCTTCCAGCCGGATGACCTCTTCGCAGGAGACGCCCTTTTCTTTCAGCATATCCGTGATATAGTCGGGGACTTTTAATTCCGGCGGCGAGATGAAGACAAAGCGGATGTCAGGGTAGCGGATCAGCGCATTGATGAGGGAATGCACCGTGCGCCCGAATTTCAGGTCGCCGCACAGACCGATGGTGAAGCCGCCGAGCTTTCCCTTCAGGGAACGGATCGTGAGGAGGTCTGTGAGGGTCTGGGTGGGATGCTGGTGCCCGCCGTCGCCCGCGTTGATCACGGGGATGCCGGAGCGGCTTGCCGCGACCATAGGAGCGCCCTCCTTGGGGTGGCGCATGGCGCAGATGTCCGCGTAGCAGGAAATGATGCGGATCGTATCCGACACGCTCTCGCCTTTGGAGGCGGAGGAGGATCCGGCGTCAGAGAAGCCAAGGACCTGTCCGCCCAGATTCAGCATGGCGGCTTCGAAACTTAAGCGGGTGCGGGTGCTCGGTTCGTAGAAGCAGGTGGCGAGCTTTTTCCCCTCACAGGCATGGGCATATTTTGCGGGATCGGACTCGATCTCGTTTGCCAGGTCAAAGAGCCTGTCCAGTTCTTCCACGGAAAAATCAAGCGGGTTCATCAAATGTCTCATGGGATATCACACTCCTTTTTGTAATGGCGAAAAAAAGTAGAAGAGAAATTCTCTTCTACTTTTACGATCATGATTGATAGGATAACAGTTCCTCCACAGGCTTTCTGCGGGGAGCGGCGGGCGACTCGTCGGGATAACCGATCGGAATGAGCGCCACGAGTTCCCTGTCTTCGGGAAGCTGTAAGAGAGATTCCGCCGCGCTCTGGTCAAAGAGACCGAGGATCACGGAACCAAGCCCTTTCTCATAAGCAGCAAGGCAGAAACTCTGGGATGCGATGCCGGCGTCGTACATCTGCCAGCCGCTGCCTTTGGGAGTGCTGAAAGAACCGTCGCGTTCATAACCGCTGCGGTTTTTGATGATGGTAACTGCGATCAGCACGGGAGCCGCCGCGATGATATCGCCGTTGGGGGGATACAGGGAAGAGCACTCTCTGGCGATCTTTTCTTTCAATGCGCCCTCCACCGCGATATAACGGGTGATCTGTGTGTGTTTCCAGCTCGGAGAGTAGGATGCGGTCTCAACAAGCTCGGCGATCAGTTCATGGGAGACGGGATCGGCTTTAAATTTGCGAATGCTTCTGCGGCCGAGGATACAGTCTTTAGCGGTCATACGAAAACCTCCTTATGATGTGGTCTGGTCAATGATTGTTTACTATATTTTGTGGATATCGATCCTGCGACAATTGTAGCACAAAGGCGGGGCGGTTGCAAGGAGAACATAAGTGGTGCTTGTGAAAGAGGGCGCCTTGTGCTATAGTAAACAGGGAGTTTTTATCGAAAAATAAGGGAGGAGACCGAGATGGAAGAAAAACAGGAAACGATGAGGGAAGAGCAGACGGCTGGCGCCGTAGAGCAGTATGTGGAGAGAAAGCGCTGGCTCTTTTTCGGTCTGCCTTTCACCTTTACAAAATATACGATCAATGAGCGGGTGATCACGGTGGATTCCGGTCTGTTCAACACAACAGAAAACGACTGTTATTTATATAAGGTACAGGATGTGGAACTCAAGACCAGCCTGATGGAGCGCATCTTCGGGCTGGGCACGGTTGCCTGTTACACCGGAGACAATACCCACCCGAAACTGTTTCTGGAGCATATCAAACATGCGAAAGAGGTCAAGGATTACATTCTGCACACCTCCGAGGAGGCAAGGAGGAAACGGCGCACGCTGAACACGCTGAATATCGACGCGGATGATATTGATGCCGATTAAGGGCGGCGTTTGCGGTCGGGGCGCAGCGTCTCGTCGTTCTCGCGCAGGAGCCGTTCGAACAGCAGCCCGGTGAAAAACCAGCAGGGCGCGTAGTCTAAGCGGATCACTTTTTTGATGTTCCAGCGGGCGCGCTCGTAATTCCACGGGCAGAGGCTGCGGCGGTCCAGCCACACTCCGGTGAGAAATTCTCCACTGTAGATCAGCGCTGTGTAGAGAAAGCCCCGGAACCAGAACGAGCGGTTTTTGACCAGGCGGCAGACGGGGGCAAAGAAAGCCATCAGTCCGTAGATGGGGAACATCCAGACGGAAGTGACGCCGGGAAGCCTTAAGTCGCGCTTGCGAAAGGCATGAAACGCCGTAAAGGAGATTTCCAAAAACCACCCGAGCAGACCGCATTGTATGAAGTTGTGCAAAAATTTTTTCATGGAAACAGTATGGGCGGACTGGCAGCATTCTATACAATAACAGGTGTTATTAAGAGGAGTAGGGCACATGAACTATCGGGAAGCCATGAACTATATAGAAGAACTTAAGTTCCTCGGCAGCGTCATGGGTCTGGAGACGATGCGGCAGTTGTGCGCGCGTCTGGGCGATCCGCAGGAAAGCCTGCAATTCGTCCATATTGCCGGAACGAACGGCAAAGGATCGACCCTCGCCTACGTCTCCACGGTGATGCAGACGGCAGGATATCGGGTGGGCAGATACCTTTCCCCGACCGTGCGGGATTACAGAGAGCGGTTTCAGGTGGACGGCAGCAAGATCACACAGTCCGGTCTGTGCCGCTATCTGGAGCCGGTAAAGGAAGCGGCGGAGGCGATGGCGGCGGAGGGGCTTGCGCACCCCACCCTTTTCGAGGTGGAGACTGCGGTGGCGTTCCTGTTTTTTCTGGATAAAGCCTGCGATCTGGTGGTGCTGGAGACGGGGCTCGGCGGCGCGCTGGATGCGACCAATGTGGTAAATAACACGCTGGCGGCGGTTTTTTCTTCTATCAGTATGGATCATATGGAGATCCTTGGCGATACCCTGGAAGAGATCGCGCTCGTCAAGGCGGGGATTATAAAAAACAAGTGTTATGTCATATCAGCCAGACAGACGCCCGAAGTCATGAAAGTTCTGCGGCAGTCGGCGCTTCTGAAAAAGGGGAAGTTTTTGACGGCGGATGCCGCGCGGGCAAAGCAGATCCGATACGGCTTGACAAAGCAGAGCTTTTCCTATGACCGTTATAAGAATCTGGAAATTTCCATGACGGGACAGTTTCAGATCGAAAATGCCGTACTGGCGGTGGAAACGGTCATGGCGCTCACAAGATGCGGGTTCAAGGTGCCGGAGGAGAAACTGCGGCAGGGAATGCTTGCGGCGAGATGGCAGGGACGTTTCGATGTGATCGCAAAGCGCCCTTTCGTGATCGCAGATGGCGCCCACAACGAAGATGCGGCAAAAAAATTGGCGGAAAGCCTCCGTTTTTATTTTACAAATCATAAAATTATTTATATAATAGGAATGCTGCGGGACAAAGAGTATGACAAGGTGATCCGTGCGACCTTTTCCCTGGCGTCCCATATCATCACCGTAACGCCGCCGGTGGGAGAGCGGGCGCTTTCCGCGATCGATCTTGCCCGGACGGCAGGGGAATATCACGACGCCGTGACAGCGGCGGACAGTGTGCAGGAGGCGGTGGAGATCGCCTATCTCCTTGCGGGAAAGGATAAGGACGCCGTGATCGTCGCTTTCGGTTCCCTCTCTTATCTGGGAGAACTGATGGATACGGTAGAGCACAGAGATACGATCAGGAGAGACACTCATGGCAGATCAGATCAAGATTAAGGAAGCGGTCAAAATGCTTCTGGAAGGAATCGGCGAAGACACACAGAGAGAGGGGCTTAAGGAGACGCCGGATCGGATCGCCCGTATGTACACAGAGATCTTTGCCGGAATGGAAGACGATGCGGCAAAGCATCTTTCGAAGACGTTTCCGGTGGAGAGCAATGAGATCGTCCTGGTAAAAGATATCACCTTTTATTCTATGTGCGAGCACCATTTCATGCCTTTTTACGGAAAGGCGCATATCGCATACCTGCCAAACGGCAGGGTGGTGGGACTCAGTAAGCTGGCAAGGACTGTGGAAGTGTACGCCAAACGACCGCAGATTCAGGAACAGATGACGATCCAGATCGTGGAGGCTGTCATGGAGCACTTAAGACCGCAGGGGGTGATGGCGATGCTTGAGGCGGAGCACACCTGTATGACCATGCGGGGTGTGGAGAAGCCGGGAAGCCGGACAGTGACGGTGGCAGCCAGGGGCTGTTTTCAGACGGATCCCAAGTGGCAGGATTTATTTTTCCGTATGCTGGCAAAAGAAAAACTGTATAATCAGGATTTAATCTAACAAAATCCTGTGGATAAACAGTGTTATCAAAAAACTTATGGAGGGTTGCAAAAATGAGGATCGGACAGAGAGATTTTAGACCAAAGGGACATACCTATGTGATGGGAATCCTAAACGTAACACCTGATTCTTTTTCGGACGGAGGCAAGTACAATGATCTGGATCAGGCGTTATATCATGTGGAACAAATGATAACGGATGGTATGGATATTGTGGATGTGGGCGGCGAATCGACCAGACCGGGCTATACGGTCGTTCCCGAGCAGGAGGAGATCGACAGGGTCGTTCCCGTGATCGAAGCAATCAAATCCAGATTTAATGTTCCGATTTCTCTGGATACCTGCAAGTCTGCGGTGGCAAAAGCCGGTATCGCGGCGGGCGCGGATATGATCAACGATATCTGGGGCTTAAAATACGACGATAAAATGGCGCAGGTGATCGCGGAGGCAGGGCTTCCCTGCTGTCTGGGGCACAACCGCAAGGACGCGCGATACACGAGTCTGATCGAGGAGATCCTCTGGGATCTGGAGTCTTCTCTGGAAGCGGCGCGCAATGCAGGTATCGCCTATGACAGGATCATTCTCGACCCGGGCATCGGCTACGGCAAGACTTACGAGCAGAATCTGGAGATCATAGACCATCTGCAAAATTTCCATTCACTGGGATCGCCGATCCTCATGGGGGCAAGCCGTAAGTCCGTGATCGGTATGGGGCTTGACCTGCCGGTGAACGAGCGCGTGGAGGGGACGATCGTCACGACCGTATACGGCGTACAGCACGGCGTGATGTTTGTGCGTGTGCACGACGTAAAGGAGAATGTACGCGCGGTCAAGATGGCGGAGGCGATCCGCGATGCTTATAAAAACTGAGCGGGGCGCGGAAGATCCGCATAGCCAAATTTGAAAGAAATTATATAACACATGATATTTAATGAGGGCGGACAAAACGATGGATCAGATCATCATAAACGACCTGCAAGTTTATGCGCATCATGGCGTATATCAGCAGGAGACGGAAAAAGGACAGAATTTTTTGGTCAGCGTGACGCTTGAGACAGACACCAGAGCGGCGGGGATGACGGACGATCTGGGGCTGTCCACCAATTACGGTGTGGTCTG
>JAMPCE010000024.1 GCA_023666335.1 bacterium
GTCTGGGATATAAAGTTCTGATTGCTTCGTATGTACCGAGGGCATAGCCCTGAGCGCCGTAGATTGCAAGTTTCATCATTCTATCTTCCCCGTGATTGACAACAAAATATCTCTACTTATCTAATCCTTTAACAAAGCGATACTGCACCCATCCCCGATCGGTGTTTTGGTGATCCGAAATCCTCGTTCCTTTTCAAATATATCTACCGCCTGCTTTACCCCCTCAAAAACGCCCGAAAAATAATCATGCAGCAAAATACAGCCGTTGCTTACCATCTTATCCCAGAAAAAACGCAGACCATTTAACATAGGGACATGCAGATCCATGTCAAGGTTCACAAAGCAGAAGATATCCTCCACATCCTGCATACTCTCCGGAAAATATCCCTGCCTTATCACAACATTTTCCGGATAAGGCATTTTTTGCATAACGAAACCGACTCCTGTTTCTCCAAAAAAAGTTCTATCCGAAAAACGGCTCTTTTCAAACGCTTCACTGTTGGCGCTTTCATACTGCATATCTCCGCCGTCAAATCCCTCAAACGTGTCACACAAATATAACTTTTTGCCCGGAAAATAAGCATTCAGAAACTTCGCGCAATCGCCACGGAATACACCGCATTCTGCCACGTTTCCCTCTATTTTCTCTTTTTTGATCCAATCGGCATACTCTCTTATAAAACAAATTCTCTGATCTATAAATAGATCCATAAACCGCAAATCGACAAAGGTATTTACTACTTTATCTTTCGGTATCCCTAACTGCTCGGATTGTGCTTTGATCTGTTCTACTGCTGCCGGGCTGCTGACTACAATCAGCAACATATCAAATACTTTATCCGTAATCTGCTCTGGCGCAATAACGGGAAACGATAACAAACACTGTCCCCAGAATCTTTCATCACTATCCGTATATGCCACAATCTCATATTGGTCTGACATGATCAAATTTGGCAATATTCTTTTGCCAAAATCTCCGCAGCCCCATATAATTACCTTCATAATGTTTCTACTGCTCCAATCTCCATATATTTATCCCTGTGCCGCCACCAGCAATATTCTCTAATATACTCCTCGAAGTCCATATGTTCATCCAGTTTCTTACCCGTTACTCTTATCTCTTTATCTTCCCATCTCATCCCCAATGTTTTTTTCACAACCGGATAAACACACTTTTCATTCAAATCCATCTTACTGTCACAATAAATTTGTAAATCATAAATCTGTAACTTCTTTAATATTTCTTCCGCAATCCTTTTCATAACAAAATTAGTAGGATGACCATCATCATAAAACAATTTCTCTTCCTGATAATTATCCTTTACAAAATCATAAATAGGAATATCCCACAATTTCTCCCGCTCTTGCAATTTCGCCATACCCGCAAAAAAATTTTCTTTTATTTCTTCCTCACTCATCACATTGTCACTTTTGCAATATTCTATAATCTCATCTATTTTCATATCTCTGCTAATTGCTTCTTCAATTACTTTATCTCCATGTAAAAATAATCCATCTCCATCCAGTCCGTCATTGATTGCCTCATTGCCATCCAGAGATATTGATTGCGGAAACAACATTTTCCCTATTCCATACAAGTGTGGAATGACAATCTCACTTATTTCCGGACCAACAATGGATCGAATGTACTCGTCTGACACCTTATATCCGAACTGATTATTCCTGCGTATATCCTGATGTATCCATACATCAATATGCCGAAATATTTCCGGTTCCGTCCGGAATTGTTTTGTTGCGCTTACCAGTAAAGGATAGGGGTATATGGCAAAGCGCTCCCTGAATGCAGACGATGACAGAAGAAATTTCTTTATGATTGCCATATGACAGTTCCCATGCAAAAGAACAACATCCTTAAACAGCCATTCATAATACGCAAAGTCCTCAAACTCCCGTTTCCCTTCATTTCTAAGTTCATCCGCTGCCAGCAGATACACTTCCGGCGATGTAGCAACTAAAACATACAGCTCTTCCACATTTTCTCTGTAAATCTGTTTCCCTCTAAAAGTCTCAATCCCTCCCCCATTTTTTGATATAAAATATCGAATATCTATCCCATACTTTCTTAACATCCATGCGCATTTCGCGCCATGCAGCCCTGTTCCTCTTACCGCACAGCCGTGTTTTAGTTTTTCCTTAATTGTACAATCTACAGTCAGCAACGACATACCATTCTCCTTCCGGCATTAAGCATAATGTGACTTCCTATTCCAGATAATGTCGGGGTTTGTCCACACATTTCCGCCCGGACAGAGATTTCCGACAGCGTTTACACATAACCCCATTTTCCATAACGCATATATAAATGAAAATTGATCTCTTCCCGCACCTTTTTGATACTCCTCATGCCATTTTCGGTACAGTTGCCGCCCCGTTTTATTTTGCAGATCACTGACAATCATCATACATTCACACATACCAAACTTTCTGGGCAATCCCTCTTCCATATACCGTTTTAATTCCCTGATAATTTTTTCTTTTTCTACCACCCCCAGCCATTCCGCAAAAATCCCATCAATATAGATGCAGTCATGAATCTTATGCCTGTGTATACTCAGCCCGGAAGCTCCAATATTGTTAATAAAATGTGCGATTGGATTTTTAATCCTTATTGAACCGTCCATATAGATCGTAAAATCGTATTTAGGAAAGATTTCATGCGGGTGCATCTTGCAATATCTGTTTTTATCTTTTGCGCTCATAGAACAATCCGGAACCACTGTATCTACATTCACATATCGAAACACTCCTCCGCCCATATCAGGATCGTCGCTGATCACATAATAATCGCAGCATTCCTCCACCACACACGGCTGCATGAGTTTATCATAGCCGCCTGTGATACAGGTATAAACGGCTATTTTGTTCAAACCGTCCGTTTCCTTTCGCTCTATCGGCTCACAAGTCTTCTCCGAAATCTTCTCCGAAATCTTCTCTAAGTTCTGATAGCGTCTATACAGATCCTCTCCATAAAAATCAGCCGCCACCTCATCCATTGCCGCGACATCCCGGATTCTGACAGTATGCAGCCGACAATTCCCGGCAAGCTCCTTTTGAATTACATCATCGTACGGATAATCAACCAGAATGAGAACAAGCACATCTTCACACATTCCCATCAATGTTTTCTTCTCAATGCCAGCCGCGCCGGGCAGATGGAAAGAAGCCACGTTCTCAGCATTTCCATCACAATAATAATCAATTTTTATATGTAAGATATCCGACAGGCGGTCAGCAATCTTTTTTCCAAAATAACCCAGCCCATAGATGCACACTTTCCATTTTTCATTTCTTGCACATTCAACAATTTCTTTTGCTGTGTCACCCAAGACCCTCATGCCTCCCAGACCACATCTGAAAGTGAAATAATCGGACAGGATAATTTTTTCTCCAGGCTTTCTTTCACTTCCTCATAAAATTGAACGACTGCCACAATTACTGCGTCTACCTGCGGAAGCTCTGCATCCGGTCTGCGTACATCGATTTCAGCGAAAACATTGTCCGCATTCCTGTCGATACAATATGCCACTTCCACCGCAGTACCTTGAAATTCTCTTAAAACCATATATCCCATTTCACTCATTCCGTAGACTGCAATTTTCTTATAATTATTTTTTTCACAATAATGTACCAACGTATGCCCACTCTGATATACTTTGACCCATTGCTGCATGAGAGTATAAAACTCAGAAAAGCTGTCTCCCTGTTTTTCAATTACCGCGCAGTGCTTTTCGTATTGCCGTCCGATAAACCTGCCTCCTATAAAGGAGCCAAAACAAATGCCAGCCAAAGCCGTCAAACTCAAACCAATCACATTATTCATACCATTTCTCCTGTCTGCATATCTTTGCGAAGTCGGAAATCCCGATTCCGCAAAACCCCTGTTCCCGCAATGCGGTAAACACCGTCTCAAGATCATCGTACAACTTCTCAATCTGTCCGTTTCGTACAAAAGTGGGACTGCCGCCCGGCATAAGCTCAGATGAATGCAGCATAAATTCGATATAACGCTCATCACGCTCACACATATAATTAATAATTCCCAAAAGTTCCATCCGATTGCTTCCATTCGGACGAAACCATTTCGGTGTACCACTCTCCACTTTTTTCACAGAGGTTACCGGTATTTCCATAATGCCACTCTTTTGCGCCCTGCCCGCCGCCGAATAGGTGAGCACAAACGGTCGGTTCTCATAACCGCTCCAATCTGTCCCCCCGCTGCCGATACACCATCCCGGATTCTCTGCCCAACTGATTCCCGGTGTACAGGTACAGTCAACCGTGTATCCCAGACGATCAAGTTCCTGTATAATCACATCATTCAGGCACCATCGCCCTCCTCTGTGGGATGTAATAGAACATTGAAACGTATCCTCCAAAAATTTTGTCAGATACTCCATTTTTTTTCGTATGACAAATCGCGGATATTCTCCCAGATAAGGCTTCCCTCTTTTCATCGGTGATTTCAACAGCGGAAACCACGGCGGCGAATTCCATGCGTGCTCATGCGCTCCGATTTCCAATGTGCCTTTTCTCAACCCCTCGCGCCCCAATTCTCTCATCGCATCGGCATTTGCCATCTCATAATTTGTCAGGTATGTAGGAATAAAACCGAATTTCTCACATAGCTCCTGAAATCGATACAAAAATTTCGCGTTTTTCGTACCAATCGGCGCCTTCAAGTCAGAGACCGCCCAAAGATTATCACCTTCGGTATCAATTGTAATAACAAAGTAGCGCTTCACAGATTGTCCTCCTTGATACACAAAATGGAATGCTTTTCTAAAAAGGGTTTGACGGATTCATTTTCACAGATTGCTTTATAGGGTCCTCTGTCGGTTGTTACGATCAAATAATGCTCTGAACTGTCATATCTGCTTAACTCGTCCGGGTGGCTTATCTCCGAACAAGCAGCTGACAGAGCGGTATCTATCACGCATATCGGTACTGCATCATATAATTCTTTAAGTCTCTTTATCGTATATCTTCCCCATGTTGCCGCTCCCCAAATGATGATCCCTTTCTCGCAGACAATATCCCGCAGTTTCCCCAAATTCTGGTCAACTGTTGCATATGCCTTTTTTTGAAACGAAATTTTGGGCGCATACTCCCTGAGCTCTCCGCCAAGACTCTTTTTAAAATATGAAATATTTGTTAAAGCCCTGTCCTCTCCTATATAAATTCCGCCCAGATCATATTCCCGATAACCTTGATCTTTCAGAAAACACATCGCCGCATAGTGCAGATAACTGTTTGCCCGCCCCACCTGTGCCGCAGTCTCTTTCTGCTCCCGAAAATGAGAAGCGCCAAACGAAAATGTGGATCTCCTGTCTTCATGATCCAGCAAATATCCATTTACTACCAAAAGGTCCCCCGCGTCAGAGTATGCGCTTGCAAGGAGGAAGATATTGTCCTGCGTGGCAGCCTCATATCTCTCCAGATCAAAGGGAGGCAGATTTTTAGATGCGGCAAACCGATCATAAAAAGCCCTTACCTCCTCCAGTTTTTTCCCATCCGGAGACATATCAATGGCGACTGATATCCCATCCCTCTCTTTTGCACGCTTTACCTCATATTTTCTGTTTTTATGAAAATCGCTAAGAATCTGTGCTACATCTCTCGTAAGGTCGATACTGCCGGAATACCCTTTTGATTCCCAGTCCGCGTTTTTGGAAAGATAGACTAAAATATCTCCAAATTCTTCTTTGATTTTTTTATCCATTTTTCCGCAATAGAATATGTCAAGCTGATCGCAGGAATCGGACTCGTATAAAAAATCGGCATAACTTAATTCAGAGGCAAAAAAAATATGCTTATACTTTTTTCCTTCTCTGCAATATTCATACTTGATCATATGAATTCACCTTCCTGCGTACAAGATCATCCAACCCGATATTTAACCCAAACTAATATCCTCTGGCTAATGCATCCCATAATGCCATGATGTTTTCCTCACTGTAATCTTCCGCTCTTTTCTTCGCCTTTTCAGAATATTCCTGATACAATGCATGATCTTCCAGTAATTTCAACATCCCCATCCCGAGCAGCTCTTCCTGCTTTGAAAGCTGCTTCTGCTCCGATACTTTTCCTTCTATACGGGGCGTCAATATCCCATACTCACAATATTGTATCTCATCAGAACTTTTCTCTTTTCCTACGATTTCGCCACATCCCCCGGGAGAATCGGCTGTTACGATCGGCACGCCATATGCCATCGCTTCAACCATTGCATTCGGAAAACCTTCCACCCTCGACGCCATAACAAACGCCCTTGCATGTTGCAGAAAATAACCTACATCTACCGCCGCGCCGACAAAAACCACTCCGTTTTCAAGTCCCATTTTTTGAGTGATGGCAGTAAGGTAATTTTTCTGTTTTCCATCGCCTGCAATGATCAATTTTGCCTGCGGCTGTTTTTCATATACATAGGAAAACGCCCTTATGATACGCTCCTGCCGCTTTACCGGGTCCAATCTCCCCACGCATACTACCGCCTTATCTCCATATTCCCACGGAAGACTTTTTGTCTGCAATGATCTGGGACGAGCGGAAACGTTAGGTATAGCAACTATTTTTTTATCCGAAATGTTGTAGCGTTCCATCAAATCATTCTTGACATAGTTACTTACGGCAATCACCTTATCTGCCCGTCTGTATAATCTTCTAATCCACCGCTTATCATACGCAAAGCCGGAGCATTCCGTTCTTTCCGACAAAACTGTCCGCACACTGACAAACACCTTTTCTTTTCCTCTGGAACACACATTAATATAATTGCATGCCTCCATAAATGAAATAGCAACGTCAATCTGATATTGCTGCTTTAACTTTTTAAACGTCTTTGCCGCAAACAGCATTTCTCTTATATTTTCAGGATAACTCTTTGATAAAAAGGGATAGAAAACATGCGTTTTTACAATCTTACCTTTTGCCGGAAAAAAAACCTGCCCACAATTTGCCAACAGGAAATAGTATACCTGATGTCCTCTGTCATGGTAATAGCTGCCAACATGGACTGCCGCCCGTTCTGCCCCGCCCATTCCTAAAGTCGGAATCAAAATCGCAATGTTCATTCTTCGCATATCTCCCAGTCATCTGATTTTCCGTTTATGCCGACAGCTTATGCCCGCTTGTCAGCTTTTACAAAATAGAGTATCTTTCTCGTAGTACGCTCATTTGCCAGATAGCCTTTGGAACAGTATTTTAATGTATAGCCCAGTCTTTCAAAAAGTTTTGTATAGTCATGCACATACTGATATGGCGGACTCTGCACCTTATCCACCAATATAATATCTACTTCATTGTGAAGAATCAGTTCATTGAAATAGCGATCGCATTCACTATCATCCACTCTGTGCAAAAAATTAAGCGCTATCAGAACCGCTATTTTTCTGCCTCTGATCTCATCAAATGTCCCTACTCGAAACAGCGTTTCCGGATGAAGGAGCCTTGCCGCCAGAATTGCTTTTCTGTCAATATCATACCCCGCCTTATTTTTCCGTCTGATGGCAGAAATAATATCTCCCAACCCGCATCCCACCTCAATGATTGCTCCATCAGAAACTTCGCCATTCTGAATCAAACCGTTAATTCTTTTAATGGTCGGGACGACATAAAATCTTTCATTCAAGGTCTTCAAATGCCATTGATCGAAACCAATGATTTTTTGCAATAATTCTCTGTACATCCGCTTTCCTCATCCCATATACCGGACTGCCATCCGGCAAACGATCCTCATGCGTCATAAATCACATCATCCAGAGACAACACCGGGCAACCCAATTTTTCTTTCATATCCCGTTCTATGTCATCAAACCAATGAACAGCCGTAACAATCACAGCATCCACCGCCTCCAATTCCTCATCCGGTCGATAGACGTCCGTTCCCACATACAATTCATCCGCATTTTTATCAATACCATATTTCACTTCTATTTCACTGTCCTTTAATTCATAAAGGAGCTCTTCTCCCAACTCTTTCATTCCATAAATGGCGACAGTATTGTAGCCTGATTTTTTTAAATATGCCCCAACTGTTTTCCCTTCATTGTGTATGTGAACCCATTGAAGAAGGATGGCATAAAATTCATGAAATTTCATATCATCTTCTTCTAATCGCCGCATCGCTTTTTTTCTTGCTTTCCCTATCGTCTGTTCTCCTGTCGCAATACCGACTGCCGCTCCCAAAACCGCTAAAAGCAACCTCTTTTTTCGCCCCATCAGTTTCCCTCCTGCTATTTTCCTTATTTGTCTAACATTCTCTATCTTAATATATCAAGCCAATGCCTCTCTCCAGAAATCGCGGAACAGATTATATCTGCGCTCCGCCCCTCTGTTTCTTGTGGAACGCGCATATCCATGCGGCACAGTAAATCCATGCTTTTTTCGATCCAGCAATTCATCAGATAGTCTTTCCCTGTAAGCATTTTTCACCATTCCTTTCAGTTCTCCGAGACCATTACACTCCTCTGCTGCAAGTGAAAACGCGAACTCTATCAATTCCTTGCTCAAGAACGGCACTCGTACTTCCAAAGACGCCGCCATACTACTCCTGTCTGTCTTTGTCAGTATATCTCCCAGAAGATAAGTCCTGAAATCAACATATCTTACGCGGGTATATGTCGGCATTTCCGTATTCCAGAACTTGCGGAAATGCCAGTATTCATCGTAATCTTCTGGCAATCCCAGCCGTTTTTTATTCACCTTTCTATAACGATCCGGAAAACATCCATAGGACGCCGCGTAAAACAGCAGTCCTGAAATCAGGTCCTTTGTCTCAGTTCTTAAAATATTCTTCTCGATTCCATATTGAAAACGGTTTCTGATTCCTCTTTTTTCCCATTCATAATAGCTTTGATGTGCTGTATATCCCCCAAAGAGTTCATCGTTCCCATCGCCACTTAATGCAACTTTCACTTCTTTGACAGCCCATTTTGATAACAGATACGTTGGCAGAGCCGTCAAATCGTCATAAGGCTCATCAAACCACTTCGGATAGGCACCATACAAGTCTTCTCCCAATTCTTCCATTCCAAGGATGTCCATATGATTAACGATCCCTATCTGTTTTGCATACTCTCTTATGTACACATCCTCACTGTAACACTTCGCCTCAAACCCTATAGAATAGCTTTCCACGTCTGAATGGCACTTTAGCGCCTCCCATGCGATAATACTGGAGTCCACGCCTCCCGAAAAGAAAATCCCTACCGGCACATCCGAAACCATCTGCTCGTTGACAGATTTATTGACCAGATACCTGTATTCTTCGTAAATATCTCCGCGTTTTCTTCTGCTTCGAGCTTTCGTATTGACTTTTAGATTCCAATATTCATAATATTTTTCCAGTCTGTTCTTCTGTAGGTCATACACCATACAATGTGCTGGCGGCAGTTTATATACATTTTTATAAATTGATTTTGGTTCCGGCACATACCCATAGGAAAAATAGTCATAGAGCGCACTGTTATCAGTCAGAATTTCATTCGGATGCAGCATACTCCTGACTGCTTTAAGCTCCGAGGCAAAAAGAAACTGTTCCCCTGATATGTAGTAATACAACGGCTTGATTCCTGCACGGTCTCTATATAAAAGTAACTTTTGCTTTCGCTCATCATAAATCACGATAGCAAACATACCATCAATATAGTTGATAAACTTTTCGCCATAGTGCGAATATAGTGCCAAAACAACTTCTGTGTCGGACTCCGTTTTGAATGGAAATCCCTCCCCACCTTGCGCCTTGATTTTTTCCCTTATCTGCTTATACCCATATATCTCACCGTTAAAAACGATGTGAACTTTTCCATCC
Organism: bacterium; assembly: GCA_023666335.1. Taxonomy (GTDB): domain Bacteria; phylum Bacillota; class Clostridia; order Lachnospirales; family Lachnospiraceae; genus UBA3282. The sequence goes on from JAMPCE010000024.1 coordinate 9,830, forward strand.
TCCGAGGTCATGGGCTGCATAGCCGCATCAGACAAATCAATAATCGACAATCTGCAAAATCCCATCGTGACATTTCGGAACCGAAGCACCCTTTCTGCGTCAGGTCCCCTGTGACCAATCAAGTGTATGGCTTTTTCATAGTCTCTACTTAATATGTTGCCCCCACATATACCGCACATTGCAAATGGCACCTCTCCTGAATTTTAGTCAAGTTCATCAATCACATAAATATTTGAATATTTATTCCAGTAATCATTCTCTATTCTTTTTGCAAACCTGAAATATCCATTATTCACAACATCTTTATGCTGTGTCACGCCACTATAAATCAAAAACATTTTTCTCCTGTTTCTAAGATAACTGTCTTCCATATTTTTTATCACACCTCTAAATGTATTTCCCACAAAAGGGTTGTACATAAAGAAAATATTATAACGATCAAGTTCTTCTCTTATATTCAACGCGTTATCATTCCATAATTTATAATCTGTCACTCCGCATTTTTCTAAATTGTCTCCTGCAATATCACATAGATGCTTATCAAATTCTACTCCGCCTACATGCCCGACTCCTTTGTCAAAAAACATGATCATAGGACCGCCCTTACCACATCCAAAATCGAAAACGCTGTCTTCTTCTGTAAAGCTGAAATCATCAAGCACATCCATCAACGCATAATCATTCCCATAAGAATAAAAGCGATTATCTCCATTTCCTACACCCTCTCCGGTCACGATATCTGCTCCGTAATAATGTTCAAGCCAATCATAGTACGATAGTTTTCTGCTGTCATTCCCAAATAAATATTTATTTAAGTTTATGTAAGAAACATATTCCTCAAATCCGCATTCCGCCAAAAAGCTTCTGCTCTCATCATCCTCCGGGAATGTGCATATAACAAAACAGTTTCTGCAGTCCAGTTCCTGAATAAAAGACGGTGTATATATATGCAGCCTTGAGGGATATCTTTTAAAGTTATCTACAATATAATCGATCTTACGATTTTTCCTCGCAAATATATGTTCCAAAAAGCATCCGCTTTGCCCATATCCCCATAAGATAACCTGTCTGCCATTTAACATCCGAAACATTTCGTTTAACTTTACATCAAGCACCTGCCACCGCTCTCCCGGTCTCATCACGAAAGCCTCCCCGCCCACTAGTATTGTCATATCTTTTCAAATATGATTTCACATTGTTTTATGCCTCATAAACCACATCATTCAGCGCTACGATCGGATATTTCAGCTTATTCCGCAAAGCCATCTCGATATCGGCATAATAGTGTACTGCCGTCACCACAATAATATCCACTTCCGGCAAATCATCATCCGGCTTGTAAATATCTATCTGCCTATACGTTTTGTCCACAGTTTTGTCAATTCCATACTTCACTTCTATTTCCGTGTCTTTTAATTCTTCGATAAGTGCTTCTCCCAACTCTTTCAGCCCATAAACCGCAACCGTTTTATAACCATATCTGCAAAAATAATCTGCTAATGTACGACCACTCTGATGAACTTTGATCCATTGAAGCAAAATATCGTAAAATTCATGGAATTTGGCATTGTCTTCTTCTATCTCATATGCCCGTTTTACCTGACACTTTTCACCCAGAACAACACCCATTGCCATTCCAAGCGCTGGTAATACCATATTCTTTTTCATGATTGTCGATCTCCTATGTTGGTTTCTTACCTTTACTCGCTATACAGCGGATGATCAGAGGGTCCTCATTTCCATATGGTGCAAATCCCCTGCTTTCTACTAATTCCAGAACTAAAAATCCCTGTTTTTCCAATTCCTTTTTCAGCTTTTCTTTTCGGATAAATCTTCTGTAGTGCATATTATAAAAATAAGCATCTTCTCCGACTTTTTCTCCCATGCCATACAATTCATCATGAACGCTTCTGGTCTCTATAAAAAAATATCCTCCCTGCCGAATTGCTTCAAATACGTTTTTTAGCAGTATTTTTTCTTGTTCCTCATTTATTGCATGTAATGAAAACCTGCTATAGCAAAAATCAAATCGCTCCTTAAATTTTTCAATTTCGCTTACAAAATCCCCGCACACAAAGGAGGTATTATTCATCTCTGCAAATTCATGCTGTAACTTCTCGATTGCGATCTTAGAAGCATCAATTGCAGTAACATCAAATCCTTTCGAAATAAAAAATTTGCTGTCCCTTCCGTTTCCGCAACCGATTTCAAGTAACCCGCCATTCTTTTCAACAAGATACTTTTCAAATATATCCTGTGCAAACAATGACGCCTCCATATTTTCCCTATTCTCTTTATAATAATTATCCCAATACTCTGTATCTCTATCAAACTTCCTGTTTGTTTTCACAAAAACCTCCCTGATTATCCCAAAAGGATACTCCTTTTGTTCTTTCTCCCCGCGGTTTCTTCATCCAGTTTCCATATGTCTTTTTCAGTATTTTTTCATACTCCAACGGTATGGGAAACATTGCGCTGTCTATCGCCTCACCGTCCCGATACACGGTAAATTCTTTCCTCACTGTACTTTGAAACCATTCCGCCTGATACAACGTCTTTTCGAGCGGATATGTTCCGTTTGGACCAAATGGAACAGTCAGATATTTCCCACATTTGTGATTATATTTACGTTGAACATGATCCCGCATCTCACAGATTTTGCTGATATCCATATCTTTAAAAATCATCCGATAAAGGCATTTTGACAGGAATGGAATCCGACACGAACCCGGCTTATAACCTTTTATCCCGATTACGCCGTCCAATATTCCTAATTTCCAATACCATACTTTCCGGATGCGTCTATTCTCCGGAACTTTCACCAGCGGAAAAACGTCTACTACAATTCCACATTTCCATGCTATTTCTTCTCTAAAATAATCAAATCTTCTAAATGTTCCATTCACTGATACTTCAGTCAAATATTGCCAGCACGGAGATTTCCTATGGGTTTTCTTATTCATTAAAGAATATTTGTCCCAATCGAGTTCCTCTTCCAAAATTTGATTCATTTTATCCCAGCACTTCGGCATCACGACCAAATCTATATCATCATCCCACGCTATGTAGCCTCCGTCCCGGACACAGCCAAGCAAGGTTCCAAATGCCAGAAAATATTTGATATTATGCTTTTGAAACAATTCATCCAAATCTTTCAGCAATTTAAATAATTCAATATGAATTTCATCTACTGTCATCTTTATGATTTTTTTATTCATTGCATCATCCCGAAAATACGATATTTTATCTCCTGTTATTTTTTCTATATACAATAATATGCCGATTTGCCCCCTCAGCGGCATTTATCCTTTTGCTCCGATAACAAGGAACGTACTGCCCGCCCAACATTTCCTCTCCATGACACTCATAGCGATAGGAAGAGTTCTCTGTGTCCCGCAGCTCATCTATAACGACATATTCTACCTTATTACTTTCTAAAATTTTCTTTATCTCAGCTTTTGCATATTCCGGTTCAATAAAATGCAACAGATTGATTATAATCAGGCAATATATTTCCTGATTCCTGACATCCGCAAAGCTGCCCTTGCGAAACTGTGTATTCGGATGTAAGACACCTGCTGTATATACCACCTTTTGTTCCAGATCCAATCCCGTCTTTTTATTACGCCCTAGCTTTATGTAGCCAATGATATCTCCCAGACCGCAGCCGATTTCAACAATTTTTCCCTTTGGTTTTCCCTCGCGTTCTATCAGGTTATTTATCATCCTTACCGCATATTGCGCATACTCCTTATCATCATGACCGGAGTAATGCCATTCATTCAGCCGAAACAGCTTTATAAACCATTTTCTCAAAAATATATTTCCTCTTTTCATTTCATCCACCAATTCTTATTCATAAATCCATTTTTTGATATCATTGTTCTCTTTTCCGCCCGGATTCATAATTTCCCATTTTTCATGAACTTGAGAGCGCAGCTCTATATTGCAATACTCGCATAAATCCATTGGTTGATTCAGACGCTCTATTAATTCATCAAAATCTTTTATTACACTCAAATCCTCTACCGGAACATCCTCGGGAAAATGAGTCCCCCAATATTCATTAAAATCTCTGACATACATCATGACATTACAGGGCGCCATCTTCCCGTGATAAAGCTGATTGCAGCTGCCACTACAGTTTTTTCTGCAAAAAATACTGTCATAGCGTTTATCCTTAAAAAAAACGGAAGCAAAATCTGATATCACTCTGAAATTAACAATATATTTCACGCCCTTTTCTTTCAGCATCTGTGCTATCTCATCTGCTTTCTTCCAAAAAGGCTTATAGAGAGACATACGAAAACACACGTCATTTTGCCTGATAAATTCCCAATCCTCATCGCTCATTTTCCATATCAGCGTTCCGTTTGTTATGATGGTGATCTCTGAAAAACGAAATATCTCGCGTGTCATCGTAACAAACTTTTTCCATTCTTTATTGAGAAACGGCTCGCCTCCCAAAATATCGATTCTTTCAACATGTTTCACCAATCTCTTCAATGTAATAAGATCCCGTCTTACCTCTTCACATTCCATAAAACGTTCCCCCTCAACCAAAGAGGAAAAATGACTACAGGAAACGCAGTTTAAGTTGCAATGATCCGCAATATGATATTGCAGCCGCGGAAGCGTTTTGTAATGATCTATCGTAAACTGCAACAAATCCTCTTCTGTGAAACTTTCCTTTTCTTCAATATCCGGAATGGCAGGCAAAAGAAAACTCTCTTTCGGAATACCCCCCCCCCTCACCATTTCTTCTACTACATCCAATGCTGTATTGGCTCCCGAATATGGCGATATGAAAAGTTTGTCTATTTTATCCGTCTCATATAAATCTAAAAATTTATATGGAGAAATGTAAGACAACCCACTTTTACAATCTATGGTTCCCCATTTTTCTTCATTGCCATCTACCAGACCTACTATTTCAAGATCTTTACATTTCATTAACTTATCTAAGAGTTTTCTGGATTTATCAGTTAACAATCTAAATGCAATCCGCATAACTAATCCTCCTTGGTAATATTTCTACGCTATATGATTCTTTTCAGATAATCTTTCAAACAAAAACAGCTTTGCTCCATCACACGCGAGGGAATTTCTCTCGCTCTTAATATTTCTCTTTTGATTTCCAGCAGCTTATCGGATGAAACGTGAAACTCTAACGTATGTATTTCATCTATTTCCGTATCAAGGACAAAAAGCTCTCCGCTTCTTGTCTGAAAATAAATCTCACTTTTATTCAAATACACCTCTCCATACTGTGCCGCTGCATGTTCGGGATATTTTGTATTCGGCGCACACTCATAGGGTATCTCTCGGATTTCTTTTCCCTGTTCCACATATATCTTTTGTTCATTCGCTGGAATATAATAATTTTTATCCCCTATATGGAATGCCCGCAGATAAGATTCCCTTTCGTTCAGCAGCCCAATCTTTTGTAATTCTCTCACTCCATCTTTCGGAGACCAGATAATCTTCTCGTCCTCATATGTAGTTAGAAGAAATGTTTCATCGCCCTCATATTTATCAATCGTGCAAATTCTGATCTCATCTTTTTCTGTTACGCGAAAACAGTGAAAAGATCTTTCATCCAAATTGATACTGACAATGAATGCCTGCCCGATTAATGGCACATATAATTTATTTTTATCCTGATAAGAACAATGGCTAAAAATCGTCCCCCTCTTTTTTGCTCCCGCGGCTTGAAAGATATCCAGATAGGTTTGATCCGCCACTATTTTCCCTGAATCTTCGTTCAAAAAATAAACGAATGGAATATCATACCCCAGAAGAGAAAGCTCTCCATTCCAAAAAGCAGATATTCTTATCTTCCTTTTTTGAACAAATCGCTCTTCTAAAGGAGGCAGCGCAATCTCTTTTAATGACTTTGTATATTTATTAAAATAGAAAATGTTATTTCCTAAGTGCGGAAGTATATAAATGCCTTCCTTTGTATTTTCCATTCTGTAATGCACATACTTCTGTAAATGCTGTACAGGAATCATGAAATATTCTATGAGAGTCATATTCCGCAGGCTAAAATGCAAAAGGACATCCGTACAGCTTGTCAAAAGCCAAAAATCCTCGCCATCCACAAAAAACGCTGAATCTACAAACATAGAATTGTCCATATCCTGCAGCATCACCGGCATCTCGATCATCTGACACAGACGCACAACCGAACTGCTATCCCCATAATACGCATCAGACATAATGACCGCCCGATCCACATCCGGCGTATCATCATAGATCCCCCAGCTCTCTTCTATGTACTTATCCTTTATCGCCTTATAGCCCTCCCACAGCTGCGGACGCATACTCTCGATCGTCGCCCGGATCAGCGGATGCGGTCTCCACAGAAGCGCCACCTCATTCTGGTTCTCCCTGAAAATCTCGAACACGGATTCCATCTTTTGCAGCATCTTCTCGTTATGCTGTAAAAGCGCGCTCACGCTGGTGTTGTAAAAAACAATCTTCTTCCAGCTCCCGTCCGGCTTCTCAATGATTCGAAGCCACTCCTCCGGAATCTCCAGATCTTCCTTTTTCGTACGAAGCACCTTGTCGATTTTCGGCGAGCCTGTCCCAAGAAACTTCCTTTCCTGAAATTTTCTGTCTGTATGCTCCCCGAAAAGCCCCGTCTCTTTCGCTGCCTTTATGTACTCATTGATATAAATCTGCCGCATTTTCTCAGACTGCACGACCACCCGGTCGGCATAGATCGTGCCGGGCATAAAACAGAAATGCTTCATGCCGTCGATCGCCGCCTGATCATCAGGCTCGATTTCGCTCAACACAAAGTACGGGATGTATACCAGCTTATCTGTGTATTCTTTTAGGTTTTTCGCATAGAATCTCGGATGAACACTCGTCACCAGATTCCAGTTATCATATCCGTTATGGATATAGATCACATCCGGTCTGCGTTCTTCGAAGTTGTATTCCTGCCAGTCAGTGATTTCGATATTCTTTGGATACATCATGGGTGTCCCGTCGGCATTCACTCCGCCCTCATAGTGCATTTCCCCAAAGCTGTGATCCGGTCTTAAGTCGTAATAGGGAATGGGAACGCAGTACGCATCACAGTCCGGATCTTCTCTGGCGGCAAGATATACGCTCTCCAGGCTGTCCCACATGGATGCCTTGTATGGGAAAAAGGCAACCTCTTTTCTGACATCTATGTCATTTTTCACGCTGTTTTCTATTTTAATAAGCTGCTTGCGCAGGCTTTTGCCGATCTTATTCTCTCTGTAATCACCACCGCTTATTTCCTCATGAATTCTAAACAGCAATTCGCAGTATTCTTCGAGATAAGACACCGTGATATGCTCTTCGCCTTCCGTTTTTTCAATACTCTCTCCTACCAATACGGCAGTCTCCTGACACTCACCAAGCATACGGGATATGATCTGACCCTGCGCCGGGTCGCTGCCCTTTTTCTGTAACGCTTTTCCAATCTCCTCATGAGCCTGCCGCAGACTGTCTATAATCTCCAGTATCTGATTTTTTTGCGCGTTCCTCATGAGTCGTTACCTTCCACAAAAAAATTTCATAGGGCACCTTAGCCGCTTCTTAAGCGGTGCCAAAACGGTTCTTTCCATTTCAGCTTCGCATCCCGCTACGTCTTGAACCATTTCCGTCAAAAAAACGAAATTCCGCAAGTTCACGGGATACCGGCGTACCTAATTCCATATCGGACTGCAATGCAGCCCGAGTCTGTATTCTAACGCCGCTCTTTCTTGTTTTATATCAAGGCGCCACTCACACAGTCCGCTGCCTGTCGCAGCAGTAAAATCACATTTTTCAATGAACTTATCTGTTAAGCGCCGCCATATGACCATCCTGTCAACAGGAAAATTCCTCCGCCGGAAAAACCTTATTAAGCTGTTTTCCGCTTCTCCCCCTGTTCAACGCATTTCTGGCTGTGTTCACTTTTCTGTCTTCTTCGTAACCGCAGACCGGGCACCGAAACCCTCCATATCTGTCTTTGTCCCGCCCTTTGTCAGGTGCGGTTTCTGCACCGCAGGCGCTGCACTCGCCACCAATGCCCTTTCCCAAAACTTCGACAATTTCAACGGAGTTCTGCCTGCTTTTCCACTCCAGCCTCTCCGTGACATAGCCTTTTCGCCACAGCCGCAACAGATAGCCATTTTGCCCTGTCCCGCTGACTGAGGGATTACGCGGCAGCTTTACCATGTATATCTTCCCCGGCTTTTCTTCCGCAAACATCCTGTTGATCTCTCGATTCACATAGTTTTTGAGCGCAGCCACCAACTTTTTCCTGCGGGCTTCCGATGCGGCGCACTCAAAGACCGCTTTCTGCATTTCCCCGAACTGACTGCCGTAGGTGTGTCCGGTACTCGTGGTGATCATATTCCACAATCCCAACGATATTCCTATCTCATTTATATAATCTATGTGTTTCCTGATCCGGATAAATACGGAAGCAACAATCTCCAGACCGTCTTGCTCCGGCTTTAATCTGATATCCAGCATCCCGCTGTATGCATTGGTATCGGTAAGCGGTACAAAAAGCCGTTTCCTGCGTGCCTTGGTCGTCAGGAAAATACCCTGCCGTTCCGTACCGTCACCGCATTTTTCCGTTCCGTATCGATATCCGCGCTCCGCTACGGAAAAATACAAAAATTTTTCCGTGTGGAGTTTGTGCAGCTTCTTCCTCACCTGCCTGCAAAGGTATCTGTTCAGGTTCCTCCTGCGCTCTTCGCCATCTCCCTGCAATTCGGCAAGGATGCTTTCGTACTGCGCTTCCATCTCCGTCGGTATTCGAATCGGTTTCCCTTTCAGGATATTCTCAAAACAGCCATCGACCTTTACCGCAAACCGCAGATAATGCTTATCCGCCGGAGTAAACCTCTCATTTTTGTTGATAGCAGAATAAATATTTCCTTTCACCTGCGTCCACTGTGTCTTGATATCCCGCAAGGCATTAAAAACAGCCGGATAGAAATAGACGGTTGGAAGTTCCAGCTTTTCGCGCAAGCCGCTTGCAGTCATTTCATTCTGCACGGTATAGCCGGGATAAAGCTTCCCCAGACTCCCGATCCCACCGTATCTCTGGTAAACATGATTGCGCACGACCATACAATCCCTGGCGATCTCCAAAAGCCTGTCCATGTCCTCACGGTCAAGCGGCGCGCTGTTGTACTGATGGACCGCCTTGCAAATCTTTTTCCTGTCCTCCAAGTATCTACTGATCCCTCTCTGTTTCCGAAATACTATGTATCATTGCGCTATTGTTTTCGCAGATTTTGCACATCTGTGAAAAATCGGCAGCAACACTGATCCCGACAGCATCTTTTTATCCGGTACGACCACAAATCTGACCCCTAATTCCAGCATAAAGAGTATACAGCCCGTCTACATATCTGCGTTTTGTGTCTATAGACGGATGCACATAATAATTCATTGTGGTCTGGATGTTGGAATGTCCCAGCATCTCGCTTAAGGCTTTCGCATCCGCTCCGCCATCCATACAGTTTGTCGCATAAGTGTGGCGTAATGTATGAAAATTTTTATATGCTACGCCAGCTTCTTTGATAATTCTTTTATAACGATTCTGCATCGTCCTTGGATCTAACGGTCTGTCGCCGCCAAAGATATATTCTCCGCCATTTTGAAAGCTTAAAAGCAGATTTATACTGGCATCCAGCAAGGGGATCTCTCTGCTTGACCCGCTGCTTTTGGGCTCTGTCTCCATTAAAACCGTCTTTTTATTGCCGTCTTTCGCTCGGAGGCGCTGCACCGTCCTTTTTATGGAAAGCGTTTTCTCTTCGAAATCAATATCCGACCATTTCAGTGCGCAAAGTTCTCCCAGCCGCAACCCTGTAAGCAGGCTTAAAAAGACAGCCATTTTAAAAATGTCCATTTGCCGCCAGACTGTAGAAAGAATCCTTGCCTGTTCTGTTTTTGTATAAACTTTTATTTTTTTATTGCCTGCATTGGATGCGGGTTTTTGAATACAGGGAATCTTGGCAGAATATTGTGCGGAAGCATATTTCAAAATTTGGTTCAAAACACAATAAATGCTTCTTTGCAAGCTGTCAGACAAAGAAACTGAAAATTGCTTTACAAAAGATTCTGTTATATCCCCAATCATCATTTTTCCAAGCGTCTCCTCAAGATGCCTGTGGTAGATCATGCTGTATTTTTCATAAGTTGACGCCTTATGTCTGCTCCTTATGGTTTCCAACCATCCCTCCGCCACGGTTCTGAACAATATATTCTGCAATATCTGCTGCCTGCTTTTATCGGCATCCGCCTTTACAGATTGATTTTGAAACCCGCTGATCAGGACAAGTCGTTTCTGTTTTGCTTCCTCGTAGGTATGCCCATATACCGACTTTAAGATCCTTTTTTCTTTGTCGGCATCATATACCATACACCGCGCTTCCCAGCGTCCATCAGTACGTTTTCTGATATTTTCACCGTGTCTTCCCATCATTCTCTCCTTTTCATGTTCTCTTTTGTTTTTGACCACAAATCTGACCACTAATTTATCTGTCCGGCATTTCCCGTGATTCACAGGTTGTCATCCCGCCGGTATGTCAAAACTTTTACAGAAAAAAGAACAAGTTGCAATGCAAAATGTTTTATGATAAGATAACAATAATCAAACAAAAAGGAAAATTTTATTGTTTTTCTTTCACAGATGTGCAAAATCCGCGAAAATACAAAAGGAATCTGTTATCGTTGCAGATAACAGATTCCTTTTTTAATATTCCTCAAATACCCCTTTTTGCTATATTTTCATAATAACATTATTTTCAGAAACGAAAGCAGGACAACCTACCCTGACCCCCATTATAATTTCATGCCGTAAGACTGTACGACCAGCTTACATACCGCCGTGTTCGCATAGGTCAGCGCATCCCCGTGCATAAAGAAGACGATCCCGTCCACCGGCGCCCGCAGTTCCTCGATGACCTCCCCTTCACAGGCATCGAGCAGACAGGCTATGAGTTGTCCCCGCTCCACTTCTTCTCCCACGGAAACGGCGGGATCGAACAGCCCCGCCTTTGTCGCTCTGACCGATACCATATCCACATCCCACACGATCTGCGACTGATAGCCGTCATGCCCGCGATACTCCGCGATTCCCTGTTTCTGCAAAAAAGTCAGAATTCCCCGTATCGCTTCCTTGGCACTTTTTTTATCGATCCTGCTCGTAGTAGCCGTATACAGGCTGAAAGCCTGCTTCTCCCAGATCTGCCAGTTATAATTCAAAGTAGTCGTATCATAGGGGCGCACCTTCCGCAGCACCACATAAGGCATACCGAACTGCTTTGCCAGCGCGATATCTTCAAAGCCCGTATCCATCATGCGCACATGCGGCATAAATTCGCCCGGCATATAAAAGGATGTAAACTGGATGCCGATCTCATAAGCGGATATCACCCGAAACACGCCGTCCGCGATGCGCTGGGTCGTCTCCCCCAGATCGTACCCCGGAAACATCCTGTTGATATCCGTATTATCCACCGTCCAGAAACGCTTCTGTATATTCATGGAATAGGGATTGACACAGGGAATCACCAGAATCTTATGTCCCGGCACAAGTTTTCTTTCCTCCTCCATGCTCTTCAATTTTTTCACAAGGCGGGAACAACAGTAAAGCTGCTGCACTTCGTTTCCGCGCATACTGCCCACGATGCAGACCGCTTCCTTTCCTTCGCCAAATTCATAGCCCGTCACACGGAAATCTTCCCGGTACAGACCTTGTATTTCATATAGGATACGCTTTCTCATCTTTCCATCCTCGCAGTCCATGTTTACGATGTCCGCAAAAGCCGCCCGACCAGCGACCCCTCATCCACGATCGGATACTCCCTGATCGTAAACAGCATTCCATCCATCGGCGCTTTGATCCGATCGCGCACGCTGCCGGAAAGCGGATCCAGGATCTCCCCGATCAGTTCTCCTTTTGCAAGCTGCGCCCCATGCCTGACCGCCGGCACAAAAAGCCCTCCGGTCGCCGCATTCAGATAGGCAACATCCTCCGGATTGCAGGAGACTACAGGTTGTCTTACAGTCGCCGTCTCTCCCTCCCAGATACCGATCTTCTTCATCAGGTTAAAAATGCCGTCCACCATCTGATCCCCGTACGATCTGGTAATGCGCATCCCCACCCCCATCTCTACCACAAGGGTCGGCGTACCGATATTGTTCAGGCTGTAAGCCAGCGTCGATTCCAACACCGTACTCGATGCGTGCACCCAGACAAAATCCACATTCGCTTCCTTTGCCAGCGGAAGCAGCCGCTCTTCGTGTAGCGCATTCACACGGATCTGGGGAATCTCCGTCAGATAAATATTGCTGGCATGAATGTCCAGCACGACTTCGGAGCCCGCCAGATCCTCAATGATCTTAGCCGCCAGATACTCCGTCATATTCCCCTTACTATCCCCCGGAAACAGCCGGTTCATATCCAGTTCAAAAGCCGGAATCCCGCGGGTAATGGAATCGATCCCCAGCGGATTTAACGCCGGATAGATATCGACTATTCCATGTAGTCTCTCTTTTTGTTCCCTGATGCGCCGAATCAATTCAAAGCAGACATACTGCCCCTCCAGCTCATCCCCGTGAATTCCCGTCACCACACTGATGCGTTTTTTTGCATCACCGCTGTTTTCGGGTTCGATCCTGTTTTTTTGAATCCGCAGCGCCTCATTCACAGGCAGCGCCACGGATGCAACTGTTGTAATCATATCCTGTCTCCTATCCGATCAGCGTGATTTTTGAATCACGCCTCACCTTCATTCACCGACACCTTGACCCGCTGTCTCTGCTCTCCGCCCCCGTGCATGATGCCCCGATTGATCATACAATCCGCCGCATCTCTGCCGACGCCGATCTTGATATGATCGTCTCCCACAGGCACATCATTCGTCGGATCGATCCCGTACCAATATCCGTCTTTGGCAATCTCCACCCAGGCATGACTCGCACCCTCGCCTGGAATCATGCCCGTCACATATCTTGCCGGGATCTGTTCCAAATGCAGCAGCGAGATCAAAATATGCGCATAATCCTGACATACGCCGCGCCCCTGTTTCCACGCCTGCTCCGCTGTGGTATTCACATCCGTGCAGCCCTTTTCATATGCAAAGTCTTCATGCAGCCTGTGCGCCAGGAAAAGCGCTTTTTCATAAGGATCCGCCGGCAGCCTTTTCGCCAGCTTTTCATGATAAGCGTTTATCGCTTCCCCCGCCAGGTTCATCCCATGCGGATGCCGAAAGACCGCCAGCATATCTTCGCCCACCTTCTCCTCCCTGCGGTCCAGCCCCGCATGGATGCCGCCCGTAATCCGAAAGGAAAAGGTGGTATGCTCCACATCGTCCCAGCCGTAGATCTGCGCATTCCCGAACGAGTCTGCGCCTCTGTTGTAAGGCACATTCGGAGAAAGCTGAATGTTGATCTCCTCCACCCGCTGCCGCAGCGTTTCCTGCGGAAGACATTTGATCGTAAAATGGCAGGAAGAGACGACTTCCGAATAATCGATCTGCATATAATAATCAAACGTAAGTTTTTTCACAGGATCGCCTCCACTTCTTTTACGATCCTGTAATAATTCAGTTCCGGTCCCTTTACCAATATTTTCAGGGATTCCAGCCTGTCAGGATCATATTCCAATCCGCACCGCTCCACCCGCGGGATCATGCGGTGTACTTCCCGCTCCAGCGCTTCCTGCTTCATGCCGAGCCTTGCGTAAAGGTCGATGCGCTCGATCCGTTTTCCGGCCTTGATGATATTCCGGATCTGCTCTGCGTCGATCTGATCATCCGCCGTGCCCCAAAACGCCATCAGATCGTCCAGTGCATGCTGCAATTCGATGAGCGGCGCCCTGCTCTCTCCCGCCTTATTCATCTCATAAAGCGCAAGCTGTATGTAGGACAGCGTTTCCGATCCGATGCTCTCCCGCAGGACGATCGCGTTGTCATATGCCCTGTTTAAGTTACTGACAATGGAATCCGGATTATCCGCGTCAAAAGGATATTTCCGCAAAAAAGTATTTTTGTCGCCATAGATATCCGGAATATCCACCATCTCACAAAATTCCCGATAACTGTCCGTGATCTCATCGATCATCGCATCAAAACTCCTGTAAAAGATGCGGAGCGTCGTATAGACACGTTCCGTATATCTTCCCAGCCAATATAACCTGTCCGCCTGTTCTACCGAGATAATACCCATGTGTCCTTAAATCCTCCTCCCTGCGATGAATTGACGATAAACGAATCGGGGTTTCTGGAAAACCGCGTCAGACCGCTCCTCCAGACAAGCGGTTCCTCCGCCATCAGCACAAAAGCCCGCAGATCCGCTTTCCTCGGAATCACGCTGCCATCCTCGACAATATCCAGATCCTGAAAGTCGATCACTTCCTGCGCAATGAATCTCCTGGGTTCTTTTTGCAGCAGCGCAATAAATTCTTCTTTCTTTTCCTTTGTCATACTGTTTCCGAAAGTCACCCCGTAACCGCCCGCTTCCGCCACATCCTTTAGCACCAGCTCGTCGAAATGTTCCAGCACATACCGCATATCTTCTTCATAAAAAGGAAGATACGTCGGCGCGTTTGACAGCACCGGCTCCTCGTCCAGATAATAGCGGATCATCTTCGGCACGAAATAATAGATTCCCTTATCGTCCGCCACCCCGTTGCCCGGCGCATTTAAAAGCGCCACATTTCCCTTGCGGAATACATCATAAATATGAGGAATCCCGATCAGGGAATCCGCCCTGAAATTCATGGGATCGAGATAATCGTCCGATATCCGCCGATACACCGCTCCCACCTGTTCCAGGCTCCCGTTCATGGTCACATAATAGAGCTTATCGTTTTTTACCCGCAGTTCCGAACCGTTGACCAGATGCGCGCCCGTCTTTTCCGCCAGATAAGAATGCTCAAAGTAAGCCGCATTGTACCGCCCGGGCGTGAGAATGACCGTATGACCGCCGGTGTTCACATAGTCCATCGTGCGGCGCAGAAGATGGGCATAATTCCGGTTATCCTCCAGATGATTGTCGTGAAAGGTATCGGGCGAACTCCGTCTGCAAAGTTCTCTGGCGATCATGGGGTAAGACGCCCCGGAGGGTACGCGCAGATTATCCTCCAGAATATACCAGTTCCCGTCCTTTCCTTTCACCAGATCGATCCCCGAAATGTGGGAGTAGATTCCTTTTGGCGGCGCCGCGCCCTCGCACTCCGCCATGTAGCCGCTCGAGGCAAAGATAAAATCCTCCGGCACGATCCCGTCCTTTACGATCTGCTTTTTGCCGTAAATATCCCGAATAAACAGATTGAGCGCCAGAACGCGCTGTTTTAAGCCCCGTTCCAGAAACAGAAATTCCTCGTGCCCGATGATCCGCGGGATCGCGTCAAACGGGAAAAGCTGCTCCTTAAAGACATTGTTTTTATAAATGCCGAACTTCACGCCGTAACGCGCGAGCAGTTCATTGACTGTGTCCGTGTGCTGCAAAAGATCAAGCCGCTGCATTCTCTCGTCCATTTTTATCCTCTTTCTTCTCCAAACAAATTCCGCGCAATTTCCGTCAAGATCTGCGCTGTTTTCTCTATCCCAAAGTGACTCGAGTCCACCATAAGATCCCGATTAGAAAACATATCCTGATACTCCGGACAATATCTTCTATGATACAACTCTCTGGAACGATCCACCTCCCGAATCATTTTTCTCGCCACTTTTTCTTCCATTTTCAATATTTCTGTACAATTTTTCAACCGCTTCTCATAAGGCGCATAAATATATACATTCATCCTATTTTCAAAATCCGCCAAAATAGACTCGGCACATCGTCCTACAATGATACAGGACTCCTTTTTTGCCAGATCTTCTATGATGTTTTTCTGAATACTGAAAATCTCATCCTGCATATTGGAAACGCCCATGCCCAGCGGATACTGCCTCTTAAAATAAATGGAATTGGAATTTTCTTCTTTTGCGCTGATCATGGACACGGGCAGCCCCATCCGCTTTGCCGTCTCCTCCACGATATCTCTGTCGTAAAATTCAATGTTCAATTCCTCCGCCATCCGTTTCGCGATGGTTCGCCCCATACTGCCGAACTGTCTTGAGATCGTGATCACATATTGTTTCATGCCGCTTTCCTCTCTTTTCCCCCGCATCGCCTCATACTCCCGCCGGAACTGCCCTTTTCCGCTTTTTCTGCATATTCCTGACAATAAAGGAAATCGTGAAATTGATTATGAAATAAATCAGGCACGCAAAGCCAAAAAGGACAAACACATCCGATACATTAATCGTTCCCAGCCCATTGTATCTCTGCGCCGAACTTAAAATCTTTTTCACCCGTGCCATCAACTCGATCGTCGCCACATTTGCCAGATAAGAAGAATCCTTTATGGTTGTAATCACTTGGCTTAAAAGCGTTGGCACGATATTCCGATAAGCCTGCGGCAATACGATATAGAGCATGATCTGTACCGTTCCGAAACCCTGGGAACGTCCTGCTTCAAATTGTCCCTCAGCCACGGAATTAAGACCGCCCCTGACAATTTCCGCAATAACTGAGGAGGTAAACAAAATCAGGGCAACTGCTGTCTTAAACAGAAGCTTTACCTCCGCGGAGGAAAGTCCCCACATCTTGCGTCCCAAAAATTCCGGACAGGGACAGAATACCAGACAGACAAAAATCCATAAAAGCAATGGCGTATTGCGGAAAATCTCTATATATGCCACCGCAAGCCATTTAAAAACTCTGGTCCTGTTGCTGTTGCAATAATTCCTGAGAAGCGCCAGCACCGATCCGAAGAGCAGACCGATCACCACAGCCGTCAGGGAAATGATAATGGTAAAAGCCACGCCCTTTAGCAAATAGAGCAACACCGCGCTGTTTGTTATGATAGACAGGCTTCCTCTGATTGTTTCCATGGATTACGCCACCCTTTCCGATCTCTTCCGATCCGTTCTGCCACTGCGATCCTCCCGCTTCTTTAATGAAATCTCCCACATACTGGCCAGCGAAGAAAGCGGGCAGCACACCACAAAGAACAAAAGACCGCTTATGAGATATGCCGGTGCATACGCACCGCCCGTATTTTCCCCTGTCACAAAACTGTAGGTCGTAGAAATCAGATCCGCTCCGCCGACAATATAAAGACAGGATGTATTTTTAAAAATATTGACCACCTGATTCACCATGGGCGGCAGGATCACCTTGATGCTCTGGGGCAGAATGATATAGTACATTCTCCCGAGATACCCAAAGCCCTGCGAAAAAGCTGCCTCAAACTGTCCCTTGGGAACCGCCTCGATCCCGGCCCGTACCACCTCCGCCACATAAGCGCCGTGGTAAATGCCCAGAGACAGGACGCCAGTCATCAGAATCCCCAGCCCGTGTCCGGAGAACGCCAGTGCATAATAGAGAAAGCACATTTGCAAAAGCAACGGCGTATTCTGTACAAGCTCTACATAGACTCTGGCGATTGCCGCCAGCGGTTTTTTCCCGCTGGTGGCAAACAACCCTAACACAACCCCAATGACCAGAGAGAGAAGCAGACCAAATCCCGCCGAAATCACGGTGTTTTTAAGCCCCATCAAAAATGTGCCTCTATAGATCCAAACTTTATTCCACGCATTTGCTGAAAATAATCCGGCCATCCTTCTCCCTCTTTTCCCGACTGTATTTTACAAGCTCAATCAATTCCATTCTCTGTGATCAGTCCATCGATCGTGCCGTCGGATAACCAGCCTGTCACCAACCCGTCCACATATGCACTGAGACCGGAACCCTTTTTCGTTGCCACGCCGTACTCCTGAGGCGCAAATTTCTCATCAATATAAGTACGGTCATCCGTGTGATAGACCGCCAGAATGGATTTATCCACGCAGAAAGCATCCACCTCTCCCGCGCTCAGAGCTGTAGAAATCGTAGGATAATCATCATACTGTGCGAAACTGATTCCATCCGTCCATGTGGCAGGATCAAATGTCTCTGCGTCAAAACCGTCTCCGCCGACCACACCGTTTTCGATCATCGCCGACACAAGACTTTTTGCCGAAGTAGAGCCCGAAGATACACCCACCTTTTTATCTTTCAGATCGGCAAGTCCCGCAATGCCGGAGTCATTCTGTACCAGAACCGTCACATAATCCGTATAATACGGAGTCGAGAAATCCCAGCTTTCCTTTCTTTCCTCCGTGATGGTGAAAGTTGCCAGCACACAGTCGATATCGCCCGAATCCAAAAGTTCCGTTCTCGTTGCCGCCGTCACCGTCGTGAACTCCACATCCACGCCCAAACTCTCTGCAATTTTCTCCGCCAGAGAAATTTCCATGCCGGAATACTCTCCCGTCAACTCATCCTGAAAGCCGAAACCGATCACCGCATTTTTGACCCCTACCCGAAGTACACCCCTGTCGATGATTGCCTGCACGTCAGCCGATACATCCCCAGCTGCTCCGCCCTCCACTGATGCTTCACTCTCCGCTGCTCCATCTTCTGCCGGTGCCTCGCTCTCTTCTGCCACAGGCTCCGGTCCCGCAGCCGTTACAGCCTTATCTTCCCCGCAGCCGGTCAGCGCCATCATCGTCAGCGCTATACCCAATACCATAGCCAATCCTCTCTTTTTCATAATCTCTCCTCCTGTCCTCTATTTTGAAAAACATCCTTACTTCCGGATGATTTTTCCCAAAAATGTTTTTAATCTCTCATTCTGCGGATGTTCAAAGAACTCCTCCGGTGTTCCTTCCTCCAGAATCTGTCCGTCTGCCATGAAGACCACCCGGTCCGCCACCTGTCTGGCAAATCCCATCTCGTGCGTTACCACCACCATCGTAATGTTTTCTTTCGCCAGCTTGATCATCACATCCAGTACCTCCTGAATCGTCTCCGGATCCAACGCAGAGGTCGGTTCGTCAAACAGAATGATCTTCGTCTGCATACACAGCGCTCTCGCAATAGCAATCCTCTGTTGCTGCCCACCGGAGAGCGTCGTCGGATACACATGCGCCTTTTCCCGCAGACCCACCACATCCAAATAATGGTAAGCCAGTTTTTCTGCTTCCTCACGGCTTTTGTGATGCAGCTTCATCGGCGCCAATACCAGATTTTTCAAAACTGTCATATGCGGATACAGATTAAACTGCTGGAACACCATGGAAGTCGTTCTGCGGACAAGCTGCGTCTTATTCCTGTGCGTCAGTTCTTCCCCGTCTATGTACACATGACCGCCGCTTGGTTCTTCCAGAAAATTCATACACCGCACCGTAGTGGATTTGCCGGAGCCGGAGGGTCCGATAATCACCAGTTTTTCTCCCTCTTTTACCTCCAGGTTGACATCTTTGAGTACATGCAGTTCGCCAAAATATTTATTGACATGTTCCAGTTTGATCATAGCCGTTCCCTCTCTCGCCTGAAATAACAAAAGGCGCTTCTTCCGAACTCCATCCGAAGAAACGCCTTTGTTTCCGTACGCGTGTATATTTGTATACATGTATATTTTCTATCTGTGTCCTAGTATACGGTCATTGCTCACAAAAGTCAACCCCTAAATTTAGTAAAATTAAATAATTTTCGAAACGGCTCATACCGCTTCTTCAATTCCCGCACCACGGCGTTTTCATCCCCCGGTCTGACTACCACGTCATACTTGCCGGGAATGCTGCCGAAAGTCACCATAGAGGAGGCTCCCGTCATCTCCATCAGATAGCGGTTCATATTTTCCCGCACCGCATTTTTATTATAGATCTTGATATAGCTATAGCCGGAATATTCCTTTGACGCATACTTCAAAACTTTGAGTTCCTTTACGATTCCCGTTTCCTCCAGTGCCCGGTAAATTCTCTCGATGTCTTCCTCCGGATACAACATCATAAAATAGACCACGCCGCGAAAATCGATCTCACCCATCTTCAGATAATTGCGGTAGGGCGACTTTCTCATTTCGCGCAGAATCTCTTCCTGCACGCCTCCCATCTCCTCTTCATAGCAGATGACCAGTACATCGTCTATGACGCAGTTGACAAAACAAGTGTATCCCATCTCACGAATCATCTCTAAAATACGAAGACTCTGGGACTTGGAGATCACATACGCCTTTAGATAGGTATTTTCGTTGATATCATAGAGTACCGCGCCGTCCATCGCGATTACCGGAAGATTCAGGCGGATATCCTGCGCAAATCTGTGCAGCGAAGCGGGGGTACGCATTGTAGAAAGCGTAAAACGAACGCCATCATCCAGCATGCGGTTCAGTTCCACTCTGCTGTAATCACTGAGTCGGCCGTTTGCATCCGCCAGCGTATCGTCCACCCCGGAAATAAAGAGAATGTCTTTTCGTTTATCCACCGGCAAAGAAAATACATTTACGCCGACACCGACGAAAATACCGATCAGGGTGTCCAGAAAACGATTCCAGACAAAGAGATACGGATTGGCATCTGCGGCATGATTTACCACGATACTCAAGAAGACTACGCAGGAAAAATAGGAAGCATATTTCTTTTTGATCAACACCGTCGTGTAAAGCACCAGTACGATCATTCCGGATATCACCACCGCATTCAGAATATGCCGCATCGGCTCTTCCAGCCTGATATGTCTCTCCAACAATAAAAACAACAGCCCGTAGGCTGCGCCTATGGCCGTCCCGAGCATGCGCTGAAACGCATTTTTCTTCGTGTCATTTCGATAAGTCTGGATACACCAGAGCGCGGCAAGCTGAGAATAGAAAACAATACCGGCATCTTTCCTCAAAAAAGATACCAGGTAACAGACTAAAACAGCCACCGCTGATTTTATGATCCGCATCCCGATCGGCGGAAGAGAAATTGTCTTATGTGATTTCATTTCAGCCTCTTTATTACCAAAAAGGGAGCGCCGATCCGGCGCTCCCTTTCATCAGATCATACGCTTACAGATTGTCCGGTTCCAAAAGCGCACGTTCATAGCTTTCCAGAATCACTTTCTGGATCATGTCCCGCGTTTCAGAATTGATCGGATGCGCGATATCGCGATATTCGCCGTCCGAAGCCTTCTTGCTGGGCATCGCAATGAACAGACCTTTTTCACCTTCAATTACTTTAATGTCATGAACTACGAATTCATCGTCGATCGTGATCGAGACGATTGCCTTCATCTTGCTGTCTTGGGTCATTTTTCGCACGCGGACATCAGTAATTTTCATGAAGCTCAGCCTCCTTATCATATGATACCGGCCATAGCCTGCCGGTTTTCACAAGCTTTCCTCACAAGTCATACTCATCAAGCCACGTAGCTTGTATTCAACGTTTCCTTAATTATACAGACAACTTATTCTCCCCTCGACAATCACTCCATCACCATTTTCGACTACACTGTCAAACCTTTCCGCTCCTGCGCACATCTTAGAGCGTGTATCTGTCGTTGTGCTCTACAACGATCTCTATTCCGTTCTCCCCCTTGTGGTAAGAATTGGCGCGGATCGTTCCCCGGCTTTCCACAATGCAGTTCTCTATGTGCGTGTTATCTCCGATATACACGTCATTCAAAATGATAGAGTTCTTGATATAACAGTTGCTTCCGATGTAGGTCTCCTTAAAAATCACGGAATCTTCCACGGTTCCGTTGACGATACAGCCGCTGGAGATCAGGCTGTTTCTGATGCTGGCGCCTACATTATACTTCGCGGGCGGTAAATCGTCCACCTTGGAATACACGTCGGGATACTGCTTAAAGAAGTAATCCCGGATCTCAGGCTTTAAGAAATCCATGTTGGTCTTAAAATAATCATCGACTGTCGCGATGTTGCTCCAGTATTCCTTCATCTTATAGCCGTAGATCCTTTTCAGGTTCTTCTGGCGGATCAGGATATCCTTTACGAAATCGTAACGGTCTTCCTCCTTGCAGCGCTCGACCAATTCGATCAGCAGCCTCCTCCTGACCACATAGATACCGCAGGAGATCGTGTTGGACTTCGCCACCATAGGTTTCTCTTCAAACTCCTCGATGCGGCTGTCCTCGTTCATCTTGATCGTACCGTAGCGCTCCACGTTTTCGTCGGGATCCATATCCTTGCAGACTACGGTAATATCCGCTTTCTTCTCGATGTGATACTCCAACACCTTATTGTAATCCATCTTGTAGACACAGTCGCCGGAGACGATCACCACATAAGGCTCATGGCTGTTCTTTAAGAAAGACAAGTTCTGCGCGATCGCATCCGCCGTACCGCGGTACCAGGCATTGCTCTCCGCCGTCACCGCAGGCGTCTCTACAAACAGACCGCCCTGCTTGCGCCCGAAGTCCCACCATTTGGAAGAACTCAAATGCTCGTTCAGGCTGCCGGCGTTATACTGCGTGAACACAGCTACTTTATTGATATGGGAGTTCGTCATATTACTGAGGGCAAAGTCGATGCTTCTGTAGCTTCCCGCAATGGGCATCGCACAGACCGCTCTCTTTTGGGTCAACTGCCTGATCCTGTGATTGTTACCACCCGCTAAGATAATTCCGATTGCTCTCACGATTTATCACCTGCCTTAATCAAAGTTTTGCCGCTGGGAAGATTGCCGTTTTCATAGTCCTCCGGCGTTGTCACGCCGAACACCACGGAATTTTTCCCTATGGTCGTCCCTTTCGGGATCACGCTCTTTTCGCCTACCGTCACCAGTTCGTGGTCGTAGATATTCGGATCCGTCTCGTTGGGAACGGCTTCGCCGATCCCCAGCTTTACATTATCCTCGATCTCTACATTCTCCGCGACGACAGCCTTGTAAAGTTCGCAGCCTCCGCAGATCTTTGTCCCATTCATGATAATGGAATCCCGAACGATCGTCCCGGCTCCTATGGTGACGCCGCAGCCGATCACGGAATTGTATACTTGTCCGTAGATCTCAGAGCCTTCACCGATGATGCTCCGCTCCACCACGCTTTCCGGCGACAGATACTGCGGCGGCAGGATCTCGCTCTTCGTGTAGATCTTCCAGTACTCCTCGTAAAGGTTGAACTCCGGCACAAGGTCGATCAGCTCCATATTTGCTTCCCAGAAAGAGTGAAGCGTTCCGACATCTTTCCAGTAGCCGTTAAACTCGTAAGCGTAGAGCGGCGCGCCCTTGCCGTGGCAATAGGGGATCAGATGTTTTCCGAAATCAAGTCCCGGCTGTTCCGCATTCGCGAGAAGCGCTTCCTTGAGCGTCTTCCAGTTAAAGATGTAGATACCCATCGACGCCAGATTACTGCGGGGATTTGCGGGCTTCTCCTCGAAATCCGTGATCCTGCGGTTCTCGTCCGTGATCATGATGCCGAAGCGCTTCGCTTCCTCCATCGGTACGGGCATGACCGCAATCGTGACCTCCGCCCCGTTCTGCTTATGGAAATCAAGCATCACCTCATAATCCATCTTATAGATATGATCCCCCGAAAGGATCAGAACATATTCCGGATTAAAGTTTTCCATGTAGTCGATGTTCTGGTAGATCGCATTTGCCGTGCCGGTGTACCACTCGCTGTTCGCGCTCTTCTCGTAGGGAGGGAGCACCGTAACGCCGCCGATGTTCCTGTCAAGATCCCACGGAATGCCGATACCGATGTGGGTATTCAGGCGCAACGGCTGGTACTGTGTGAGCACGCCCACCGTATCGACGCCGGAATTGATACAGTTACTGAGCGGGAAGTCGATGATCCGGTACTTACTGCCGAAAGATACTGCCGGCTTAGCCACTTTCGACGTGAGCACGCCGAGTCTGCTTCCCTGACCGCCTGCTAAGAGCATGGCAATCATTTCTTTTTTTACCATCTTTATCACCCCTTATTTCATAATATTTTTATCTATATTTAATACAAAAAACCTTCCCATAAGTAAAGTATACCACAATCTGCCTGAAAACTGAATATATTTTACAGGATTTTTCAGTTTCCAGCCAAACGGATATATAAATAATATACAATAAAACAAAAAATTTTTCAATCTCTTTGTCACTTTTATCTATATAAGTTTTAGGTTGGTTTTTTTATGGGAAATGAGTATAATAATAGTAAAAAATGTAAAAAAGGAAGAAACCCATGTATCAGATCAATTTTCAGGATCCCATCACCGTTTATTTTATCGGGATCGGCGGCATCAGCATGAGCGGCCTGGCCGAGATCCTTCTGACGGAAGGCTTTACCGT
>JAMPCE010000025.1 GCA_023666335.1 bacterium
GGCACCCGTAGTCTAATGGATAAAACGTAGGCCTCCGACGCCTTTGATGCAGGTTCGAGTCCTGTCGGGTGCATTGTAGTAAACCCTAGCGGGTTAACTACGCAGGATTTTCAATCCTGCAATAAGATAACGTTTTACAGGGAAAGGCTGTGACGGATGAATAACGAAAACAATACGATAGGGGGCTTCCTGAAAGCGGGGTTTGATGCGCTGAAAGGATGGTTTATCAGATATTCCAGGATTCTTCTGCCTGTCATTCTGGTGATCTGCGTGGCGCTTACCATCGTGATCGCGATTCAGGCGAACAAACGTAAGGTGGAACAGGAGGAGACGGTCGTAGCGCAGGAAAACGGGGAGACGGAAGAACCGCTTGAAGAAGTGCCGCTGGTGCCTTTGGAAAAAGATGCCGTTCCCGGGATGAATGAATTATTTGAAACCTACTATAAGGCTATGGTGGACGGGGATACCGAGACGATGGGGAATCTTCTCAATTATCTCGATGCCACGGAGAGGCTGCGGGCGGCGGAGACCAGTAAATATATCGAATCCGCGTCAATTGAAGTGTATACAAAAGCAGGTCCCAGCGAAGGCACCTATATTGCCTATATTTATACGGAGTTAAAGTTTTTCGATTATGACAAACCGCTCCCGGGGCTGAATACCTTTTATGTCTGTACGAGGGAAGACGGGTCGTTCTTCATCAATGAAGACTGCGAGCTGAGCGAGAGTGAACGGCGCTATATACGGGAAGTGCAGATTCAGGACGATGTGATCGATCTGAATAATAAGGTGACGGTCGCCTACAACGATATGGTGGTCGAGGACAGCACGCTGGCGGATTTCTTAGGGGAGCTCACAGCTGAGATCGAGAAGAATGTGGGCGAGACTTTAGCGCGTGCCGAAAGCGCGGAACAGATCAGCACGGACGAAAGCGGCGCAGAAGAGAACGCGGAGGCAGAGACGACGGAGGGAGACGGCGATACGTCGGCGGAAACGGTCGTGACCGAGGTAAAAACGACCGATGTGGTCAATATCAGGACTTCCGACAGCGAGACGGCGGATAAACTCGGCAAGGCGGCTGTCGGCGACACTTTCAAACTCTTGGAAGAGCGGGGCAACGGCTGGAGTAAAGTGGAGTATGACGGCGGCGAAGCCTTTATCAAGAGCGATTATCTGGAACCTTCCAAAACGGAGACCGCGGATGCGGCGGCAGAGGAGCCTGCGGAGGAAGACGGCGAGACGGCATCTGCCGCAGTGTCTGGAACGGTGACGGTAAAGGAAAACGTCAGGATCAGGAGCGCGGCAAGCGAGACTTCGGAGAAGCTTGCGACCGCCTATGCGGGCGATAAGCTTGATCTTATCATGAAACAGGCGGACGGCTGGACGAAAATCAGGTATAACGGCAAGACCGCCTATGTGAAGTCGGATTATGTGGAATAGCAGTTTGGCTGGTACGAATCGCGTTCGCCAAACGGAAGTATAGCAATATACGAAATCGGGAAGACTAAGCAGATGAGAGAAAGAACACTCTCATCTGTTTTCTTTTGCGCGCATAAAAAGGAGGATACCCCATGAAGCAAGATGACGAGATGATCTTAAAGGAGATCCAGAAGAATACCCAGATGGGTATGACCGCTATCGACACGATCCTGGACAAGATCGGAAACGATGAATTTTCCATGACCTTATCCAGACAATCCCTGCACTATGCGGAACTTCACAACCGGGCGCTGGACAGGATATTGCGGGAAGACGGCGAGGGATACCGCCCGAATCAGCTTGGTGATATGGTCCTGAAAGGCAGCATCCACGCGAATACCGCTTTCAATATCAGCAGAGAGCATCTGGCGGAAATGATGATACAGGGAAGCAACAGAGGCATCACCAGTATGTGGAAGAGCCTGAAACACAACGGCATGGCAGGAGACGATACCGTGGAACTGGCAAAAGAATTGATGGATTTCGAGGAGCGAAGCATAGAGCGTATGAAAGAATTTCTCTGATGCATACAAGTATTACTGTACAATATATCTAAAGCGCGAATCAAAATTTTTATACTTTATTGTATTAAATCGCCCTTGTAGATTTCCATGCGGCATACTATAATGGTACATGGTAATGTATACAAGATCAAGAAGGAGGACATAAGGCAATGTCATATGTTGATGAGGTTTATGAGTTGGTAGTGGCGAAGAATCCCGCGCAGCCGGAGTTCCATCAGGCGGTAAAGGAGGTATTGGAGTCTCTGCGCGTCGTGATCGAGGCGGACGAGGAGGCTTACAGAAAGGATGCGCTCCTGGAGAGACTGACCGTTCCCGAGCGGATCGTGCAGTTCCGTGTTCCCTGGGTGGATGACAAGGGACAGGTGCAGGTCAATAACGGGTTCCGCGTGCAGTTCAACAGCGCGATCGGTCCCTACAAGGGCGGTTTACGGTTCCATCCTTCCGTGAATCTGGGAATCATCAAATT
This sequence comes from bacterium, assembly GCA_023666335.1. Taxonomy (GTDB): domain Bacteria; phylum Bacillota; class Clostridia; order Lachnospirales; family Lachnospiraceae; genus UBA3282. The sequence goes on from JAMPCE010000025.1 coordinate 2,470, forward strand.
CCTGGGCTTTGAGCAGATCTTCAAAAATTCCCTGACGGGTCTGCCGATCGGCGGCGGCAAGGGCGGTTCCGATTTTGATCCCAAGGGCAAGTCCGACAGAGAAGTGATGGCGTTCTGCCAGAGTTTTATGACAGAGCTTTGCAAACATATCGGCGCGGACACCGACGTACCCGCCGGCGATATCGGTGTGGGCGGCCGCGAGATCGGTTTCATGTTCGGTCAGTATAAGCGGATCCGTAATCTGTACGAGGGCGTGCTGACCGGTAAGGGGCTTACCTACGGCGGTTCCCTTGCAAGGACCGAAGCGACAGGGTACGGGCTGCTTTATCTGACGGAGGAGATGTTAAAGTGCAACGGCAAGGATATCAAGGGCAAGACCATTGCCGTATCCGGCGCGGGCAATGTGGCGATCTATGCGATCCAGAAAGCGCAGCAGCTCGGCGCGAAGCCTGTGACCTGCTCCGATTCCACCGGATGGATCTACGATCCCGACGGTATCGACGTAGCGACGCTGCAGGAAGTGAAAGAAGTAAAGCGTGCGCGCCTGACCGAGTATGCGGCAAAGAGACCGAACGCAGAGTATCATGAGAAGAAGAACGGCGAGCACGGCGTATGGAGTGTGAAATGCGATATCGCGCTTCCCTGCGCGACCCAGAATGAGCTGGATCTGGATGACGCAAAGATGCTTGTGGCAAACGGGTGCTTTGCGGTAGCGGAGGGCGCAAATATGCCTACCACGATGGAAGCGACCGAGTATTTACAGAAGAACGGCGTTCTGTTCTGCCCCGGCAAGGCTTCCAATGCGGGCGGCGTGGCAACTTCCGCTCTGGAGATGAGCCAGAACTCCGAGAGACTTTCCTGGACATTTGAGGAGGTGGATTCCAAGCTGCAGGGCATTATGGTGAACATTTTCCACAGTCTGGACGAGGCTTCCAAGAAGTACGGTAAGGAAGGCGACTATGTGGCAGGCGCGAATATCGCGGGCTTCCTTAAGGTAGCCGAGGCGATGAAAGCGCAGGGAATTGTGTAAAAGAAGCGTTTTATCCTTGATCATTTTTGGGGGAAGTCCTGTAAACATTGCGGATATGGGACTTTCCTTTATGCATTTATATCTTATTAACTTCGGTTAAAAGTTCTTTTATTGTTTTGTGGGTGTAGGTTCCTTTTTGTGATATCACCTTTCATGCTGTGTCCCATAATCAGTTTGATGCATACGTCATTTGCTCCGGCATTGTCCGTATGCGAAGTAAAGGTATGTCTGCCGTCATGAGGAAGATGCTTCATTTTTAGTTTGCCAATACAAGTGGGAATGTTTATGAAGAGGATATAAGAGAAATAAAGGAATTAATGAATAAAGTATGGAAAACTCAAAAGGCTATGCTGAATAGACAACCATTGACACATAGTTTCGAGAATTGAAAAATAGCACTTAGGGGTATCGGATAATGGAAATTTGTGCTACAATTTCTAATATATATTTTAAATAAGGACAGAGTTTATGAATAACACAGCTAAGATATTTAAGGACAGGTTGATAGAAAATTATTTGTCAAAGTTTACAAAAGAAGATGTGCCAGATTTTGAAAGCAAATGGAAGAAAATAAATCTGTGGAGAAAGTCTTGCGTTGAAGGGAATCTTGAGCGCACGAAAGAATCTGCAATACAGGGTGCATTTATGGTGCAGATTTTTGAATTTGTACTTGGATATGCCACACAAACTGGAACAGCAGATGACGTTTATAATCAGATACAGGAATCTAATAGTGTACTGGATGCAAGTGAAGCAGATGGCGCGCTTGGTTTCTTTTCAAAAAGTGTTAATAGCAAGGAAGTAAGAGTAGTAATCGAATTAAAGGATGCAAAAAAAGATTTAGATAAAAAGCAGAATAGAAGCAATCACTTAACACCTGTTGAACAGGCGTTTACATATGCCAATAAAAATGGTGCAAAATGTGGTTGGGTCATTGTATCAAATTTTATTACAACACGATTGTATAAAAGTAATTCTTCGCTAGAATATGAAATTTTTGATATTAGAAAAATGGATAGTGAAGAAGAATTTTTAAGGTTCTATTTTTTCCTGTGCAAAGACCATTTGATAAATGCGGAAGGAAAATCTTTGATTGATGAGTTATATCAAGAAAACGAAGAAATGGGGATTTCTATTTCCAATGATTTTTATAAGACATATAAAGCAATCAGAAATAATTTATATGCCCGTTTGAAAGAATTGAATCCAGATAAGGATGCGATTATGCTATTCACAAAATCGCAAAAATTAATGGATAGATTTACATTTATTTGCTTTTGTGAGAGCTGTGGACTATTGCCGCAGAACATATATAAAAACTTAGTTGATTCTGTGCTGCATAATAGTTATTCTTTTACCCCTAATAAGTTGTGGACTGAATTAAAAGGTTTGTTTATGTCTATTGATAAAGGCAATCCGCCAATGAAAGTAAATAAATATAACGGTGGGCTATTTAAGGAAGATTCAGAACTGGATGAACTTTCTATTTCGGATGATGTATTAGAATCATTTTTGCAATTAGCAATCTATGATTTTGGAAGTGATTTGAATGTAAATATACTTGGGCAGATTTTTGAACAAAGTATATCTGATGTAGAACAGATAAAAAATGAAATTAGTGGCAATGTTTCTGTTGGACAAGGAAAACAGAAAGATGATGGAATATTTTATACTCCATATTATGTGACAAGGTATATTGTAGAGCAGACTGTAGGGGCATTTCTGAATAATAAAAAGCAACAGCTGAAAAAAACAATTTTTAAAACGGGTGCATTTAGGGCTAGCGTTATAAAAGATAGCACAGGCAAGAAAAATACTATTACTATTTCATCATGGGAAGAAATTCCGGAACAAAAAGAAAATATGACAGAAGATGAAATTATGTATATACGTGCTACTGAGCAATTGCATGGAGAATACTGGCGGCTTTATGAAGATGAATTAAAGCGTATTAAGATTTGTGATCCGGCTTGTGGTAGTGGCGCTTTTTTAAATCAGTGCTTTGATTATCTACATGAAGAGATGAATTATGTTCTGGATATGAAACAGCAGTTTAATGAAGGACAGATTTTTCTGTTTGATATAGACAAGCAGATTTTACAGGATAATTTATATGGTGTAGATATAAACCCAGAAAGTGTAGAAATTACAAAGTTGTCATTGTGGCTTAAAACTGCAAAGAAAAATCAAACATTGGCTTCTCTTGATAATAATGTAAAATGTGGTAATTCTATAATGTCTGATAGTACTATCACGACAGATGCTTTTAATTGGCAGGAAGAATTTCCGGAAGTTTTTGCCAATGGCGGTTTTGACATTATTCTTGGTAATCCGCCGTACGGAGCAACATTGAATCAAGAGCAAAAGGATTATTTGACCGAACATTATGTTACTACAGAATATAATTTTGATACTTATAAAACCTTCTTTGAATTAGGATTTAGCATATTAAAAGAAGGTGGATATTTAGGATATATCACACCTAACACTTTCTTTACACTAGAACTAGGTGCCAATAAGTTAAGGAAATTTTTATTTGATAATAATACCATGTGTAGAATTGTTGAAGTATACAATGTGTTTCCGACTGCAATAGTAGAGCCGGTAATTACAGTATTCAGGAAGAAAAAGCCTAATGATGAAGAATTTACTGCAATCTGCATTCCCAGAAAAATTAAACTGACTTCAACATTTCTAAATGAGGGCGTGGAGTCAGAGTTTGTACAGTCTGATTTAAAGAAAAGTGAGAAGTACATTTTCAATTATCGTTCATCAAAAGAAGATCAAGCAATATGTGATAATATGAAACAATTTGTAAGATTGGATTCTTTGTTTGATGTTATGACAGGCGCAAAGCCTTATCAAGTGGGTAAAGGAACACCACCACAAACTAAAGAAATTGTTACAGATAAGCCATTCACGGGTTATGAAAAGAAAGATGATTCATGGCAGCCATATATGCGTGGTAGGTCTATTGAAAGATATGTCAATAGATGGAAAGGAAATAAGGAATACATCCAATATGGAGAATGGCTGGCAGAGCCACGTTCAAAAGATGTGTTTAATGGAGAAAAAATATTTATTCGACAGACTGGAGATAGTTTGATTGCAACTTATGATGAAGGAAATGTAAGTAATAATACATTGCATTCAATTTATCCACTAGAAAGCAATAAAGAAGTAAGTTTGTATTATCTTCTAGGACTTATAAATTCCAGACTGATGAATTGGTATTATCATATAGAAAATTACCTTGAAATAGGGAAACCAATGGCAGAGGTAAAAGGGGTTTATATTCGGAAGTTGCCGATTGCAGTAGGTTCGAAAGAACAGATAAAAAGTGTTGAAGATGCTGTAGAGAAGTTACTAGATTTGTGCCAGAAAAAATATGATAAGAAATATCATTTCATACGTTATATTCAAAAAAGCTATGAACCCAAAAGGATAACAGAGAAATTAGAAGATTTTGAAAAGTTATCATATAAAGAATTTGTTGAAGAATTGAAAAAGCAAAAGGTCAAACTATCAGCATCTCAACAAATGGATCTGTTTGATTTATATGATTGTACGTTAAATGATATTGAGGATATGAATAAGCATATTGATACAGTATTTAATAAATTAGATTTGACAGTATTTAGTGTTTATAAAATACCAGATGATACTATAAATAGAATTATGAATTAAATTGATTGATATATGTTTTTTGACAGATTTACAACTAACTTTATGTTCATAGAACTTATAGAAAGAGTTATTTTTGGAGTGAGTGACGTTATGGATATTCAACAAATTCAGGAAACATTTAAAAATATTGCTTATTATGCGAATAAAATCGATGGGTATCCCATGCCGATTCATATAAATGATATTAGAAAAATTCAGAAAGCGTTATCACAAATTTCTCTGGATACCGTTAATGAAGAACCATATTTGAGTAGTCAAATTATGGAGATACGGGATATGTTATTTGTGGGAAATGGTTTTCTACAGCCTGTTATAGCTGGTAGGATTGTAGAAATTTTGAGGATATTGATGCAAAAACATGATGTTTCAAATAATACTGCACCTACGGAGAAAATGCAGAAAAAGGAGTTGGCTGCTATTCAAAACTTGAATATTATTTTTTCGTCTTTTCATAAGGTAGTTAAACAACTCAGATATAGGCATAGCAATAAAAGTGCATTAGAAATCAAAGATGAATATGATGTACAGGATTTATTACATGCATTATTGAAACTTTATTTTGATGATATAAGACCCGAAGAATGGACACCATCCTATGCGGGAGGATCCTCTAGAGTGGACTTTTTGTTAAAGAATGAAAAGATTGTAATTGAAGTGAAGAAGACGCGGGATGGATTAGACGATAAAGAATTGGGGGCGCAATTAATTATAGACATTGATAAATATAAAGCGCATCCGGATTGCGAAAAGTTGGTTTGTTTTGTATATGATCCAGAAGAACGGATTCATAATCCGATTGGAATAATGAATGATTTGAATAAACAGCATCATGGCTTTGCTATGGTAATAATAAAGCCGGATGTATAGAGATATCGGTAAATGTAATATATAAGCTTGACAATGCTAGAGTTGAAAAATATTTGAAACTTTAGTATGATAACAAATAATAGCTTGAGTGTAAGTTTATAAAAATGATTATAGATTGCAATAAAAACTGTATTCAAGATAGAAAGGGCAGATAAAGCAAATGATAAATGGAATTTGTGAAATAGTAATTGCAGGATTGAGTGTTATAATTGCATGTCTACAGCTAAAATTGTCAAAACAGATAAATGCACAAAATATATCTAAGGAAAAAGGATATTTTATTATCGAAGAAACTAATATCAGAAATAAGGCAGATACAGACTATGAAAGATGCATTGGGCTATTTGACCTAAGAAATGCGTTGCGTTTTCACTTGTATGGAAATGGAGATGTTTTTCTTTTGAAAAAGCAAATTATTATTAATGGTATTATTGTAGAAAACAAAGAACTGCTGGAAACATTTTTTTCGATTCATGCACAAGATCTTCCTTTTGGGATATTAATTCCATTGAAAAAATTTGACTTTGAAAAACAAAGATTGGATATAGAAATAAATTTAAAATTGAAAAATATTGCAGGAAATATATATACGGAAAAAATATTATTAGAATTTGTGAAAAAAGATGTTGATAATGAATGGTTTTTACATAAAAGGAATACTTCCTTTCAATTTAAATAATTCAACTTTGCGACATATATTTTTAAACAAAGTTTATATAAACATACTTTGATGTATATCCATTTTTGATGCTAGTAGTGATAAGGGATTGAGATATGTGCCTGCAAAAGATTAAAAACGACAGGGAGGAAAATGAATACTAAAATGCAAATTGAATATAGTAAAAAAGCAGTTAAATATATAAATTCGGTTGATAAGACAACCAAAAAGCGTTTAAAGGATGCAATAGAAAAAATACCTTTTGGCGATATTAAGAAATTACAAGGTGCAGAAAATGGATATCGTTTACGAGTTGGTGATTTAAGAGTTCTATTTACACCGGAAAACGATACTATTTTTATAGATAATATTATTCCAAGAGGTCAGGCATATAAAAAATTATAGGAGGCATATGGACATGAGCAAAGAGATGTTACACGGCTTAATAGAAATGATACCTGATGATGATATTGAAGTATTATATAGGGTTCTTGTAAAATTTGTTCCGGAAGTACCGCCGGAGCCGGATGAGATACAAGCGCTAGAGGAGGGACGAAGAGATAGGGAAGAAAACGGAACCATCCCTCATGAGGCGATAAATTGGGATTAATATCATTGCGTCATGAAACACGAAGGATAGTTTTGCTTGGAAAGTCTTGTAAGCATTGTGTCTATGGGGGCTTTCCTTTTTTTCATGATTGCATTGAATTTGACAACAGGAATGCGTATAATATGGTTAGTTTCTTTTACAGAGGAATGAGAGGGACGCGGTATGGACTATCAATTTTACGGCTGGGAATGTGCGGACGTTCCGGCAGTCACGGAGGATTATACAGGAATCGAGACGCCGCGGGTGCTCTACGACGCGCTGTCAGGGATCTGGTGTGAGTACACCTGTGCCCCCAGACTGCGGGAAAATTGGAGCGCGGAGAACAAGACGCTCGGACAGTGTTCCATCACGGCTTTTCTGGTGCAGGATCTCTTTGGCGGGAAAGTTTACGGGATTCCGAGAGAGGGCGGCACGTTTCACTGTTACAATGTCGTGGGTGAGAGCGTATTCGACCTGACCAGCGAGCAGTTCGGTGAGGAGAAACTCTGCTATCAGGATAATCCGGAGCAGTTCCGCGAAGTGCATTTTGCGAAAGAAGAGAAGCGGAAGCGCTACGAGTATCTGCGGGATGCGTTGAAAGAGCGGTATGGGCGCAAATAGGAGGAGTACTGTATGAAGTTTATAGGACTTTTTATGCCGGCGATCGTCAGTCTGATGATCAGGAACAGAAAAAAGGCGAAAGCGGACTGGCGTATGCCGCAAGTGTTTTTTCGGTATGGGATTTATGTGTTGCTCAATGTTTGGCTGACAGAATGTATTATTACATATGGGTTAGGCTTATCTGATGTAATTGAGGATGCATTGACCAGTTTTCCGTTTTTTCTCAAATATACACTGATAGCTCTTGTGATGGCAGTTGTGGTTCCGTATGCGGAAGAAATCATCAGAAAATACATTTCGATCAGATTGACTGTGGAGACTTATGATGAAAAAAGGGAAAGTTCTGTGGAAGATTTTAAGTAAAATTCTGTTGCTTTTTGTTATCTTTTTGCTGCTTCTCCTGTGGCGTTCAGCTGATTGGTTTCTGGATAATTTTCATGAGGTGGATTTTTCCATTGCGCTGTATCAGCTTTTTAGCCCGCTTAAGGGAACGGAAGCAGGCGTGCTCAGTGATTATATCAATCAATGTTTGTACCCGATGACTTTTTTCGCCGTAGCAGGAGTTGTCATTTACACGCTTTATGATATGATGGCTGGGCAGATTTTTTTGAAGATGGATCTTCGAATCGGTACAAGGACGCTGCATATTGGGGGGGGGGCAAAACGAAAATATGCGCAGCTTAGAAAACTGATCGTATTGTGGCTGGTCATCGGGATCCTGTGCGCGGGTGTCGGTAACAGAGCGGCAGCGGTAGGAATCCCTGAATATGTGCAGAGCGTGACCAATGTATCCACGATTTTTGAATCGGAATATATCAACCCGGATGACGTCGCCATTGTATTTCCGGAGAAAAAACGGAATTTGATCGTTCTCTACATGGAATCTATGGAGTCAACCTATGCGTCTGTGCAGGAGGGCGGCGGCAAGCCAATCAATTATATTCCGGAATTGACGGATCTGGCAAAAGAGAATGTGTCTTTCTCTGATGACGGGGATCTGGGAGGGGCGGGCGCAGCATCTCAGACAGGCTGGACAATGGGCGGTTTGTTTTCCAGTATAACGGGTGTGCCCTATAAGTTGCCGATCGACGGCAATGAGGCAGGAGAGTATGAAAGCTTTGCGCCGGGACTGAAAGGATTGGGTGAAGTACTTTCAGAAAACGGGTATCAAAATTATTTTATGTGCGGCTCGGAAGCTGTTTTTGGCGGACGAAAAGCATTCTATGAACAACACGGAAATTATCGGATTTTCGATTATATTACAGCAAAAGAGGATGGCATTATTCCGGAGGACTATCATGTATATTGGGGAATGGAAGATGCAAAACTCTATGAATATGCAAAACGGCAGCTGACAGAGATCGCAGCGCAGAGCGAACCTTTTAATTTTATGATGTTGACAGTCGATACCCATCCGGGAGATGGTTATCTGTGCGATTTGTGCGATGACACCTATGCGAACCAATATGAAAACGTGGTGGCGTGTGCCAGCAGACAGGCGGCGCAGTTTGTTGATTGGATCAGCAAACAGGCGTGGTATGAGGATACGACGATTGTGATCACGGGAGATCATCTGAGCATGAAAACCGATTTCTGGGAGGATATCGGCGAGTATCAACGCAGAATTTATAATTGCTTTATCAATCTTCCGCAGGGGTGTCAGGCAAGGCAGACGACTGATAGGGAATTTTCCATTCTGGATATGTTTCCCACGATGCTGGCTGCGGTCGGCGCAGAGGTGGAAGGAGACAGGCTGGCTTTGGGAACCAATCTGTTTTCGGAAGAAAAGACGCTTCCGGAGCAGATGGGGTTTGGGGAATTTAACCGTGAGTTAAATTTATATTCCAACTATTATTATTTGAATTTTATTGTTGGGAGTAAATCACAGGCGTAAGATGTTGCGGCGTGTCAAATAAAAAGCGGGGGAGTGTGAATGACGGGCATACGAGCAAAAATCGGTAATGCGGCTTGGATCATTTTTGCAGGCATTGTGACATTTATGATAAGTGCAGCTTTGTGGGTGCGCAGGACATATGGCACTCTTATCTTTGCCATGACGAACGAATCTTTTAGAAACGGGTTACAGAATAAAAGGACGCTGTTTGCAAAGTATGTGGTTTTGCCGACGGTAGCGGTATTTATGGCAGGAGTGGTTGTTTCTATTATACATAAAAAGATGAACAGACGAAAAGCAGCGTATGGGATGGCGTTTTTGGCAGCAGTATCTGTCTGCGCTGCCGCATGTATTTTGGACGCAGCGGCTTATGTGAAGCGGCAGTACAGATTAAATCAGGACCAGTGGTATGATGCCGATAATGTTATTTTACATGCGCTTGGCAGCATTGATGGGATTGCTTACACGAATTCCAAGGAGGCATTGGAACGCAGTTACCAAGACGGCAGGCGTCTGCTCGAGTGCGATTTGATCATGACTGCGGACGGACAAATCGCAGCATGCCACGATTGGGAGTTCTGGAGCAGAGAGACGAATCAGGAGATTGAGGCAGATTATGGTCCTACATTGGATTTGTTTATGAACTGCAAAATCAGAGGGAAATATACTCCCTTGTCGGGAGAGGATCTCATGCGGTTTATGAAAGAACATCCGGATGTATATATTATAACGGATACAAAATATGCGGAACCGGAAGCAATGAAAAAGGAATTTCGGGAGCTGGTGGATGTTGCGCAAAGAAGCGGCTGTGAGGAGGTACTGGATCGTTTTGTTGTACAGATTTATCATGGATATATGTATGGGGATGTGAATGAAATCTATCCTTTTTCAAATTATATCTATACGTTATATCAGGAGGGCTACAGAGGGGACGAGGACGAGATGCGGCAGTATGCGGAGTTTTGTATGCTTCATGATATTGATGTGATTACCATGAATGCAAAATATTATACGGATACATTGTCTGATATATGCGAGCGGTACGGTATAAAAATGTTTGTGCATACGGTAAATGAGAGTGATCAGATCAAGGCATTTCACGAAAAAGGAGTCGGTGTGTATACAGACGATCTGTAACCGCAGGTAGGAGGGAAAAGTTGATGAATTGGCTGATCAAGATTGTAGTGACATTTTTTGCGGGAATGGGAGCGGGGCTGGGGACAGGTTTTGCCGGAATGAGCGCGGCGGCTGTCATCAGCCCCATGCTGATCACGTTTCTTGGCATGGATTCCTATATGGCGGTGGGCATCGCATTGTCGTCGGATGTGCTGGCAAGCGCAGTATCCGCTTACACCTACGGAAAACATAAAAATCTGGATATCAGAAACGGTCTGATCATGATGGGAAGCGTGCTTGCCTTTACGGTGGTCGGCAGTTATGTGGCAAGCCTTGTTCCTCCCGCGACTATGGGCGGATTCTCCGTGTTTATGACATTCCTGCTGGGTATCAAATTTATCGTAAAGCCGGTGATGACTACGAAAGAAGCGATGGGCGAGGTGCTCGCAAAGAAGCGGGCGGTGCAGTCGCTGACTGCCGGGGTGATGATCGGTTTTATCTGCGGATTCATCGGCGCGGGCGGCGGGATGATGATGCTTTTGATCTTAACGTCCGTCCTTCATTACGAGTTAAAAACCGCCGTCGGCACCAGCGTCTTTATCATGGCATTTACTGCCTTTACCGGAGCGGTATCGCATTTTGCCATTGGCGGGATGCCGGATCTTTCGGTGTGGGTGTTGTGCGTGGTATTCACCTTTCTCTGGGCGAGGATCGCGGCGGTCTTTGCCAACAAGGCGGAACCTGCGACGTTAAACCGGGCGACGGGCGTGGTGCTGGTGGTGCTGGGCGTCGTGGTGATGGGCTTTACATTTCTGACACGCGTGTCATAGTTGGTATGTACATCACACAGGAAGACAATTAAATGTCTTCCTTTATGCGATGCAGTTTTTCGTTCATTCTTCTCACATGATGCTTTTCGATCATAAATTGTATGATCCAAACGAGAGCAAAGATCAGGACAAAAATTCCAAAATAGATGAGGAACCCGAGAATGCTGTGTTCCATCCAGTGCGTAACGTATGCGATCGGCAGCATCATTGCCGAAATGATGACAAAGTAAATTCCGGTCTGCTTTATGACACTCCAATATTCTATTTCCCATATGAGGGAACTTGCCGCAAAACCCGTGCCTAACAATCCGCACAGAAGCGCCTGCAAAATAACGGCTCTGATCTCATTTCCCATTGCGGAAATCAGTGCGGGGACACAGGGCGAATAATATCCGTCCGCCCAACCGAGAGAAATCAATATCGTGATGAAATAGCCGATCGTAATTCCAATCGGAAATCCCAAAATACTGCGTAAGACGATTTTCTTTTTCATTTTTGCCACCTCATATTCCTAATATTTTTTTGAGTTTGGAAACATAGCGTCTGGAAACATATGTGACGGTATCGTTTGCCAGCTTGACGCCAATGGTGCCGGTATAGCTTACATCAAAGTGATGGACCTTTTTCAGATTGATGATTTCCGAATTGGAGATACGGACAAACTGATGGGGCGGTAGTCGTTCTTCTATTTCGTATAGCCGAAGCCGAAGTACATACTCGCCTTTATGGGTAACGGCAAAAACTTTTCCGGAACCTGCATAGATCCGAATCAGATCAGCCTGTTCGATCACTTCGATTTTATGATCCTTACTCCCTGTGAGGATCTGCTGCGTCTGGTCGGATAACTTGTTCAATAAGACAGCGACGTCTTCCGTCATCGAGGCAGTTAAGATCATTACTTTAGGCTCGATGTAGGAACTGTCTATTTTTACTTCAAACTGCATTGGAAACACCCCCTTTCTGTGGTAATATTATAGGAAAAGCCAAAGCGGCTTTCAACCGATTTTCCATAGTCGGCTGATTCTTAAGCACAAGTGGTTCAAAGCGGACGAAGAAGATTTTTAGGGATTGTCAAAAAAATGAAGACAAAATCCCAAAATAATGTTAGAATACTTTTATACATATGAAAGGGCAGGAATCGATGAGCGTTATCAGCAGCAAGGACGTCAACGAAATTATCCGCAAGACACTCGGCATCATCAACAATAAGATCATGAGCCACGGGGAGATCACGGGCTATATCTTATATAAGATGATGGAGTATGAGAATGCCTATACGGATCAGAAGTACACGGAGCAGGAGCTGGTGGATTATACCATGCTCGGGATCCTGCACGACATCGGACTTTTCAAAGAGGAAAATGTCAAGAATGTGACGGATTTTGAGACGAAGAATCTGTGGCCGCACTCGGTCTACGGGTTTCTCTTTCTGAAATATCTGTCGCCCATCGGGGACAGGGCGGAGATCGTACTCTACCATCACCTCGACTATAACCTTCATCACATGATACAGAGCCGCTATCTGCATGTCATCGAGCTCTTGAATCTGGCGGATAAGATGGACACGGTCCTGCATTTGAAAGACGAAAAGCTGGAGCCGGACTACTTTGCAAAGTACCGTGATATCAAGTTCTCGGGCGCGGCGCTCGATCTGTTCCAGAAAGCGGAGAAGTGCTATGGCATTACGAGCAACCTCGTAAACGGCAAATACCGGGACGAACTGGAAGTGCTTCTGGCAAAGAGAGCTTTTTCGGAGCAGTACAAAAAGGGCTTTCTGGAAATGCTGGTCTATACCATTGATTTTAGAAGCGAACATACGGTGATCCATACGCTGGCGACGGTAAATTTCGCCGAGCAGCTCGGCAGGCTGTGCCGCATTTCGGGAAAGGAACTCAGAGACCTCCACTACGGCGCATTGCTTCACGATTTGGGCAAGATCGCGATCCCCTTACATATTCTGGAGTCAACGGGGCGCTTAAGCGACGAGGAAATGAAAGTGATGAAAGCCCATGTGCGGATCACGGAGATGATTCTGGAGGGGGTCGTGGACGACGATGTATTGCAGATCGCGGTCAGACACCACGAGAAGCTGGACGGGACCGGATATCACAAGGGACTTACGGAAGCGGATCTGACGCTTCCCCAGCAGATCATCGCGGTGGCGGATATTCTGAGCGCTCTCTACGGAAAGCGCAGCTACAAAGAGGCTTTCAGCAAGGAAAAGATTTTGGATATCATGAATTCCGACGCGGATCACGGCAAGATCAACCGCAGCGTGGTGACGATGTTAGAGAAAAACTACGACAGCATCATTGCAGAATTTGAAAAGGAAAAAGAGAACACCATCGGGTTGTATCTGCAGATCAAAGAGCAGTATGCGGTCATGATTGAACGGTTTAAGCGGTTTGAATGATTTGTTGCAGTCAAAACAGAAAAGAGGAGGTATACCACATGGAACAGGCAAAAGTATATTTCACATCGTTTAAGGCGACGGAGCACGAGAACCTGCTCCAGAAACTGCACCGTCTGATGAAGACGGCGGGGTTTGAGAACATTGATTTTACCGATAAGTACGCGGCGATCAAGATTCATTTCGGAGAGTACGGGAATCTGGCATTCCTGCGCCCGAACTATGCGAGGGTCGTTGCGGATTATGTGAAGGAACTGGGCGGCAAACCGTATCTGACGGACTGTAACACCCTCTATGTAGGCAGTAGGAAGAACGCGCTCGATCATCTGGAAACAGCCTATGTGAACGGGTTTTCCCCTTACCAGACGGGCTGCCATGTCATCATCGGCGACGGGCTGAAAGGGACGGACGAGACGCTGGTTCCTATCGACGGAGAATATGTAAAAGAAGCGAAGATCGGTCATGCCGTCATGGACGCGGATGTGTTCATCTCCCTCACGCATTTTAAGGGGCATGAGATGGCGGGCTTTGGCGGTGCGCTGAAAAATATCGGCATGGGCTGCGGCTCCCGGGCTGGTAAGATGGAGCAGCACTGTGACGGGAAGCCTGAGGTGGATCCGTCCCGCTGCGTAGGCTGCGGCGCCTGCGACAGGATCTGCGCGCACGGAGCGCCTGTCATCGAGAACGGCAAAGCGCATATCGACCATGACAAGTGCGTGGGCTGCGGCCGCTGTCTGGCGGTCTGCCCGAAAGATGCCATTGCGGCCAGTTATGAGGATTCCATCGCGATGCTGAATTACAAGATGGCGGAGTATGCGTGGGCAGTCTGCAAGGACAGACCCTGCTTCCATGTGTCCCTGATCTGCGATGTGTCGCCCAACTGCGACTGCCACGCGGAAAACGATATCCCGATCATTCCCAATGTGGGGATGCTGGCTTCTTTTGACCCGGTGGCGCTGGATCAGGCATGCGCCGATCTGTGCAACCAGATGACGCCCGTGGAGGAGAGCGTGCTGGGCGAGAATCTGCATCAGCACGGCAATGAGGCGGGGCATGACCATTTCCATATGACGCATCCCGATACGGAGTGGAAATCCTGTATCGCCCATGCGGTGAAGATCGGACTGGGGACGGATCAGTATGAGTTGGTGAAGATTTAATCGTTTGGAAAAAGGGAAATTGTGTTATGAGAAAGATATGATTTGTGGCAGACTGGGGTGGATAAGCTAAGAATGACTGTATGATAGGTTGGTCTGGATCTAAGCCATCCATCCCATTTATGAAGCCATCAATAGCGGCTTCTGTCCAAGCATTTTCGGCAGCAATATTGTCTTCGCTCAAATCATTAATCTGTTCGCGAACATCATCCATTGCCTGATTGACGATTGTACCTAGTCCATCATTAACCTGATTTTCTAATTCTTGAATCTCTTCGGGAGTAAGAGATACTAAATCTGAATAAAATTGAATTTTTCCGTTTTCAAAATCAGTTTCTAGTGCAAATAGCTGATCTGCGCTAAATATACCCTGATTCGCAAGTTGCTTTTGCCTATCATCATTCAGAGTGTTATAAAAATCATTTGCAATATCTTGAATAATTGCAACACGTCTTCTTAGTTCGTCTTCTGTATCATTGCCAGAAAATAATAAATCTTTCCCGCTTTGCAAATTGATACCATTATCACGAATATCCTGTAATTCCGCTATCCTTTGATTGGCTTCATCAATTGACATAGAAGCATTTTGAGCGGCTTTATCAGCTTCCTTTATGTATGTATATACGCCCTCAAACGCCTCGTCTAACCCCTGTGCAATCTTAAAGTTGTTTAAATCTTCTTCGGTTTGTAACAGCTCTTCAAGTTGCTCTTTCGCAGTAATCCCTTTTGTGCCTAGCCCAAGAATAGAATTACCATTTTCGTCAATACCTTTTGCTAATTCTGGAAATGAGTTTGCAAGCTGTTCGTTTATATCCAGAAATTCTTCATATTCCTCTGTAGACAAGGAGATATTTTCGTTTGTGGAGAGGTTGACACCTTTTGATAATTCATCATATCTATCTGCTAAGTCAGATACCACTTTTTTATGATCTGTGAGAGACTCGTTCATCTGTTTAAACTCGTCAAACAGTTCAGTTGTGCGCTCACGAGCCTTTTCTACTCTGTGAATGAAGTTATCAAGAGCTTTGGAAATAGCACTAATAGCCGCAGTTACAGCCAACATAATTCCAAAATTAAGTGCCGCGTTGAATAAAGTTGCTTTAATCCTTGCAAAATCAAAAGATTGTCCTGTTTCTCTTAGATGTTGTTCTAATCCTTCGATAGAAGCATCTTGTTTTCTGATTGAACCGTCACTTTCTTCTAGTGTTTTGAAGTAGGATATAGTAACTTCATTACAATTTTTAATAGATTTTGAAATTTTGTCCCAATTTGTTTTACCTGTTTCAAAGTCTATAAATTTTGAAATATTTAAATCTAATTTTTTAAAGTCATCTATTGTTTCTTTATATTTATTTACATCTACTCTGAGTGAATCAAATAATCCGCCTAGGCGTAATTTACCACCAGAAACTTGTGCGACCAGAATTTCTGTTTTTATTTCTTATAACTTCCAATCATAAGAAAAGTATGGTATTATATAATTAAAAATTTATAAGGGGGGAAATGTTATGAGTAATGTTGTTAAACAATGTATGAGATGTAAACAAATTGGGTGTTGTAATCAAGATGCTAAAGTACACCTAGCAAATAGTTGTTATGGTGAATTAAAGGAAATAAATATATCATGTGATGAATTATCTATTATTGAAGATATTTCAGCAGACAAAAATTTTCTTCAAGCAATGATAGACTTAAAAGAAAAAGATATTATCGAATATAATCTTAAAATGAGTCAATTCAGAACTCAGTTAGGTCAACAGGAGAGTAGTAGCGCACAAAATGATACAACTCTTAGATGCCCATATTGTAAGTCCGCTAATGTTAAAAAGATATCTGGTATGTCTAAAGCGGGTAGTGTGGCATTATTTGGTGTGTTTGCGGCGGGTAAAGTCAGTAAAAATTATCATTGTAATCAATGTGGTAGTGATTTTTGATTATCAAACAAATGTTCTGACTATACTTGTATTACAATAAATAGTATAATATACCCATATTTTACTAAGGGGATAAATAATGGATTTACTACAAGAATATAAAGAGTTATATTATAAAGAAATAGAGTTTGGCGATAGGCTTAATAATAAAATTACTACATGTATTACGTTTCTTACTATACTAGGAAGCGCATTAATTCTTTTGTGGACACAAATTAAGAATTATGAATTGTTTTGGTATACGGGAGTATATTTAGTATTTTGTATAATTGTTACAATTATGTTTTTTATCTGTATCGGAATGTTTTTTAAAACGTATTCAGGATATAAAACACAATTATTTCCTATTAAGTCATATGCAATCCAAAATACTAATGTTTTAAATACTGTCGATCCAGAACAAAAAGATAAAGCAAAGGAATTATTAAAACAAAAAATGGCAGAGCGATATATAAATGATGCAATACATAATCGTGAATTGAATACTATTAAGAATAATAGACATCGTAATCTTATAAAAATGATAATGGCAACATTTATAATTATGTTTATTACTTTTTCAATAAATATTGTAATTGATTATTATGAAACAAATTATATAAATACAAATGTACAAGAAATACAATAGGGATGAGCAAAACACCTTGATTGAGAAATAGAAATGGGCAGTCTGCTTCCATAAAGAGGAAACCGTAGATTTTATGGCATAGCAAAGCTGACGTAAGCCCGAAACCTACGAAAAAAGGTGCTATGAACTGTCTTTTAGTCATGCAGTCCGTTTGACTGTTTTCAGTCTGCGGTAGGACTGGCTGCCCGGCATAGTGACGGCGGCAACAGCCACCGCCAAAAGGCTGATATGGGCGAGCGTATTCAGGTTTGAGACAGAGTTTATATTCCGTACCCACATCCGCTCCTGACCCGTGTTTTTAAAACGGGAGTTATAACGTTCGCATTCCGTGCGGAGGGAATAGGTGCTTTTAAAATATCTGCTGTTCCTGTCAATGGAAAGGCGCAGGTCATCAGGGATGGTGATGTACTTCGTGCAGCCGCGGTGTTTCTTTGCGTTATAGAAATTTTTATGGCGGCAGGGACAGTCCGCATCCTTAGAGTTCTTTAAGGGGCAGCAGAATTTCTGGCGGGTACGGCTGTTATAAGAGAATTTACCATCTTTCCACATGGCAAGACCGGCTTCACAGACGGGATTCCCCTGCGGAAGGAGTTTAGGGTTTTTGGTATTGCGCCTGTTTAGTGGGATGATACATTCCCCGCAGTAAAGTTCTTTTACCCGGTTATAAATGTTTTTGACATCATAGCCTTTGTCAGCAAGGAAGGTACATTCGGTGATCGGGAGAAAGGCATGGGTATCAGCAAGGATATCCAGGGCAACGGCAGAGTCGTGGACTTGGGCGGTTGTGGTGGTCTCATAAAGAGGGAGACCGGAGATACAGTCTACAAGGACATGGTTTTTGTAGCCCCAAAAGAATTCATAGTTTTTTTCGTTTGATCGATTGGACGCGGTATGGACACCAAGCTTACAGTCCTTATCAGCCTTTGGCTGGTTATCGGGTTTAAATCTGCCGGACAGAAAAGATTTAGGATTATTCTGGGAGGTATTAGCGGCAACAGGGGTGGAATCCAGCCCGATAAAAGAGGTATCGACGATCCCGTCTTTTGCGAGGAGCAGGACTTGTGACTTCATGATGTCAGAGAGGATCTTATGATCAAAGTTTTTGAGGAAACGGTCGAAAGTCCAGTAAGAGGGAAGCGGACGGGAAATATCAAAGCCGCAGTAATGGGCAATGAGGAGGTTGTTGTTAAGGTAATCGGCAAGGTCAGAGATCATGGAGAAACTTTCGCATTTCATGACGATAAAGGCACAGATCAAGGCGTGGCTGGAAAAACCTCTCTTTCCGGTAAGCGGGTATTCCTGAACGAAAGAGAGGTCAAGGTTGAGAAAAAGGGTATCATAAAACTTAGCGGCAGGCTGGGAGGTAAAGAGACGGATATCGTGTAAAATTTCTTGACGGTAGATAACGATCAGCTCCTTTCCGGGAAATTGATTTTGACAACTTAATTATACCATTAAGGGCTGATCGTTTCTATAAATATGAAGTGATAAAGAGGTATGTCGTGTATCGCAAATCTGCATAAATACTAAATGTATGGAGTTTTGCTCATGGCTAGAAATACAAATAAACGGAGGTGAGATAAATGTCAAATGAAGATATCATCAAAATGAATACAGATATCAATATAACAGATTCAAACGGTAATCCTATACAAGTTAATACCCAGTCGCCAGAATTTTTAACAGAAACATTTGCATGGGATGGGGTAGAATGTAATAGTAATTCATCAAAAAATATTACAGGAGATAAATAAAGTCTCCTGTAATTTTATACCCATATTTCTAATAATTCAGGTGTATAGGTAGTTACTTCGATTTCATTACCATTTTTATCTGTTAAAATAATATTTGATTTGATTATAATAATATCATTATTCATTTTTCATCACCAATTAAAATTATATTTATAATGTTATAATAATATCATAGTATATGTAACATAAAACGTACATATACAATAAAATATTCTCTCTTTACTAATTCTATTTCTAAGAGTGCCGTTATTAATAAAAATATAACAAGAATTTACAATTAATGTAGAGGATATAACGCTTAGAGAATTACATGACCAAGGGTACATAAAAGACGTTGCAGGTTACGGTATAAGTGATGTACATGCTATTATGATTGAACCCAAAGGTGAATACGCACTATATAGTTTTTTTGACAAAAATCAACTTGTTCTTCTGGCGTATAACCAAGTAACGACATAGACATTAGAATTACCTCACATTCTGGAGAAAAATAAACAAATGTTCCATCTACACTCGTCCTCAGAAGTGTGGTATGATTGATTATATTAAAATATTATGGAGTCAATAGCCATGCCTACAAAAGAAATCAGCGCAGAAGATTTTATAAACCAACTGTCAGACAAAGGAAAATCAATTGTTAATGAATATCTATCAAACTTCAAGAAAAAGAAGTCTTTTAAAGTATTCTATTCTGATCATTCATATGTAAAGTATAGCAATCCTGAACAATATCTAATCTTTGTTAATGCTAATGATGCTGATAATATTGAATATAATTTTATGCACGAATTTTTCCACTGCGTTCAGCATGAGGATGATTTTCCAAGTGTATACGCAAAACATGAAGAATATCAGCAATTTGCAAATGAATTAAGTTCATATATTTTAGATTTTAATGTTAATCATATGCTGAGTGAGTATTTATATGTGAATCAAGAAGAAAATATTTATAATCTATATAATAAATTATATAAATATTTTTCATCGATTAATTCCAATATGATACGCAAACAAGATATTATATTTGAGATTTCTGTGGCAATGGCATTAACAGCATTATCGTTTTCTACATTAAGTAATAGTAAATTGAAAAAAATACTATCACTTGTTAAAAATGGCAATGGCAAAATATACCATATATACAAATCGTTTTACCAAATTATCAAAACAAATGATTTTAACGCAAAAGAAGGTATCAATAAAATTTTTTGTGAATTAATCAATATCATACATTTTGAAAATCACTTAACGATATATTAGTGATTTGAAAATCATACGCATTGCTATTTCAGCTTTGCCCTCTTCGATAGCCAAATAAATTTCTTCATCAGATATTTTCTCTGGCAATTGGGCATCTAATTTTCCGTAGTACTCATTTGTAAAATCGTTTTTGCCAAGTACAATGTTACTAATATTACACATTATAAAATCACCTTTCTTTTTGGAAATACTTAGATTAAAAGATTACTTCAATTGAAATATTATCACATCGTCCTTTAACTTGATCAATATTATTAAATTCTGCCCAAGCCTTTTCGAATTCTTTGCGAGCCTCTACGACTTGCTTTTCGCATATTTGTTTAATTTTCTTTAGAAATATATTAAGAATGTGACTGATTTTACTTCTAAAAAGCAATAACATATAATAGTGTTTACCTCCATAAAGCAAGTTCTTGTGTTACTCATTTTACCTAAATGTTACAGTTTCGTAATCAGGCGGAGCAACAAAAACTGTTAAAGATTACCAAAATCCGATGAACTTATTTTAAAGGCAAAATATTTTGGGTGTACCGTGGATTATCTGTTGGATTTGGAAGTGGAAGAGTGATAAGGTTATAAAAGGTTATATAAACTTATAGAGGTTATATACAGTTATATAAAAGAGCCTGACCACAAAGCAAGACTCTTTAATATTTACTATATCTTTATAACGCTTTAAGTTGTTCTTTCCACCATTGATATCTGCCAGAAACATTCTCACTGGAAGAAGTACCGCTCTGTACATATTTCTTATATTCCTCATTGGAGTCGTACTCGTTCAGGAATTTGTTGATAAGTTCAACTAACTTACTGAACGACTTTTTACCTTTCTTAACACTATATCCAGCCTGTAAGATCATAGGGATAGAAGTCACTGGAATTTTCACCTCTGTCTCATTAAAAGCCGTATCAAAGCCGCGCGTTGCTTGTTAGCAATAAAATCTTTTATACAACTTAACCGATGAGTCACGTCAATGAACAGATAAGATGTATCCCTTTTCCTGCTTTTGTTAAGGGTCTGTGGTGAGCAGGACTTTTGAACTCATACATCGCGTTGATAATCCTGCGCCGTTTCATATGTTCCGGCAAGATACACAGAAAGATTATTTTGGTCGTCAGATAATTTTAGGATTCTTACAATCTGATTGTCCACAGTGTCTATACTTAAATGCTTATTGACAGTGTCTATTGTATAGATCATATTTTCAAACATGGTAGCAGATATGATTATGTGGCAGTTTAAATCTTCCATCGGTTTAACGACAATAGGCATATCAATGTATTGTAGACCATTCAGATCAAAATTTACTCGATACAGATGACCATATGTTTTACCGCCGAATCCGCTAAAAGGGACATTACTTTTTTGGAGTTTGCCGCCTAACTTTACAAGCAGGGATTCACTTTTTGTCCACACAGGAAATAATGCACCCGTGTCAATTAGAGCAAGGCAGCCGGAAAACCAGTTCAACCGAGCAATTGGTCTTCTGGCTGTTTGGTTCAGTGATATATCTATCTGCATCAGACAACACCTGCCATTCCTAATTGCAGACCATTATCAGTCGTGTACCAGCCTATGATGCCGTCTTTGCCGTCAATCTGCATTTCAAGCAATTCGTCGCAGGTTTTGTTGGTGTATGCAATTTCAGCAGACAACAACGTTACCCCATCATCGTTTTTGTAAATGGGATTTTTTAGCCCCAGCCATTGATTCGGGTATTGTATCGCCATTTGGCTGCATGTCAATCTCATAAAATCAACTCCCTTGGAAAGATGCCGCTTTATTTATAGCATATTCAGTATACTATGAAATCATTGTATTTTCAAGTTCGTTTGTAGGTTCTATTTGCAACAGAAATTTGGCGATTGAAAACAAAATAACTTTAGAAAAAGGGTCATGTCTCCGAAATAAATCATAACAAGGTAACGATCACAGACAAAAGCAACAAAAGTCAGACGGAAATGGAGGCGGCATCAAATGAATATATCATGGAACCAGACCAGCAGCATCTTGCGGAGAATGAATTCCGCAGGGATGTTAAAGAGTACACAGGACAGACTGGAGCGGCAGGAACAGACGCAGAAGCAGGTAGACTTTTTCGAGAAGCAAAAGGAAAATCTGAAAAACGTCGCATGCGGCAGCGTGGAGGAAATCGCTGAAAAACTGAAACTGTTCCAGTCTTATGAGGATCAGATCGCGGCGGTAAAGGCAGCTTACAATCAGGAGCAGATGTTCCACATTCTGGATGAGTCCACGGAGCGCGGGGAAAAGATCGCGGAAGCGGTCGAGAAGTCGAAACCCAAGACGCCGGAAGAGCGTCTGGAAGAGATGGTCGAGGAGGCACTTGGCGTCGAGGACGGCGGCGAACTCGAGGAGATCATGGACGAACTCGAGGAAGTGGCGGAGGAACTGACGGAAGAATTGGTGCAGGAGACGACGGAAGAACTGGCGGAGGCGCTGCCTGAAAAGGCGGAACTATCTGCGGAAGCGGTCGCAGAAGCGGCTGCCGCAGCAGAAGCAGCCGAGAAAGAAGCAGGCGCGGCAGGGCTTCCCGAGGGATATCTTCCTTTCGATGTGAGATTATGATTCGGCTTTCGGAGGCGCATCAAGCGTTATCACTTTGGTAGCCGTTTTCTCGCGGAACCGCACGTCGTGTTCCACGAAGAGAAGCGTCGGCTCATAGGTCAAAAGCAGTTTTTCAATCTGCATTCTGGAAAAGACGTCGATATAATTTAAGGGTTCATCCCAGACATAGAGGTGGGCGGGAGTTAAAAGGCTTGCGGCGAGCAGCACCTTTTTCTTCTGCCCCTCTGAATAATCTTCCATATTTTTCACAAACTGTACCCGTTCCAGATCAAGCTGCCGTAAGATTGAGCAGAGCAGGCTGTGATCGAGATTTTGCTTCTCACAAAAGGCAGGGAGGCTGCCGCTCAGAAAGGAAGCGTCCTGACTGACATAGGAGATCACAAGTCCCGAGACGGTTTCGCATACGCCTGTTTCGGAGACGGTCAGTTCGGATGTTTCGTATCCCGCTTTTTGCAGAATCGCTTTGAGGAGCGTGGATTTTCCGCAGCCGTTTTCTCCGTGCAGTGCCACCCGTTCTCCGCTGCGAATGTCGAAAGTAAGATCGCTAAAGAGAGGGCGATCGGCTCCGGCATAGCGCAGGCTGTAGTTTCGGATATCCACGAGCCTTTCTTTGTGATGGGTAAGCGGCATCAGTTTTAAGTCTACAGGCTGCTCCAGATCCTGCAAAAGTCCTTCCTTTTCCTCGATCTCGCGATCGATCCGCTGTTTCATCTGGGTGACGCGGCTCTGCATTTTCTTTGTCTTTGCGCCGATGTAGGATCTGGTGGACAGAGAACGGTCGTGCTCTTTTACAGGATCATAGCCGATCTTGGCGCGCTCGCTTTTGTCAGCCCATTCGGCGGTGCGTCTGGCGGCATGTTTCAGTTTTCCGATCTCTTTTTGATGCTTTTCGTTTTCCGCCACGGCAAAACGGTCCTTGCGCTGCTTGTTTTCCCACCAGACGGAGAAATTGCCGCTCTGTACTTCGATTGATTGACGGTTTAATACAAGAACATGGTCGATACAGGCGTCGAGCAGATCCCTGTCATGAGAGACCAGAATAAAGCCTTTTTTGGAAGACAGATAGGTTTTTACGCAGTCTCGGGCTGCCTGATCCAGATGGTTTGTCGGTTCGTCGATCAGCAGGAAATCATTTTCCGCAGAAAACAGGAGGGCAAGCAGGAGTTTGGTCTGTTCCCCGAAACTCAAAGTACGGAAAGGACGGTAAAGGATATCGGCATCCTCCTTTAGCTGTGCCAGTTCGCAGATGACGCGCCATTCTTCGCATCCCGGTTTTAAATCTTCCAGAAAGGAAGAGGCGGGAAGATTTTTTTGCGTTTCCGTTACAGGATAGGGGAAATAATCAAAGACGGCGCTTGCGGTGATGGAGCCGCGATAGGCATAAGCACCCGTCAGCAGGCGCAGGAAAGTGGTCTTTCCTTTGCCGTTTCTGCCGATGAAGCCTAGCTTCCAGTCGGTGTCGATGGAAAAAGAGACATGTTCAAAAATGTTATCGAAACTTCCCTCATAGGAAAAAGTCAGATCGTTTACAAGGATTTGTGACATCAGTAATTCTCCTTTTGGCGACATAAAAACAATACGGAAATCAGGATCCGTACTGCAAAACCATCATGCAATCAAAAGCAGATTACTTTTTCATCCTTTCACCTCTCGCTGTCAGATAAAAATATTTTAGCATAATACCGTGACGGTGTCAAACAGGAAGGGTTATGAAGATGGTGTTGTAACGGATCATGATAAGCGGTATAATACAGAAGAGGAGGATGAGAGCATATGATTTTGGATTTTGATGCGATCGGGGAACAGGTCATTCCCCATTTTAAGGGCGGTGAAAAGGAATTTAAGTCGCATATGTATACGGACGAGGCATGTAAGATCATGCGCGCGTCCTTAGAGCCGGGAGCGACCATCGGCTTACATACCCATGAGACGAACAGCGAGATCATTTTTATGTTAGAGGGGACGGGCGTGGTACTCTACGACGACGGCAGGGAGATCCTGCCTGCGGGGAGCTGCCACTATTGTCCGAAAGGGCACAGCCACAGTCTGCGCAATGAGAGCGATGAGACGATCGTATTTTATGCGGTGGTGCCGGAGCAGTAGGGCATTGCAATGCCCCTGCTCTACAGATACCCCCGGATATCCTGCGCCAGTTTTTCTTCCAGTGTGATCAGGCGCTTCGTGATATCCTTGGCTTTTTCCTCGGCGGCTCGATACTGGTTCAGATATTTGCTGAGAGATTTTACGCCCATGTTGCAGCCGTCCGTCATCAGATCGGCAATGGTCTCGTCCGACTCGTTCATGACGAGTTTTACGTTGGTCTTCATCCACGACATACTTTTTGCCATAGGGTTTGGCTCTTTGCCGCCGTCGTGGTATGTTTCCAGAAGAATCTGAATCTCGTCCTTTAATTTCTCGTGTTTGTTCTTGCAGTCGGAAAGGCATTTTTGAAGCTTTTCGTCGTGCACATAATCAAAAACGTCGTCAATCGCGGCGACGCCCATCTTAATGCCGGCGTCGCATTCCCGTAACAGTTTAATGGTATCTGATTCGATCATGGTCATTTCACTCCTTTTCTGCGAATATGATAGTAGAGAGTATGTCCGTTTTTTGCGTTGCTATTCTCTGCATCTTGATCAGCGGAGAAAGGATTGGATTATGGGCGGGATATATGATATAATTGTCGCAGGATCGGCATCCTGCGACCAAAGAATTGCTGCGCAATTCTTTCTGAAATGATTTACTGTATTCGCTCTTGAGAATACAATATCCGTGTCGCAGAATCGGCATCCCCGGATCCACAGGAGTAAAAAACACATGAAAACGTTGGCACAGAAAAAAACGGCGGTCGATCTGCTGCAAGGACCTATCTTAAAGTCCATGCTCGCCTTTGCGGTCCCGATCCTTTTTTCGGGTATCTTTCAGCAGTTCTATAATACGATGGACACAGTGATCATCGGTTACACGCTGGGCGATGAGGCGCTGGCGGCGATGGGCGCTGCGGGAGCGATCTTTGAACTGCTTTCGGGATTTGCCCTCGGCATCGGGAACGGGCTTGCTATTGTAACAGCCAGGAGTTTCGGGAGCGGCGACGGGGAGCAGTTGAAGCGTTCGGTTGCGGCTTCTCTTGTGATCGGCGTCGTTGTGACGGTACTGCTCACGACGGCGGTGCGCTTTATTTTATATCCTTTTCTGAACGTTTTGCATACGCCGCCCGAGATCATTGATGAAGCTTATTCCTATATTTCGACGATCACGCTGTTTATCGGGGTCATGTTTGCTTATAATCTTTGTGCGGGGCTTTTGCGCGCCATCGGAAACAGTGTGATGCCGCTTGTCTTTTTGATTTTGTCGTCGCTTCTCAATATCGTCCTGGATCTGCTTTTGATCAAGCAGCTGCATATGGGCGTGCGGGGCGCGGCGGTGGCGACGGTGATCGCGCAGGCTGTTTCGGTGTTTGCCTGTCTGGTCTATATCGGAAAACGGGCTGGGATTTTGATTCCGCAGAAAAAACATTTTGTCCGGGACAAGGACTTATACCTGGAAATGCTCGCGCAGGGCTTTGCTATGGCTTTTATGAGCAGTATCGTCAGCGCAGGTTCAGCGATATTACAATCCGGCATCAATGGGCTGGGGTATCTGGTGATCGCGGGACATGTGGCGGCAAGAAAACTGTTTTCCTTTTTGATGATGCCCTATATTGCGGTCAGTCAGACGCTCAGTACTTTTGTGGCGCAAAACTACGGGGCAGGGCAGATGGAGCGGATTCGCAGGGCGGTCAAGTATTCCTATCTGTGCGGCGCGGTATTGACGGCGGGGATTACGCTCTTTACGATTCCTCTTGCACCAATGCTCGTGCGGCTGCTCTCGGGATCGTCCGAAACGGTGGTCATAGAAAACGGCGCGTTGTATCTGCGGGTGGTGGCGCCTTGTATGATCATACTGACTTTCCTGAATCCGACCCGCTTTGCGTTACAGAGTATCGGCAACAAGATCCTGCCCATCCTTTCCAGTGTGATCGAGTTGATCGGAAAATATCTGTTCGTGGTATTTCTGATTCCGCGGTTTGCCTATCTGGCGGTGATCTTCTGTGAGCCGGTAATCTGGGCGTTTATGGATGTGGAGCTTTTGTGGGCGTTTTGGAGAAATCCGAAAGTCAGGGCAGGAAAAGCGGAAGAAGTGAAGGAGCGGGAAGCGGCGCGCAGTTGAAAAAAGAGCAACGGAAAGAGGCGGAAAAGCGAGGGTTCAAAATGGAAAAAACGACAACGGTAAAGGAACGCTTACAGGCACTTCGGAAAGAGATGGAAAAGCGGCATTTTGCGGCTTACATCGTACCGACGGAGGATTTTCACGGTTCGGAATATGTGGGGGCGCACTTTAAGGCGCGGGAATACCTGTCGGGCTTTACGGGTTCCGCGGGGACGCTGCTCGTTTTAAGAGACAGCGCTGCATTGTGGACGGACGGCAGATATTTTCTGCAGGCGCGGGAAGAACTGAAAGACAGCGGTATCAAGTTGATGGAGAGCGGCGAGCCGGGCGTGCTAAAACTCTCGGAATATCTGGCGGAAACGCTTGCGAAAGGCGCTCGCGTCGGTTTTGACGGACGTACGGTGACGGGCGCGTTTGTGAAAGAATTGCAAAAAAAGACGGCGGAAAAAGAACTTACTTTTCATGGGAAAGAGGATCTGACAGACCTTGTCTGGCAGGGGAGACCGCCTTTGTCCGCGGAGCCTGTGTGGGAACTGCCCGCAGCGTACGCGGGACTTTCCCGGGAAGAAAAACTTTCCAAGGTGCGGGAAAAGATGGAGGAGAAAGGCGCGGATGCCTTTCTGGTGACGGATTTGACGGAGAGCGCCTGGCTGTTGAACCTGCGGGGAAACGATGTAAAGAATACGCCGGTCTTTCTGGCATATATGCTGCTCACAAAAAGGCGTACGCTGTTATGTGCGCAGGCGGATGCTTTTTCGGAGGCGGTCCGCAAAGAATTGGCAAAAACGGGCGTGACGCTTCTGCCGTATGAGAGCATTGCGGAACTGGTCGGTTCCCTGCCTGCCGGACAAAGACTTTGGGCGGACGAAAACAGGGTCAATTACCGCTTGCTTGGCGCTGTTTCCAAGGGCGTAGCGATCCTAAATGAGCCGAGCCCCATAGCAATCTTAAAAGCGGTAAAAACAGAGCGCGAAACCGAACATATGCGCTCGGTCCATGTAAAGGACGGCGTGGCGCTGACGCGGTTTATCTGCTGGCTGAAATCCAGGGTAAAAGAGGAGGAGATCACGGAGATCAGCGCTGCCGCAAAGCTAGAGGCGTTCCGGACGGAGACGGAGGGGTATCTCGGCCCGAGTTTTGATCCCATCATCGCATATGGACCGCACGGCGCCATCGTACATTATGATGCCTCCCCTGAGACGGATGTGCGGATCGAGCCGAAAGGGCTTTGTCTGGTCGATACGGGAGGGCATTACAGCGAGGGCACCACGGACGTTACCCGCACGATCGTCTTGGGTGAGCTGACGGCGGAGGAAAAGCGGGCTTATACACTGGTGTTAAAGGGGCATCTGCGCCTGATGGGAGCCAGATTTCCGGAGGGTGTGAGCGGACAGAATCTGGATGCCATCGCCCGCGGACCGTTGTGGGAACAGGGGCTTGATTATCGGCACGGAACAGGGCATGGCGTGGGGTATCTCTTGAGCGTTCACGAGGGACCGCAGAACATCCGCTGGAGGCAGGGAAAAGAGAAAGCCGTGCCGCTTGCGCCGGGGATGATCTTTTCCAATGAACCGGGGTATTATGCGGAGGGCGCGTTTGGCGTGCGCCACGAGAACCTGATGCTGGTCGTCAAAGGACAGAAGACAGACTACGGGCAGTTTTTGGAACTCATGCCCCTTACGATGGCGCCTTTCGATCGGGATGGCATCGAGGCGGAGATGCTGAACGCAGAGGAACGCGCGCTGTTGAACGCTTATCATCAGAAAGTTTATGAGACGCTGTCCCCGTTCTTTTCCGGGGAGGAACTTGCCTGGCTGCGAGAGGCGACGGCGGCGTTCTGACGGGGCGGAGAAAAAAGGCGCTGCGGAATATAAAGAGAACAAGTGTTCGAAATCGAGAAGAGGAAAGGCTATGCGAGAGGAAAAGGCGCTGCGGGAGGAAATCTGTGAAATTGGAAAAAGAATGTATGCACGGCGCATGGTGGCGGCGAACGACGGCAATATCTCGGCGCGTCTTTCGGATTCGGAGATTTTGTGTACGCCCACAGGCGTTTCCAAAGGGTTTATGAAGCCGGAACAGCTTGTCAGGATCGACCTTTCGGGAAATGTGCTGGAAATGCAGGAAGGGTTTGGTCCGTCCTCCGAGGTCAGGATGCACCTGCGGGTCTATCAGAAGCGCTCGGACATTGCGGCGGTGGTACATGCGCATCCGATCTTTGCGACCAGCTTTGCGGTGATGGGCATGCCGCTTGACGTTCCGATCATGCCGGAAGTGATCGTGAATTTCGGGAAGATTCCGCTCGCTCCCTACGGGACGCCGTCCACAGCGGAGATTCCGGACGCCATCGAACCGTATCTGGCGGAATATGAGGCGATCCTTTTAGAACATCACGGGGCGCTCACCTGGGCGGAGGATCTGACGGCGGCTTATATGAAAATGGAATCTCTGGAGTTTTACGCGGAACTTTTATATCGGGCGACACAGCTTGGCGGGCCGAGGGAACTTACGGAGGAGCAGCTTGCGAGATTGCGGGGGCTGTTGCAGGGAATGTGACGGGTATCGTGCTGCGAGAGGATAGTAGGAACAAATGAAAAAGATGCGATTTGGTACAAAATTGCCATATATTATTCCGGTTCTTATATGTATATGTGTATTGGCATGTGCTTTCCTGTATGAAAAAGACAAAACGGATCAGGATACAGAGCAGGATAATGAATTTGTTGCAAATGAAGCGCCTGACAGGGATGCGGTGAACCAAGAAGAAGCGGAAAAAACAGATTCGGACACAGAGCAGGATGATATACTTGTTACAAATGGAGTGTCTGACGGCGAAAAGGAGAGTCTGAAAGAGACAGAATTGACGCAGGAAGAAATTGTGGAAGAAATTACTGCCGAGATGATCTGTGAAAAACTGCGGGAGGTAGACTTCACAATAAAAGAATATCCGATCAACGAAGAAATATATACGGAGGAGATGGATAGAGAATATAAAGAAGTTTTTTTGCAGGTCTTGTTAAATCAGATGCCGGTACAATATGAAGATGGAGAAGAAACCTATTTTGAAGATATCGATCCTGATAAGGAAAAACTTAATGCGGATCATATTACCATGATAAAGGAGTTCTTTGTCTATTGCTACCTTGATTTTGATGGAGACGGACTTCCGGAACTGATCGTAGACCCGCGCGGGGCCTATGTACGATTTGGGGGACCGCGTATATTCAAGTATGACAGAGACAGCAAGAAAGTGTATGTAGACGGATATCGTTTTATGAGATACAGACCTTTATGTGCCGGCAAATTTTATTATGAGTATAATGGGTCAGCTGACTCACTCCAATATGGATATCAGGAAATAGATTCGCAGGGTAATGTGGTTGAAAAAGTGGCATTTCAGCATGTGTATCCTGCACCTGAATACGGGCAGCCGGAACGATATTTTATAGGCCGGTTAGGCGATCAATATGTGCATGTGGAAATTGATAAGGAAAGCTGGGATGAGATATTCCGTGATTTTTTTGAGGCGATGGACCATGCGGTTACAGAGGTCACATTTGATGAGCTTTTTAGCGGTATGGAGCATCCGTGAGCCAAAAAAGGAAGTTCTCTCTGCCTGGCTGTTCATGAGCGAACAGCCAGGATCGATTCACTGAATTCTTCGGTTCTACTGCTTTTTCTCTTTCAAAAAACGGATATATTGAAGGAGGTCCCGCTTGTTCGGCGTAT
>JAMPCE010000026.1 GCA_023666335.1 bacterium
AAATAGTATATGGTTTTTTGTTTGACAGGTTTAGTGATATGATTTATTTATGTTTCATACCGACAGGAATAATTGTGTGTGCGATTGGCTTGTCTGCAACAGGATTTTTTAGGAAGATGGAAGAAGAACAGCGGTTTTGAAAGAGCCTTGCAATTACAAAAAGAAAATGTTTTATTAGGATATAGTATTTTGCGGAATATTTTGTTATGATATGAATTGGATGGACTTGAACCAACGGAAGAATTTAAGGAATACCTAAGACGATACGAAAGATAGTACCCAAGATAAGAAATTAGGAGTAAAGACAATGCAGTCATGGTTTCTATTTGCCCTGCTGTCCGCGGTATTTGCAGCCTTGACTTCGATCCTGGCAAAAATCGGGATAGAGGGCGTTAATTCCAATCTCGCCACGGCGATACGGACCGTGGTAGTCGTTATCATGTCGTGGGGCATGGTGTTTCTGACAAACGCGCAGGGCGGCATCGCGCAAATCAGTAAAAAAAGCTGGATTTTCCTGATCCTTTCCGGTCTGGCGACCGGCGCGTCATGGCTCTGCTATTACAAAGCGTTACAGACAGGGGAAGCGTCCAAGGTGGTGCCGATCGACAAGCTTAGTGTGGTGATCACGCTGGTGCTGGCGTTTGTTTTCCTCCACGAAGAATTTACCGCAAAGTCTTTCGTCGGCTGTGTGCTGATCGGGGCAGGGACGTTGCTCATGGTTCTGTGAGACGCGCGCAGGCGCTTATTTTTTCCTACCAAAATACCTACGCACCTTTTTTTGATACGCCAGATATTCTTCGCCAAACGCTGCGATCAGAAAATCTTCTTCCACATTAGCGATCTGCAAATGCAGTATCAAAACGGCAAGCAGGCTGACAATCAATAATACCGGGTTAAAGAACAGGAAAAGCTCGCCGATATAGATCAGATCAAACCCCAGAAAGGCGGGATTGCGGCTGTAAGCATAGATTCCGGAGGTGATCAGCTTTGTTTCCTCATCTTTGGGTACGCCGGCACGCCAGCTGTCGCGCATGGTAATGACCGCCGCCCCAAACACGCCGACGCCCGCTATGCCGAAAATGATCCCCGCCACGCGCAGCCACGGGAGATCAAGATATCTGTTTCCGAAAATACTGAGCAATTCGAAAAACGGCACCAGATAAGTCACAAACTTCAAAGTCAGCTCAATGAATTTTACGAATCCGACTTTGTCCTTTCCGAGCAGATTCGTTTCAATTCCCTGTTTCCGCTGCTGAAAAAGTTTGACAAAATAGATGCCATAAAAGGCTGCCATGATCAAAACGGCAATCACCTGATAAATCATATCCGATCTCCTCTCTACAACATCTCATTATCCCCTTGATCGCGAGAAAAGTCAAGAAATCCATATCGGGATCAGATATTATGTGGTATACTGGATGCAGATGCAATAGTCGCCGCAGAATGCTAACAGAATGCTGATTCTGCGACAAGGATAACATTTCTCAGAAGCAAACAAAGTAAAACATTTCAGAAAGAATTGCGCAGCAATTCTTTGGTCGCAGACTGCTGAGTCTGCGACAGGGGAAGGACAAACAGATGGCGCACAAGAAGAAAGTAAAAACGACAGTAGTGTCACAAAAGCAGATTGGGGAGCGTATCTTCGACCTTTGGTTAGAGACAAATCTGGCGAAGGACGCGCATCCGGGGCAGTTCGTGGCGGTCTACCCCCGCAGGGAGAGCACGCTCTTACCCCGGCCCATCAGTATTTGCGAAACAGACAAAAAAGCGGACAGACTGCGGCTGGTCTACCGCGTCGCGGGAAAAGGCACGGCGGAGTTTTCAACCTATGGGACAGGGGATACGCTGGAGGTGCTCGGCGTATTGGGAAACGGGTTCCCGGTCGAGCGGGCATCGGGAAAAGAAGTCTTTTTGATGGGCGGCGGGATCGGCATTCCGCCTCTTTTGGAACTGGCAAAGGCGATCGGCGGCAAAAAGCGGATCCTGCTGGGCTATCGCAATAAGGAGCTTTTTTTGGAGGAAGATCTTGCAAAGTACGGCGACGTCTATGTGGCGACAGAGGACGGTAGCGTGGGGACGAAGGGCAACGTGATGGATATCATCCGGGCGCATTCCCTGAAAGCGGATGTGATCATGGCATGCGGACCGATGCCCATGCTCCGCGCAGTCAAACAGTATGCGGCAGAGAACGGGATCGAAGCTTATATTTCCTTGGAGGAGCGGATGGCATGCGGGGTCGGCGCGTGTCTTGGCTGCGTGTGCAAAACAGCAAAAGAAGATTCCCATTCCCATGTGCACAATGCGCGGATCTGCACGGAGGGTCCGGTCTTTGAAGCGGGGGAGGTAACGATATGAAAATGGAAAGAAAAGAACAGGATATCTGTACCGCGGTAACGATCGCAGGTATCACGTTCAAAAATCCCGTGATGACGGCATCAGGGACATTCGGTTCCGGCATGGAGTACAGCGATTTTGTAGACTTAAACAGACTGGGCGCGGTGGTGACGAAAGGCGTCGCCAATGTTCCCTGGGAGGGAAACCCCACGCCGCGCGTGGCGGAAGTGTACGGCGGCATGTTGAATGCCATCGGTTTACAGAATCCGGGGATCGACGTTTTTCTGGAACGCGACATTCCCTTTTTGCAAAAATATGACACAAATGTCATAGTGAATGTCTGCGGCAAAACGGTCGCCGATTATCTGGAGGTCGTGGAGCGCCTTGCGGACGCGCCGGTCTCTATGCTGGAGATCAATGTCTCCTGCCCGAATGTGAAAGAGGGGGCGATCGCGTTCGGTCAGAAAGCGGATTCGCTTTATGACATTACTTCGCAGATCAAAAGAAAAGCGAAGCAGCCTGTCATCATGAAACTCAGTCCCAATGTGACGGACATTACGGAGATGGCGCGCGCGGCGGAGGCTGCGGGGGCGGATGCGCTTTCCATGATCAACACCATCACGGGAATGAAGATCGATATTGATAAGAAGAAGTTTGTGCTGGCGAATAAGACAGGAGGAATGTCGGGTCCTGCGATCAAACCGATAGCGGTGCGCATGGTCTACCAGACGGCGCAGGCGGTGAAGATCCCCATCATCGGCATGGGCGGCATCGGCAGCGGGGAGGATGCGGTCGAGTTTCTGCTTGCGGGCGCAAGCGCGGTGGCGGTGGGCGCTATGAATTTTGTTGATCCCTATACAACGGTGGAAGTCGTGGAGGGAATTGAAGCGTACATGCGGCGGCACGGCGTCACGGATGTGACCGACCTGATCGGGGCGGTATCTTCAGTGTGAAAATAAGAAGAAAAATCATATATACCCTCTCTGCGGCATACAATGATATCAAGTATACGCAGGGAGGGCTTTTTTGTGGAGTTAGTGAAGAAAAAGATACATATGGACCGGATCGGCGGCAGGGCAGGGACCCAGATGGTATTGGAAGAGGATGTGAATATTTCAGATAACAAGCCGGATGCGATGCATCTGCTGGGCAGTAAGGGGGAGATTCTTTTGGAGGAGATCCGACCCGCTGAAAATGCCGTCAGCCTGCGGGGCAGGCTCGTGGTGTCCATCCTGTATCTGACGGATATGGAGGGGATGTGCGCGAGCATGGAAGCGGCGCTCCCTTTCGAGGAAAAGGTAAACATGGAGGGCGCATCCGGCGGCGACACGATCCTTGTGCAGAGCGATCTGGAAGATTTGACGGTGGGGCTGATCAATTCCCGAAAATTGAGCGCGCAGGCGGTCCTGTCCTTTGTGGTGGAGCGGGAAGAACAGTTGGAGTGCGAAGCGGCGGTGGACATTTACCACGACGAACCGGTGGAGTACCGCAAATGCGTTTATCCTGTCGTGGAACTGGTGCTGCATAAAAAGGATATCTTCCGCCTGAAAGAGGAGATGGAGCTGACGGGCAATCTGCCAAATGTGTTCCAGACAATATGGCATCATATCTGCTTCGATCACGTCGAGTTTAAGGCGCTGGAGGAAAAGATCTCTATTCAGGGCGAGATGCGGGCTTTCTTCCTCTATGAGGGCGAGGGAGATAACGACAGAACGTTGTGGTATGAAAATACCGTGCCGTTTTCGGGGATCATCGAATGTCACGGCTGTCGGGAAAATATGATACCGGATATTACGTATCATCTCGGACAGTGCAATGTGGAGGTGCGGCAGGATCTTGACGGGGAGGAGCGCGTCTTCTGCGTGGAACCGGTGCTGGATCTGGATATCCACCTCTATGAGGAGGAAAATATCGAGGCGCTTTCCGATGTCTACGGCGTGGATAAGGAGATCGAAGCGCTGACGACGCAGATGCCGCTCAAGAGTCTTCTGCTCGCAGGCGGCGGCAAGTGCAAGATCGCGGAGCATACAAAGATCCAGAATCCGGAAGTGCCCATGTATCAGATCATTCACTCTGACGGGGAGATTCGGATCGGGGAGCAGAGCATTGTCGAGAACGGGATCGCCGTCACGGGAACGCTTCTTGTGACGACACTCTATCTCGGTGCGGGCGGAGCGAAAACGCTCTATTCCTCTACGAACGAGCTGCCGTTTCAGTATGTGATCGAGGCGGAGAATATCCTGCCGACCAGCATCTATAAGCTGCAATGCAGCATGGAGCAGTTGACCGTGACCATGCTTGACAGCGACGAATTGGATGTGAAAGCCACTTTGCAGTTCAAGGTGATCGTGTTTACGGTGCAGAACCGCAATCTGGTCACGGATATCCGCGTGGAGCAGCTTGACTTAAACAAGTTGAGCGAACTGCCGGGAATGGTGATCTGTATCGCAGGTCCGGGCGATACGCTGTGGGATATCGGGAAACGCTATTATGTGCCGGTGTCGCAGTTGAAGGAGGTCAATGAGCTGGCGACGGAGGAGATCGGCGCGGGGGATAAGATCCTGGTGGTGAAAGGCGGGATTTGATCAGATGCAGCGATCTGTCATATGGATTGCGGAAAAGCGGATATTCATGGTATAATCATTGCAGATTCTGTTAAGGGGCGGTTTTCGTGAGGTACGCGAGATAAGGCAGAGATGGGAAGAAAACAGGCGGCGTTTTTAATTTTGTTCATAATTGCGGCACTGGTCGGATTGACAGGCTGCAGCGCGGAAGAAGAAAAGAAAGTCGGGCAAAAGACTGCGGAGGCGGAGAGCCTTGACTTAAACAGCCCTGCAGCCGTGATTGCGGTCGAGATCGGCGCGATTACGGAAACGAATGCGAAAGAGGCTTATCCGCAGGCAAAGTATATCATTGTGGACGACGCGACAAGCGGCTATCTGGCCGTGAGCAGCGGGAAGGCGGACGCCTATGCCTCTGACCGGGCGACCTTTGAGAGCTATCTTGCCGCCGGGAATACGGGACTGCATATTTACGACGGCAGGACAGTCGGCGAAGCGGGCAATATTGCGGCGGCGGTCAGCCCGAAGACTGAGATACCGGATGCCCTTAAAAAAATCGACGATTTTCTGACAGAGATGTCAGAAAACGGGACACTGAGCGATATGAGCGACCGTTGGCTGATACGGCGCGAGTATACCATGCCGGAGATTGATGAACCGGCGCATCCGTCCTATACGGTTGTGATTGGGACGACGGGTCTGAGTGAGCCATATTCCTTTTATGAAGGGACGGCGCTTACCGGCTATGACTTGGAATTGATGAAGCGTTTTGCGCTCTGGTGTAACGCAGAGCTCGTGGTGGAGGTCTACGACTGGGACGGTATTTTTTCGGCCTGTGCTGTCGGTAAGATCGATTATGCGGTCTCGAGCCTTTTTGAAACACCGGAAAGGCGGGAGATCATGGACTTTTCCCTGCCCTATGCGCAGGTGGAGACAGTCATGGTAACAGCCGACCGGGAAACGGCGGGGGAGGAGGGCTTTTTTGCGGGCGTCGCGGAAAGTTTCGAAAAGACCTTTATCCGGGAAGACCGCTGGAAATTAATTCGCAACGGTCTGCTGGTCACGCTGCAGATCACCGTGCTGGCGGGCGCGGCAGGAACGGTTTTGGGATTTTTCCTCTGTTTGCTGCTGCGCTGCCGGAATAAAACGCTTTCTCTGCCGGCAAAGGGATTGTGCCGTCTGATAGAAGGCATCCCCGATCTGGTTGTGCTGATGCTTATTTATTTCGTGGTATTTGCCGAGGTGAAGATCGCGCCGGTGACCGTAGGAGTTATCACTTTTTCGTTAATTTATGCGGTGGCGGTGGCCGGCATTTTACACACGGGAATCGAGACGATAGCGCAGGGACAGTGGGAGGCAGCAGGCGCTCTGGGCTTTGGCAGAGGAAAAACCTTTACCCGCATTATCATGCCGCAGGCGGTGCGGCAGGTGCTTCCCATTTACCGGAGGGAATTTGTCAGCATGCTGCAGCTGACCTCTATCGTAGGCTATATTTCGATTGAAGATTTGACGCGGGCGGGCGATATTATCAGGAGCCGCACGTATGAAGCGTTTTTTCCGCTGATTGCGACGGCGGTGATCTATTTTCTGATTTCCGCTCTGGCGGCATTTTTGATCGGTGCGGTACAGCTTCGGCTGGATGTGAAAAGAGGGCAGCGCAGATATCCGCAGGGTGTGGATGTGTCAGCGGTATCAGAGTATAAAGAAGAAAAGACGGTCTATGACTGTGAAGAGTTGATCCGAGTGGAGCATCTGAAAAAAGAATATGCGGATGTGACGCCGCTTCGGGATGTGAACACGAGCATTCACAGAGGAGAAGTCATTACCGTTATCGGTCCTTCCGGAACCGGAAAATCCACATTTTTGCGGTGCCTGAACCGTCTGGAAACACCGACGGACGGGCGCATTACGGTCTTCGGACAGGAGATTGAAGATGGGGAGGAAGACCTTTGCAGGCTGCGGAAGCGCATGGGTATGGTG
The DNA here is from genome assembly GCA_023666335.1 of bacterium. Taxonomy (GTDB): domain Bacteria; phylum Bacillota; class Clostridia; order Lachnospirales; family Lachnospiraceae; genus UBA3282. The sequence goes on from JAMPCE010000026.1 coordinate 6,876, forward strand.
TTTCAGAATTTTAATCTGTTCCCGCATTTGACGGTCATTGAAAATATCATGCTTGCGCCCACCTTGTTAAAGGGAGAGGAAAGGCAGGAAGCCTTTTCTTACGGCATGTATCTCCTAAAGACGGTGGGTATGGCGCAGAAAGCGCTCTCCTATCCGGATGAGCTTTCCGGCGGACAGAAGCAGCGCGTTGCCATTGCCAGAACGCTTGCCATGCGGCCGGAGATCGTGCTCTTTGATGAGCCGACCAGCGCGCTCGATCCGACGATGGTCGGAGAGGTGCTGGCGGTCATAAAGAGGCTCGCGGCGCAGGGACTTACGATGATGATTGTCACCCATGAGATGAAATTTGCCAGAGATGTCAGCACCCGTATCTTTTATATGGACGAGGGAGAAATCTACGAGGAAGGCACACCGGCGGAAATATTTGAGACGCCGAAGCGCGAACGGACGAGAGCTTTTGTCAAGCGGCTGAAAGCGCTGCGTTTTGAAATTACTTCCACGGATTATGATTTTATCGCCATGAGCGAGTCGCTGCAGCAGTTTGGGGAAAAGCATTTTTTGAGCCGCCGCCAGACGGATCATCTGCGGTATGCTTTTGAGGAAATCTGTGCGTTGAATATCATCCCGAATTGGGACGGCACAGATGCGGTCGAAGTCCTGACGGAGTATTATGAGGAAAGCGGAAAGCTCTCTATGCGCTTTACATGGGGTGGCGGGCGCTACGATCCGCTGACGGAGGGAGACGAGCTTTCGCTGCGGCTGTTACGGAATGTGCTGACAGACAGCAGCTATGTGTATGAGGATGGGGAAAATCGGCTGACAGTGGCGTTATCATGAAAAATGTTAGCATTTCATTGTAGGCAGAAGATAGGATAGCGATATCAAAGTGGTGATTGTAAAAAGAGTGAAAATCCTATATACTATGTTAGAAACAGGAAATCGTATATGGGAGCGAATGCATGAGTACAACGCCGATTTTAAAAAATAAAATATTCTTATATCTGACGGAATTTTTCGCGGGAATGTCCGTGATGGCGGTAGAGTTGGGGGCGAGCAGGCTGCTTGCTCCCTATTTCAGCTCTTCGCAGATCGTGTGGACGATCATCATCGGCACGATCATGATCGCGATGGCGCTGGGCAATATTTACGGTGGAAGAAGCGCGGACAAACATCCCGATCCGGACAGGCTGTATAGCCGCATTCTGATCGCGGCTGTCTGGATTGCGGCGATTCCGGTCGTGGGGAAATATATTGTTCTGGGCATTTCGGCGCTTCTGATCTTTACGGTGAGCACAAACTTTTTGATCATTGCAGCGTTTGCAGCCTGCATGGTGATCTTTGTGTTTCCGCTTTTTCTTTTGGGGACGGTGACGCCGTCTCTGGCAAAGTACACGGTGCAGAGCCTTTCGGACAGCGGCAGTATCGTGGGGACGTTAGGAGCTTTTAACACCATCGGCAGCATCATCGGTACTTTCGTGCCGACCTTTCTTTCGATTCCGGCGGTGGGAACTTCGGTCACGTTTCTGATCTTTGCAGCTATCCTCCTGCTGTTGGGGCTGGTCTATTTTATCAGCAAAAAGAGCGGACGGATGAAATGCGCCGTGTCGGCGGTTTTGTTTCTTCTGTGCTGCGTGTTCGGCGCTTCCAACAGTTTTGCGTTCTGGGAAAAGGATCTTGCCTACGAGGGAGAGTCGGTCTACAATTATTTGCAGGTAAAAGAAAATGACAAAAGTGTCATATTATCGACAAATGTGCTGTTCGGCGTGCAGTCCATTCTGATGAAAGATAAGGGGTTGACGGGGATGTATTACGATTATGCGATGGCGGCGCCCCTGATGACGGGACAGGAGGATCCTGCGGACTGTAAGACGCTGATCCTCGGCATGGGGACAGGCACCTATGCGCACCAATGTCTCGCCTATTACGGGGAGATGCCGATTGTTGGCGTGGAGATCGACGAGAAGATCACGGCGCTTGCCAGACAGTATTTCGAACTGCCGGAGAGCGTGGAAGTCACGACCTATGACGGCAGGGCTTATCTGAACGCCATCGACGAAACCTACGACGTGATCATGGTGGACGCCTATCAGGATATCACAATCCCCTTTCAGATGTCCTCCGTGGAGTTTTTTACGCTGGTGAAAGAACATCTGACGGAAGACGGGGTGATGGTGGTCAACATGAATATGCGCGGCAGCGGTGAGGACAGTATCAACGCTTATCTCTCCGATACGATCGGCAGCGTCTTTCGCGAAGTTTATACGGCGGACGTTGCGGGCACGACCAATCGGGAACTTTTCGCTTCCGACAATCCGCAGATGCTCGCCAATCTGGAAAGGCATAAGGAAGCGGTCACGGAGGAAAGCCTCCTCTCCATGATGAATCTGGTCTCGGAGAAACTGACCGCCTATCAGGCGGGAGGGCGGATCATGACGGATGACAAAGCGCCGGTGGAGCTTTTGGGGATGCGCGTCATCGACGAACTGATCCGCAATGAGGTCGCCTATTACAAGGACGTTTATGAAAAAGAAGGGATCCGCGGCGTGATCGACAGTCTGTGACGATCAGAGATGGGAATAAAAACGGCAATAAAAAAGAACCGAAAGAAGTCTTCCGGTTCTTTTCTGCATTTCTGAAATGTTAGTTTGTGGTGGACACGCCCGCCTCTTCAGCCATCTTGTCGAAGCCTGCCATCACAGCGTCATAGGTCTGCTTGGAGATCTCAGGAAGCTCGCCGCCCCAGGTCTTCTCCGCCTGCTTGTAGCCCTTTTTAAATGCTTCGCGCATGTCTTCGATCTTGCTGGGATCGCCGCCGGTCAGAGCAGTCGCAAAATCAAGGATTCGGCTGGAAGTCTGCTTCACGCCCCAGTAACCGTCCTCGGAGACATCTTCCTGCGCCTGTGCCTTGGTCGCCGCGTCCACTTCAAACTTGCCGCTCGCAAGGAACTTCCACATATCGTTGGCAACGCCGTAGGTCTGGCTCTGCTTGGTCATCAACTGCTCTACGATGTTCCGCAGCTGCTTTGAGTGCTCTTCGTTCTCGGCTTTCAGTTTGTTGATCAGCTCCGTGTTCTGCACATATTTTTTCGTGGATACGGTTGCACTGTCTTTTGAAGGCTCGTAAACGACGCCGTTCTCGCCTTTTTCGGTAGTGTCCTTTGTCTCCTCAGCGGGCTTCGTGTTCTCAGCCTGTGTGGTCTGAAGTGTTTCGTAAGCGTTTGCGCTTACACCGGTAATTCCATTTACGCTCATGGGTATCCCTCCTTGGAAAATGTGAATGTTATTTGTTTCGTTAAGACCGCGCAAAGAGGCAGTCTCGCTTTTCTAATACTTATATCGTACGATGTCTCCGGATAAATTAGTGGACGGAGGCAGGAAATTTGCATAAATTTACCGCTTATTTTTTGTACAGCATGGTTTCCGTGGCGGAAAGGGGCGGAAAACTTGACATTTTGTACAAAAGTAAGTACAATTCCTGTATACAAAGTACAAGGCGGAGACGCGTGTCTCTGACACGGATGATTGGCATGATAAAAGAGAAAGCATACGCGAAGATCAATTTAGGGCTGGATGTGCTCAGACGCCGTCCGGACGGCTATCACGAGGTGAAGATGATCATGCAGACGGTGGATATCTGCGATGATCTGACCTTTGAAACGTGCGCGGCGCCGGGGGTATTTCTGGAAATCGAGGGGGCTGATCTGCCGACTGACGGGAACAATCTCGTCTGCCGCGCGGCTGCGCTCATTTTGGAAGCGGGCAGGATAACGGAGGGCGTGCGGATCACCCTGCAAAAACGGATTCCCATTGCGGCTGGCATGGCGGGCGGCAGCGCCGACGCGGCAGCCACGCTGCGGGGCATAAACCGCCTGTTCGGGCTGGGATATTCCGCGCAAAAGCTCCGAGAACTCGGCGTGAAGCTGGGGGCGGATATCCCCTATTGTATCGAGGGAGGAACCATGCTCTCCGAGGGGATCGGGGAGATCCTGACGCCTTTGCCTGCGCCGCCCGCCTGTCATCTGGTGGTGGCAAAGCCGGATCTGAACGTGTCTACGGCTTTTGTCTACGGGAATCTGAAAGTGGAGGAACTGTCTTTCCATCCGGATATCGACGGCATGGCAAAGGCGCTTGCCGGAGGAGACCTTAAGGGGATCACGGACAGAATGGGAAATGTGCTGGAGACGGTCACGGAGAAAGCGTATCCCGTCATTGCAGAGTGGAAAGAGACGATGCGGGGGCTTGGCGCGGAAAATGCGCTGATGAGCGGCAGCGGTCCCACTGTCTTCTGTATCTGTAAGACAAAGGAGACGGCGGAAAAGATCGCGGCTGCCATTCGGAAAAAGGAAGCGGTCGGCGTGGTCTTTGTGACGGCATGCCGCGAGGGGAATCTTTAAGAGGAGTTTTCTATGGAACATGATTTTACGGTAAATATGGATGAATTTCTTCCGCTGCGGGATGTGGTGTTCAACACGCTGCGAAGAGCGATCCTCACGGGAGAATTGAAGCCCGGAGAGCGGCTGATGGAGATCCATCTGGCAAACCGCATGGGTGTGAGCCGTACGCCGATCAGGGAAGCCATCCGCAAACTGGAATTGGAGGGGCTGGTCACGATGATCCCCAGACGGGGTGCGGAGGTGGCACAGATCACGGAGAAGAGCTTGCAGGATGTGCTGGAGGTGCGGCGGTCGCTGGATGCACTCTGCGCAGAACTCGCCTGCGACAGGATCACCGCCGAGGGAAAGGCGGCATTAAAGAAAGCCTGCGACAGCTTTGAGGAGGCGACAAAGACGGGGGACGCCGTGACCATCGCGGAAGCGGACGTCGCGCTGCATGACATTATTGTGCAGGCTACGGGCAACCGGAGGCTGATCCAGCTGATCAATAATCTTTCCGAGCAGATGTACCGCTATCGTTTTGAGTATATCAAGGACGAGAGCGGGCATGAGAATCTGGTGAGTGAGCATAGGATGATATATGAGAGTATCATGAGAGGGGATAAGGAAGCGGCGGCAGCAGCGGCAAGACTTCATATCGACAATCAGGAGAAGAGTATCATCCGGCAGATCCGCATCGACCCGAACCGGAAAAATTAGCATGAACGGCGCTGCCTGTATCAACAGGGAAAAAAGCGGGCATACTCCCAATGTCGGAAATCCGGCGGATGGGAGTGAATGCGATGTGGAAGTGGAGTAAGAGCCTGGCGGCTTGTGTGTTTGCGGCAGCCTGGTGGGGAATCTTTTACCCGGAATTATGCTTTTCGGAAGAAACCTGCGCGGTGGTGCGGACGGAAGATGCGCAGAGCCGGACGGAGGAGATCGACGCGGCGGCAGTCTGGCGGGCTTCGGGAGACGAGATCGTGATCGGCAGCAGGCTGTGGGAATGGTGTGAGGAAAATTTGTTTGATGCTTTGACGTGGAGGTAACCATACCTATGAACGGACAGGAAGAGTGGCATAACAGCCCGATCGGGGTGTTTGATTCGGGCGTGGGCGGACTGACTGTAGCGCGTGAGATCATGCGGCAGCTCCCCAATGAAAGAATCGTATATTTCGGCGATACGGCAAGAGTGCCTTACGGGAGCAAATCCAGGGAGACGGTCACAAAGTTTTCCAGGCAGATCGTACATTTTTTGAAGAATCAGCAGGTCAAGGCAATCGTGGTAGCCTGCAATACCGCCAGCGCCTATGCCTTAGAGGAACTGGAACAGGAGACGGACATCCCGATCATCGGCGTGGTAAAGCCGGGGGCGCGGACGGCGCTCCTTGCGACGAAAAATAAGAAGATAGGCGTGATTGGCACGGAGGCAACCATTCACAGCGGGATCTACAGCCGGTACATAGAAGAAAATGACACAAGTGTCAGTGTTTTGGGAAAAGCCTGCCCGCTCTTTGTGCCTCTGGTGGAAGAGGGGCTGTGGGAGGATCCCGTGACGGATGAGATCGCCCGCCGCTATCTGAGTGAACTGATCGACAGCGGCATTGACACATTGATCTTAGGCTGCACCCATTATCCCATGCTGCGCTCCACGGTGGCGAAGATCATGGGGGAGGGCGTAACGCTGGTGAATCCGGCTTACGAGACCGCCAGAGAGTTAAAATGTCTTCTTGCCGAAAAAGGACTTGAGAGCGAACACAGACCGGGACTCGGCACGGAACTGTACCGCTTTTACGTCAGCGACGGCGCGGAGAAATTCAAGCAGTTTGCCAATTCGATCCTGACGTACGGGATCCTGTCCGCAAAAGTGGTCAATATCGAGGAATATTAGGAGAGGCGGAAAGCCGCTCGGAAATGAGGGCATCCATGACGAAAGAGGTTTTGCTGACATTACAGGGATTACAGTTCGACCAGCGGGAAGAGGACGCCGAAAAGATCGAGACAGTCACTGTCGGCGATTATTTCAGGAAAAACGACAGGCACTATGTGGTCTACGAGGAAGTCACGGAGGGATTTGATCAGCCTACGAAAAACCGCCTGAAATTCAGCGATCACATGGTGGAGCTGACGAGAAACGGTCTGGTGAACGTACATATGGTCTTTCAGGAAAACAAAAAGAATCTGTCCAATTATAACACGCCTTTCGGGCAGATCCTGGTGGGCATCGACACCAAGCGGATTCAAATAGAAGAAAAAGAGGACAACATCGTGGTGGATGTCGATTACGCGCTGGATATCAACTACGAATTTTTCTCCGACTGCCATATCAGGATCGACATCCGCTCCAAAGAAAACAGCGGCTTCACGTTACTTCCGTAAAACCGCCGCCCATATCATTTTAAAGGTTTCGCCCCTGCTTTTTCCTGTGCTTTTTCGACCATCTGCTTGAAACGGCTCTTTTTCTTCTGTTCCACGGCGGACGCCTTGCCGTGCAGACCTTTCACATCCGTGATATAAATGCCGCTCACGACCGCTTTGACTTCTTTCTTGACGGGAACCGAATCAAAAATCTTTTCTTCGCAGATAAGCGTCATGATCTGGGGACCGACTTTCGCTTTCACCACGGGAAGTTTGGAACTCCGAAGAAGCTTCGGCGTCTGATCCAGAATGACCTGCGGCAGCCCCGCGTCCTTTAACTTCATGCGCTTTTTGTCGATGATGAGCATGGAGATGGTCTGCTTCATGGCATCGATCTGTTCCTGCTGCTCGGCCTGCTTTTTCTGCGCTTTCTTTCCGACGAAATATAAGACGACCACGGCGATCAAAAGAACCGCCAGGATCACCAGTAAAACGATTACACCTGTACTCATGCGACTGCCTCCGTTTGCATTTCATTGTGTGCAAAGCATATTCTAACATTGATTTTCATATTGCGCAATATTTTTATGCCTGTTTTTTGCGAAGCAATTCTTTGGTCTGTCGCAGGATCAGTATCCTGCGACGGATCCTTGCGACGGAGGTGGACAAGCGGGGGCGTTGTATGGTATGATAATAAGGAATTTGCGAAATATTTTTCAGGAAGAAAAGAGGTAACGGGGAGAAATGAAAAAAAGGATCTGTGTGATCGCGGCGGTGCTTTCCACATCGCTGTTTCTGACTGCCTGCGGCAGTAAAGAGTATTTGAAAGACATTAAAGCGGAAAAATATGTAACACTGGGCGAATACAAGGGAATCACGGCGACGGCGGATAAGCCCGAAGTGCCGGACAGCCTGATTGAGAATTATATTACGGAAAATTTCCTTGCGCCAAAGGCGGAAAAAGTTCCCGTGACGGGAAGAGCTGTGCAGACGGGGGATGTAGCGAACATTGATTTTACAGGCTATCTCGACGGCACAGCTTTTGACGGCGGCGCGGGAACGGATTTTGATCTGACCATCGGTTCCGGGCAGTTTATCGACGGCTTTGAGGAAGGATTGATCGGAGCGAACGTGGGAGACCAGGTGAGTCTTGACCTGACTTTTCCGGATCCTTATACCAATGCGGATCTGGCAGGGAAAGCAGTTGTCTTCGAGGTAACGGTCAACAGCATCAGCGAGAATAAAGTGCCGGAACTGACGGACGAGCTGGTAAAAGAACTGCGTGATGACGGCTACAATGTAGGAGAGAGTCAGACGGCGGACGAGCTGAAAGCATCGGTGCGCGATCTGTACGAGCGGGCGGTGCAGACCAATTACGACAGCGCGATCGAGATGGAACTTGCGTCGCAGATCATGGAGAACAGCACCTTTCAGGAGCCTCCGGCGGAGATGGTGGAACGTTTCAGGGGCAGCATTGAAAACAATGTGAGTGTGCGGGCTGCCTCTCTCAATATGACGCTGGCGCAGTATATGCAGTTGTACGAGGGACTGGATGAAGAAGGCTACCGCGCCCTTTTTGATGAAGAGAGCGTGCAGATGGCGAAGCAGTATATCATGTATCAGGCGATTGCCGACAGGGAAGGGCTTGCGCCTGCGCAGGAGCAAATTTCGGAGAAGATATCTTCGCTGATGACGCTCTACGGCTACGCTTCCGAGGAAGAATTAAAAAAGAGCGTGGATGTGGAAGCCGTGGAGGAAGATCTGATGCGGGAAAACGTGGTGGCGTTTTTAAAAGAGAACGGAAAGGTAAGCCCCAGATGAAATCGGACAATAAGCGCGAAAGCGCGAGTTTGCGAGTCTGATTATAAGTAAGGAGGAATTGTAACATGGATCTGACAGATATCAGGGAATTGTATCGGGACAGCGGCAGCTATATCGATCGGGAAGTGACCGTGGGCGGTTGGGTCAGGAGTATCCGGGACTCCAAGACTTTCGGTTTCATCGTATTGAACGACGGCACTTTTTTTGAACCGCTGCAAGTCGTGTACGGAGACGCTCTTGCGAACTTTGAGAGCATTTCCAAATTAAACGTTGGCTCCGCTATCCTTGCAAGAGGCAAGATCGTGGCGACGCCGGAGGCAAAACAGAAATTTGAGATGCAGGCGGAAGAGATCGTTGTGGAGGGCGCGTCCACGGCGGATTATCCATTGCAGAAAAAGCGGCACAGCTTTGAGTATCTGCGCACCATTTCCCATCTGCGCCCCCGGACGAATACCTTTCAGGCGGTCTTTCGTGTGCGTTCACTGATCGCCTACGCGATCCACACTTTCTTTCAGGAGCGGGATTTCGTGTATGTGCACACCCCCATCATCACGGGCAGCGACTGTGAGGGCGCGGGCGAGATGTTTCAGGTGACGACGCTGGATCTAAACGATCTTCCCATGACGCCCGAGGGAAAGGTGGATTATTCCAAGGACTTTTTCGGCAAGCCCACGAACCTGACCGTGAGCGGGCAGTTGAACGTAGAAACGTACTGTTTTGCATTTAAGAACGTATACACATTCGGACCGACTTTTCGGGCGGAAAATTCCAACACCACCAGACACGCGGCGGAATTTTGGATGATCGAGCCGGAGATCGCCTTTGCCGATCTGACGGACGATATGATGCTGGCGGAAGCGATGCTTAAATCTGTGATCCGCTATGTGCTGGAGAACGCGCCGGAGGAGATGAACTTCTTTAACCAGTTTGTGGACAAGGGTCTGATCGAGCGGCTGAACCATGTGCTCAATTCCGATTTTGCCCATGTGACTTACACGGATGCTATCGAGATCTTAAAGAAACACAATGATGAATTTGAATACAAGGTCGAGTGGGGCTGCGATCTACAGACCGAGCACGAGCGCTTCCTGACTGAGCAGGAATTCAAGCGTCCCGTGTTCGTGACGGATTATCCCAAGGAAATCAAGGCTTTTTATATGAAGCTAAACGAGGACGGCAAAACCGTGGCGGCGATGGACTGTCTGGTGCCCGGGATCGGTGAGATCATCGGCGGCAGCCAGAGAGAAGACAACCTCGAACTTCTGGAGAAGCGCATGGACGAGCTTTCCCTGAACAAAGAGGATTATCAGTTCTACCTCGATCTGCGCAAGTACGGATCCGCACGTCACGCGGGCTTTGGTCTGGGCTTTGAGCGCTGCGTCATGTATCTGACGGGCATGAGCAATATCCGCGATGTGGTGCCTTTCCCCAGAACGGTGAATAACTGCGAGTTGTAAAAAAGAGTTATGTAAACTAATAATAACATGTGTTTCGGAGCAGACAGGGTCAGGAGATTATGAAAAATAAGGGTCGGAGACATCTGCATATCGTACTGGCGTTCCTACTGTGCTTATCTGTGGCGGAGCCGTTATCGGCTACCACGATTTCCGAACTTCAGGAAGATGTAAAGAAGAGCAAAGAACAGTTAAAGGATGCCGAACAACAGGCGTCCGAGGCGCAGGAGGCGCAGGAAGGCGTTGGCGCAGAGATTGAAGAAATCGACGCGGAACTGGTCAGCCTGATCACGGATATCAACCTCATCGAGGAGGCTATTGCCCAGAAAGAGGAAGAGATCGCGGCGACACAGGTGGACTATGACGCAGCGGTGGCGGAGAAAGACGAGCAGTATGCCGCCATGAAGATCCGCATTCAGTTTATGTACGAGAAAGGCGATTCTTCCTATCTGAATATGTTTTTCGGCGCCGCCAATATGGGCGACATGGTGAATAAGGCAAAGTATGTGGAGGAGCTGTACAATTATGACAGAAAACTCCTTGCCGAGTACGAGGCAACCGTGCAGCGCGTGCAGGAATTACAGGATACGCTTGAGGAAGATAAGTCAGAACTTGAGACCTCCCGGACGGAATTGCAGGAGGGGCAGACCTATATGGAGGAGCTGCTCGCCAAGAAGCGGACAGAGTATGAAAATTACGGCGTGATGCTCACCAAAGCAAAGCAGGAGGCAGCCACCTATACCGCCAGAATCAAGCAGGAGACCGCGCAGATCAGAAAACTGGAAGAGGAAGAGAGAAAGCGCAGGGAGGAAGAGGAGCGGAAACGGAAAGAAGAGGAAGAGAGACTGCGGAAAGAACAGGAGGAGCAGGAAGCTTCCGGCGACAGCGGTTCTCCGACAAAGGAGGAAGCGCCCAAACCGTCTTCCGGCGGAGGCGGAGGAAAAGGTCAGCAGATTGCCGATTACGCCTGCAAATTTATCGGGAATCCCTATGTGGCGGGCGGCACCAGCCTGACAAACGGGGCGGACTGTTCCGGATTTGTCATGTCGGTCTATAAGAATTTTGGCATTTCTCTGCCCAGAAGTTCATACGCGCAGTCCACTGTGGGCAAGGGGGTGTCTTATTCGGAGGCGAAACCCGGCGACGTAATCTACTACGGCGGTCATGTCGGCATCTACATCGGAAACGGTCAGATCGTCCACGCCAGTACGGAACGGACAGGCATCAAGATCACATCGGCGACTTACCGCAGCATCATCACCGTGCGGAGAATTGTCTGACGGAAGGAAGAGGGATTATATGGGAGATTTGAAAAAGATCGTGGTGATCGACGACAGTAAGGTGCAGCTTCGCGCCCTGTCGGAACTGATGAAAGGAAAATATGAGGTCGCGACGGCGGTCTCGGGCAAAGAGGGAATCGATATCCTGAAACAGGATGGCGCCGATCTTGTGCTTCTCGACTACAGTATGCCCGGGATGGACGGAAAGGAAACCCTGGAGATCTTGCAAAGCAATGAGGAGACAAAACATATTCCGGTCATTTTTATCACGGGCGACAACGACAAGGAAGATATCGTGGCAGTGCTAAAACTTCATCCGCAGGGTTATCTGTTGAAGCCGGTCAAGCCGGAGAGATTGTTCGAGGCGATCGAGGGAGTGTTTGCGAAGTGATCATGAAAAGAGGAAAGGATAACAATATATGTATCGGGCGGAAGATAAATTCAGTTGCGGAGCACAGGAAATGTACTGTTTACAAAGGAGATTAGAAGGTGTTCTGCGAACGGATTCCCACGAGAACAGCGCGGGCGGTTATTCAGTAAGCAGTCTGTATTTTGACGACTTAGTTGACTCTTCCCTTACAGATACGATTGCCGGCAATCGGATACGAGATAAATATCGTATCCGTATTTATAATCATTCTCTGGATCGGATCAAACTGGAAGTCAAAGAAAAAGTCGATAGCAGAGTGTATAAGAAGTCAAGAACGATCACCAAAGAGGAAATGCAAAAACTGATACGCGGCGAACGGATAGAGAGTCTGTCAGACAGAGAAGATCCGGCGACTCTTTTTAACCTAGCGATACAAACGAGAGGTCTTAGACCAAGGACAATCGTTACTTATGATAGAAAGGCCTTTACCTATGACCCCGGAAATGTCCGCATTACACTGGATCGAAATATAAAAAGCAGCGACTGCGTGGAACGGTTTGGGGATGCAGAGCTTTCCTATGATTTTTTGTGGGAACAGGATGCGATTCTGGAAATGAAATATGATGAATTCATACCGGGATTCATTTTACAGTTACTGGAGCTTGGAAACTTACAGCAGATTTCCTATTCCAAGTATCAAATGTGCAGAGAAAGGCGGAAATAAAGATGCGATCGGAGGAAAAGATATGTCGGTAAAGAACGTGATCAAAAACAGTGTGTATGAGGCGATAGGCGGCAACAGCGGTCTGGAGGTCCAAACGATCCTTCTGATCCTGTTAATGGCATGTCTGGTGGGCATTTATATTTTTATGGTGTATAAGCTGACTGCGAAAGCAGCATTTTATTCAAGAGATTTAAATGTTGCAATGGCGCTGTTACCTGTTATCGTTGCGGCAATCATGCTTGCGATGCAGTCCAGTTTACTGGTTTCCCTGGGTATGGTTGGAGCATTATCCATTGTCAGATTCAGAAACGCGGTAAAAAATCCGATTGACTTGGCATATTTGTTTTGGGCAATCAGCGCCGGTATCATCATAGGGGTAGATCTGTATGTACTGGGGATTTTGTTGTGCATCATTATGACGCTCATGCTCGTTGTATTGAATAGAGTGCCGAATGTGAAAGCGCCGGATCTGTTGGTATTACGCAGTACAGACAGCGAGATGGATTATGACGGTTTATATCAGAAGATCGGCGGTCATTGCAAGTATTACAAAGAGAAGGCAAGATGCGTAAAAAATGGGGAGCTGGAGCTGATCATAGAAGTGCGCGCAAAAGATAAAGAGGCGTTATTGCAGGAGCTTTATGCGATGAAGCGGTTTGTTCAGGTGAATTGCATTTCGCATGACGGCGAATGCAGGGTATAGATATCGTAAGCAGACATGTGATCGGGAGAATAACGTATGAGGAGTATAAAAAATGTCGCATTGTGCGGCGCAATCATTGTATTTGGCGTATTAGCGGGCGGTATGGCATATTTTATGAATGCGGATACGAAAGAAGATCCTGGCGGCGACTATTCTGATATTTGCATCAATGAAGTGTGCAGCGATTATTTTCCCACGTCTTTTTCGGAAACACAGCCGGGCAGCGACTGGATCGAATTATATAATCCCACGAATGAAAGTAAAAATCTGAAAGAGTACTACCTTTCCGATGACAAAGACGATCTGCAGCGATGTAATCTGCCGGCAGTCGAACTGATGCCGGGCTGTTTTTATGTGATTCACAGCGAAACAGAGGAGATGGCGGAAGAAGACGCAAGGCTTAATTTTAAAATCAATGCACAGTCGGAAACCTTATATTTGTCGAGTCGGGAGGGCGTGATCGATATTGTCGATGTTCCGGCACTTACTACAAATACATCATGGAGCCGGAAGCCGGATGGGGCGGGAATATGGGAAAATACTGTATTGACCTATCATGCTTCCAATAACGGGGGCGGTCGTATTCCGGGAAAAACGGAAGCGCCGATTTTTTCGGCGGAGGGAGGTTTCTATGCGAATGAGCTGGAACTGGAACTGGAAGCGCTGTCCGGAAGTAAGATCTATTATACGTTAGATTGCAGCGATCCGGATGAAGAAAGTACTTTATATGATGGACCGATACGGATCCGGGACAAATCGGGAGAGCCGAATATTTACTCCGTGAGAAATGACTTTGATGCGGAGCACAGTATGACGACGGGGGATATCAAAGAAAAGATCACGGTTGTACGCGCGGTGGCAGTCGATGCGAAAGGCAGGAAGAGCGATATTGTCACAAATTCTTATCTTATAGGAAAAGAAGATGCACAGTGCTATTCCGAAATGTATACGGTTTCCCTTGTGACAGATCCGGATCATCTCTTCGATTATCAGGAAGGCATTTATGTGCTGGGCAAAGTGTTTGACGATTATGTGGAGGCGGGCGGAGATCTGAGCGATCCCATACAGGCTGAGGCAAATTATCGAAAAAGAGGCAAGGGTTCCGAGCGGCCCGCCAGTCTTGAAATATATGATGAAAACGGCGAAAACGTCACTGACAGGGAAGTCGGGATACGGATCCACGGTTCTACAACGCGCGGATGTACGCAAAAGAGTTTTTCTGTCTATGCAAGGGAAATGTATGATGGCAAGGACACTATAGAGAATCTTTTTGGAGAAGGAACGGATGTACACAAATTCTTTCTGTACACAAACAGAGAGGGGACGAAATTACGGGATAAATTGACAGCAGACAGGCTTGCAGATAGGGATGTGGCAACGCAGAAGTTTATATATTGCAATGTATTTCTGGATGGAGAGTATTGGGGTGTATACCTTTTAGCGGAAATATATGATGAATATTATTTTCAGAATCATTACGGTATTGCGGAAAATAATCTACAGATTCAATACAGTGCGTATCCTCCGGATGTGATAGAGTATCTGAGTACGGTTTCCGATTCTTCAGAGACAGCCGTATATGAGAAACTGTGCAGCATGATCGACGTACAGAGTTTTATAGAATACTATGCGTCTATGTTGTATTTAAACGATCAGGATTGGCTGGGTTATAACGCCAGATGTTATCGAAGCACAAAGACCGGTCCCGGTGAAAATGAAGACGGAAAATGGCGTTGGTGCGTGTGGGATACGGAACTCACGATGTATGATGCCGATATGAATACATTTTGTACGGGAAACGGAACTACATGGAGGGGTGATCCGCTTGCACAGGCTCTGATGCAGCATGAGGAATTCAGGGAACAGTTTGTGACCACATATATGGATCTATATAATAATATCTGGCAGGAAGATGTCGTTTCGCGTGTTGTTTCTGAAATGGAGACTAGGATCGCGGCGTCGTATCAAATGTATATGGAACGTTATCATGCAGGCGTTGCAATCAACGAATATTGCGATAAGTTAAAAAAATTTCTAAAAGACAGGCCGGGATATGCGCTCCAACATGTAAAGGAAGAATTTCAGCTGCGCGCAGATCCGGCGTGGGTCGTTATTCTGTCTAATGTTGACGGAGCGGCGTCTTTCCGGGTAAATACGACGGTTGTGGATATGCCGGACGCTTGGTGGCAGGGATTGTATTTTCCGGATTATCCGGTTAAGATAGCTGTTGAGGAAGTAAACGGCGATCTTGCGTTTGTCGGATGGTATACGGAAGCAGGGGAACTGTTGAGTACGGATCGTGTGCTCACGCTTCCGCTAAAGGAGGGCGTAAATACTGTTTGTCCAAGGTTTGAGGGCTGATTGAGATTCTGCGTTTAATCGTTAGCCTATTCAATTGTGTATAAGAATTGGATAGGATTTTTTACGTTGGACGGGAAAGTATTGTAAGCTAAATGCAAGGTATGCGCAAGGTAACCGTAAGGCAGCCGTGATAAAATGGCAGATAAGAAAAGGAGGTAATCAACATGAAAAAGAAAACGGTAGTTGGAATTGCGGTACCTGTGATCATTGCGGCTGGTTTTATCTGTTTTTGCGCATGGTTTCTTTCGGAATCGGGAAGTACATATTATTACACGCAGATTGATAACAGTAAAGTAGAAGAGGTAAATTCCCGGGGCGGCGTCCTTGACCTGTACGGAGGAATGAGTTTTTCCTATAAACTGCTCTCCTATCATGAAAAGGGGAAAGAAAAGGAAATCACGTTCGGAACATCGCGGAAATTGAGAGAAGCGGCTTTTCTCCGTTTGACGGTAATGCCGGTGCGGGGTGTCATCGAATGGAGCGAAATGCAGTATGAGGAACTCCCCGAGGCGGTGCAAAGGTATTATGCGGCGCCGGAGGGAAAATAGAGGAATAGGACATTTGGAAGAACCGCGACAGGGCTTCCGGATGTCTTTTTTTGTTTCCGTTGTAATTGGAAGACGGATAGGATAAAATGAGAAAAAGGAAATGTTGTAACAGAGTAGGATTGAATTTGAAAAGCGAGGTTGTAAAATGCCTGATACAATAGATGAAATAGATTTCATCAGAACGGATGGAAAGAATAAAGATTTTATAGAAAATTGCAGGCTTCTTGATATCGATCTGGATAGGCGTGTGGGGAAAAAGATAAAGAGAGACAAATACAAAAAATATAACCAGTTAGATGAAATACAGGAAGCGATCGTTGTTTATAAAAATAATAAGGCGGTTGGCGGTGGCGCGATCAGAAAGTATGATGAGGAAACTGTCGAATTAAAAAGAGTGTTTGTGCATACGGAATATCAGGGGCAGGGGATCGGAAGCAAACTTGTTTCTTTGCTGATAGAATGGGCTGAGGAATTGGGATATCAAAGGATGATTCTGGAAACGGGCGAGTTGTTGGCGGAATCCTGTGCGGTATATCGAAAATTGGGATTTGAAGTCATTCCCAATTATGCTCCCTATGAGAATATGTCGGAATCATTGTGCATGGCGAGGGAATTGAATGGAGCAGAAGGTGTAGACATTATTGGTTAGAGTGACGCCAATGCCTAAAAAAGCAAGGATAAATGAGTGGTGGAAGCATAACTTAGAGTTTAAGTCTTATAAAATTTTTTAGATGGTACACCTAAGAAATAGATTATGCATTTAATAGAATGCTAAGATACTCAAGTTTAGATGAATACGACTTTAATAACAGTGGATTTTCGAAGGAAATGTTTTGTGACAGTGTTGCGGAAATAAATAAGCACATATTGTGTGAAAACATAGTAGTATATAGGTATATTTCAAAGGATATTCTTTCGGCAATGAAAAAATGGTTTTAGTGTTAAGCGGAGGATAATCTCTTGGAATATTTGATTTCATAATAAAAAATGGTGTTAATTGTACAATAAACATTTCGAAAATATTTTTCGACATTTCTAGTTGTATATTAATTTATTCTGGGTTAGAATACTTATAGATAGTTATAAGTTTGTAATATTATGAGTGTAAACAGGGAGATTTCATAAATGGAAAAGATAAAGGATGAAAGTGTAAAGAAAATGTTAGCAGAACTGGCAGAATCGTTGCAACATATATATGGTGATAAATTAAAAACTGTAGTGTTATATGGCTCTGTTGCAAGAGGAACACAGACTGTTGATTCGGATATTGATATTTTGATTTTGATTGATGGGAATAATGATGAATTGCGCCAGTATGATGATAAGCTCAGTGATGTCTCCACAGACTTTTCCTTGAAATATTTAAAGGTGTTATCTGTCGTAGATATTAGTTATCGGGAATACGAGGATTGGAAAAATCTCTCTCCGTTCTATAAGAATATATCAGAGGAAGGAGTCATACTTTATGCTGCTTGATATTAAGACATTGTGTCAATATAGGCTGGATCGCGCAAAAGAAGATTTGTTAACAGCAGAAAATAATCATCAAGCGGGGTTTTATAAAGCAGCAATTAATCGGTCATATTATGCAATTTTTCATGGCATACGTGCGGTGAACGTCTTGGGTAATTTTGATGCTTCAAAACACAGTTCAGTTATTGCGCACTTCAACCAATTTTATGTGCATACAGGCGAATTTGAACGTGGTGTGTATAAGATGATTGACAGTGCTTATCGTATCAGAGAGAAGTGTGACTATTCGGATTTTTTTATTGCTTCAAAGGTAGACTCAGAAATTCAACTAGAACATGCGCATGATTTTGTCAGTGTCGTAGAAGCTTATCTTGATAATAAATTGAATAATTGAAATTTAATTGTTGAAAGTCGATATATAAGGGAAAAGACATCACCAAGTTTTGCAGGAAAGCGGAAAGGAATGTCTTGAGTTATGTGGATTATGCTTAATCTTGATGGGATAGAATTCCAATTTCGGATATCGGATTACAGAAAATCAACCAATGTAAATTGGGATGTTGAATGGTGCAGAGTCGATTTAAAACTACAGGCTCAAGAGTGGCTCAACTACCAGATCGTAAAAGACGAGACGTTACTTGCAGTCGAGGTTGAGCAGATACGGGATAAAATAGATGATTTGCTGAATGGAAGTTTAAAAAAGTTTGAAACAATAGAGTGCATTGAACCGGACTTTGCATTCTATTTATATCCACAGAAAGATGTTGAGATGGCTCCTTTTGCGGTGCATACCAAAGCGGAAAAGGAAGTGGTTGATATCAGCATGGATCTTGCTGTTTCATTCTGGGATAAAGAGGGAAGACTGACTACAAATAGACTTCTGCTGGCATTTGGGCGAGAGGACATGGAAAAACTCTCGTGTTATTTAAGGTATGTTACCGGAATGATCAGTAAAGAAGATGCAGCAATAAACAGTTTGCTTGCTGAAAGCTGTATGTATGAATGATTTTTTCCTGTTTTCAGCAATTCGATTTTATAAATCAGGGCATAACCCCTCAGAACACTTCATACAATGTAAAAAAGTATTCTGAGGGGTTTTCTCTTGAAAGATTATATTGAAGAGCGGGCGATGAACATTGCAAACTATATTATTGAACACAACGCCACCGTGAGACAGGCGGCGAAGGAGTTTGGAATCAGTAAGAGTACGGTACATAAGGACGTGGCGGAGCGTCTCACCCAGATCAACCCGTCCCTTGCGGCGGAAGCGAGAAAGGTGCTCGACGTGAACAAGTCGGAGCGCCATATCAGGGGCGGCCTGGCGACAAGAGAAAAATATCTGCATCAGCACGCGGGCTGAGGAGCGGAGCGTTTTACGCTCGATCTCGGGGCAAAAGTCTTTACATTCCTCCAAAAGAAGCATAGAATAAAGGCAGAACAGGATGCGGGATGAAAGACAATGGGAACGAAAGAGAAAGCACAGGGAACTTTATACAGCAATGCAGATCTTGCGAAACTGATCCTGCCGCTCATTATGGAACAGTTTCTGGCGATCTTGGTGGGAATGCTCGATACGGTCATGATCTCCGGCGTGGGAGAGGCGGCTGTGTCGGGTGTTTCTCTTGTGGACAATATCAATATTCTGGTCATTAATATCTTCTCGGCGCTTGCGACCGGCGGTGCCGTGGTGGCGGGTCATGCTCTTGGACAGAAGAACCGTGAACAGGCTGGACGTTCCGCCTGGCAGATGGTTCTTTTTCTGTTGTATACTTCCGTGGCGACCACGATAATTTTGGTCGGCGGTCATCGGGCGATCCTGCGGGCAGTGTTCGGGCAGGTGGAGGAAGCGGTCATGGAAAGCGCTGCGACCTATCTGATCATCACGGGACTGTCGATCTGTCCGCTGGCGCTTTACAACGGCTGCGCCGCGCTGTTCCGCGCTATGGGCGATTCGCGTACGACTATGTATATCTCTCTGCTGATGAATCTGATCAATCTGGTGGGAAATGCCATTCTGATCTTTCTCTGCAATATGGGCGTTGCCGGGGCTGCGATCGCCACGCTGGCAGCAAGGACCGTGGCGGCTGTCCTGATCTTCGGTATGATGTTACATGAAAAGCGCGACATTCACTTCAAAGGACGGCTGACGCCGCGCGCTGATTTTTCCCTGATTCGCAAAATTCTTTATATCGGCGTACCGAACGGTCTGGAAAACAGTCTTTTTCAGCTCGGTAAGATCCTGCTGTTGAGCCTTGTATCGACGTTCGGCACTTCCGCCATTGCGGCCAATGCAGTCTGTGGCACCATCACGAACTTTAACATTCTGCCCGGTATGGCTATCGGTATGGCGCTCTTGTCCGTGAGCAGTGTCTGTATCGGTGCGGGCGAGATCGCACAAGTTCGATATTATACCAAGAAAATGATGCGCATCACATGGCTGTGCATCAGCGGCGTCTCCCTTGTGATGATGGCGGGTGCGCCGCTCTTTTTGAAAATCTATCACCTGACGCCAGAGACGACAACGCTGGCATTGCAGGTGATTCGTTTCCATGCGCTGATGTGCATGATCTCCTGGGTGCCGTCCTTTTCCCTGCCGAATACCCTGCGGGCGGCGGGCGATGTGGTTTGGACGATGATCATTGCCATTGTGTCGATGTGGACTTTCCGTATCATCACAGCTTATATTTTCAGTTATGCGCTCCATATGGGGCTGATGGGGATCTGGATCGCCATGACCATTGACTGGACATTCCGCGCAATCTGTTATACGCTGCGCTACCGGGGTAGCAAATGGGAGACGATCATGCACAAAAGAGAATTGCAGGGAAAGTGACGGCGAAATGATTTGACAGGCATTTTGGGGCTGCTCTATAATTGAAAAAGAGACACAAACGGGAAAGGACGGAAGTATGGAGAGAGAAACGGTTATCGTATTGGATTTCGGCGGGCAGTATAATCAGCTTGTGGCGCGCCGCGTCAGAGAGTGCAATGTCTACTGCGAGATCTATTCTTATAAGACTGAACTGTCAAAGATACGCGAGATGAATCCGAAAGGCATCATTTTGACGGGAGGGCCGAACAGCTGCTATGAGCCGGGTGCGGCGACTTGTTCGGAGGAACTTTTTCAGATGGGCATCCCTGTGTTGGGGCTGTGCTACGGCGCGCAGCTGATGATGCAGATTTTGGGCGGCAAGGTCGAGAGAGCGCCAATTAAAGAGTACGGCAAGACGGAAGTGTTTGTGAACGATAGCTCGCCTTTGTTTGAAAGCGTGGGACAGACCATAGGCAGCACGGCGCCCGGCAAAACGCATTCCGACCATGAGAAAGACCAAAATAAGACCATCTGCTGGATGAGTCATAATGATTATATTTCCCAAACGGCGCCGGGATTCGAGATCGTGGCGCACACGGCGGACTGCCCTGTCGCTGCGGTGCAGAATGTGGAAAAAAGACTCTACGCGATCCAATTTCATCCCGAAGTGCTGCATACCGTGGAAGGCACGAAAATACTCTCCAATTTCGTTTACAAGGTCTGTCGCTGTGCAGGCGATTGGAGGATGGATTCTTTCGTGCAGCAGTCGATCGAGTCCATCCGCGCAAAGGTAGGAGACGGCAGAGTGCTCTGCGCGCTCTCCGGCGGCGTGGATTCTTCCGTGGCGGCAGTCCTTCTCTCCAAAGCGATCGGCAGCCAGTTGACTTGCGTTTTTGTGGATCAGGGACTTCTCCGTAAAAATGAGGGAGATGAAGTGGAAGCGGTTTTCGGACCGAACGGAAATTATGATTTGCATTTTATCCGCGTCAATGCACAGGAACGGTTTTATCAAAAACTGGCTGGTGTGGAAGAGCCGGAACAGAAGCGGAAGATCATCGGGGAAGAATTTATCCGCGTGTTTGAGGAGGAAGCCAAAAAGATCGGTGCGGTGGATTATCTGGTGCAGGGAACGATCTATCCCGATGTGGTGGAGAGCGGTCTCGGCGGAGAGAGTGCGGTCATAAAATCTCACCACAATGTGGGCGGTCTTCCCGATCATGTGGATTTTAAGGAGATCATAGAGCCGCTCCGCGATCTGTTTAAGGACGAGGTGCGGAAAGTCGGACTGGAGCTGGGGATACCGGAATATCTGGTGTATCGGCAGCCTTTCCCGGGACCGGGGCTTGGCATCCGCATCATCGGTGAGGTGACGGCGGAGAAAGTGCGTATCGTGCAGGATGCGGACGCGATTTATCGTGAAGAAATCGCGAAAGCCGGACTTGACCGGAAAGTCAATCAGTATTTTGCGGCGCTCACCAATATGCGCAGCGTGGGCGTGATGGGAGACGAGCGGACTTATGATTATGCCGTGGCGCTGCGGGCGGTCAGGACGATCGATTTCATGACGGCGGAAGCGGCGGAAATCCCGTGGGATGTGCTGCAACGGGTCATGGGGAGAATCATCAATGAGGTGAAAGGGGTTAATCGGGTGATGTATGATTTGACGAGTAAGCCGCCAGGGACGATTGAGTTCGAGTGAGAAGTAAAATCCTCGCAAGCCTTGAAAAATAAAGGCTTGCGGGGATTTTTTAATTGGCGGTGGGTACGATTTGGGTACAGATTTTTAATTTTAGAATTATTATTGGGTAGCAATACATTTCATTTCTGCTTGTTTAATGAACTTTATTTTTTGGGGAACATGATTTACCATTTCAATAAAATTGTTTTGACCTAGCATTTTAACCAAGTTTGCAATTTGCTGAGTTTGTTGCTGTTTGTCATGATAAAAAATGGTGGTTTGAACGCTAGGACGATAGATTAGATCTTTTAAAACATCTTTATCTGTAATATCAAGAGAGTGTCCAAAAATAAAAATTTGATCATACTCCATATAGCCTTTGTTTATTCTATTCTGAAATCTTTGATAATTGTCGTTTATATTTTTAATCCAATTACGGTATGTGAATCCGGTTTCATTTAAAATTCTTTGAGTGAATTTCTTATAAATATTGTAGTTGGTGTGGTTGTTTTTCTCGTTCTCATCGTAGTATTCATCAATTCCCAATACCATATTATTTTCAGTCAATGATGCTGAAATTCGAGTTTCGCCATGTATATAATGTATTTTTACATTATCTCCTGCAAAATAGTTTTTTGCATATGTATGGGTATAGTTAAAATTTAAAACTGCATGTATATTCAAAGATTTAATATCCGGGGAAAATTTTGCAATAGGCATAGTTTCAATATATTCAGTAAGATAGATTTCAATGCATCGAATCAATTGTCTTAAATCAGAGTATGACTTGTCCAAAAAATTACGGAATGTAGGTTGATGATCAGGTGCTTTATCAGCTTGATGTATAAATTTTCCAATTGGTAACACATGGAAAAAAATGTCCAATTTTTCATCTTTATCAGATTCAAGATTTCTAAAGGGAAGGTATATATTTTCTTCTTCTCTATCAATATGTTCGATTATATGGCTTATTTCACTCTCAAAATCTATCCAATTGATACCTCTCATTTTCCCTTTAGAATAAAGGATACAAAAGTATGTATACCAAATATTATCGTCAAGATTATCATAGATTTCTTGGATGATAGGATTGGAATTTGTACAATTGCCTTGATTATTTTCTATTCTTGAATCAAAAGCTTTTATTATGTAATTGTAAAAAGGACTATCAATATCTACCTTATCAAGATGAGTGCTTATAAATTCGTTTTTCGTGCCATGCCATGTTGATGTGTGCATTATTTTGTGAAGAAAGTTTAATACATCAGAGTATGATGTAGGTAAATCATGTGCTAAATCAAAACCATTACCAATAATTAAGATATTCATTGTAAGTATCCTTTCTTGAAAAATATTATTCTTTAGATTTTAATCCAATTTCATCCATAGCCTCATCATGCGCCTTCTGTATCTTTAAATTCAAATCAAAAGGTTCCGATTCGGGATAAATATCCATCCACAAATTAAAAGCCGCCTCTGCCTTTAACAGTGCTTCTCCACGTTTCTTGACATCTTTAATCGAATTACATTCCTCCACTTCTTTCACATATTCCTCATAACGTTCACACCATGAACGCATTAAAGAAAGAGTGCCAAAGCTGACAGCAACCATATCATTACCGTCCTGATCTTTATATTCAAATAAATGTCCGTCATATTGCCGGAACACTTGGAAAAGTCTGTGCATGGCTTTAATGCCGTCAAAATCAGAATTAGTTAATACCTCGACATTGACAGCAAGTGCCTGTGCGAGAGTTTCCAATGATTTCAATTTTGGGTTTCTGCGTCCGCTTTCATAGGCACGAATATAGGCTTCACTAACGCCTACCATATCACCTAATTGCTTTAATGTAAGTCCTCGTTCCTTACGGATTCTCCTTATATTTTCGCCTATGGTCATAGAATGCCTCCTGCTTTAAAGCTATGCTCTCTGATACGAATCAAATGTATCAAATGCAATATTATCATATCATAAGATACGGAAAAAATAAAGAATTATTTGAAAAAGCTATTGACACGCAACAAAAGATACGCTAATATATAAACGTATCAAAAAGATACACATTAAAAACAAATGGTATAAACGGGAGGAAACAACATGAACGAAAAACTTTATTACAGCGCCGCTGACATTGCGGCAATGCTTGGCATCAGCATGGGCAAGTCCTACAAGATTCTGAGGGAAATGAATGGGGAATTGTCTTCTAAAGGATTTCTCACAATCGCAGGAAAAATTCCGGCAGCTTATTTCAAAGAAAAGTGGTACGGAGCAGCAAAGGAGGCAAGCGTATGAGTTGTAATGCGAAGAAAGATCCAAACGGTACATGGCGGATACAATACCGCTGGACGGATTGGACAGGGACAAAGAAGAAATCACAGAAAAGAGGATTCAAGACAAAGAAAGAAGCGGAAGAATGGTATGCGCATTTCTTATTGCAGCAGTCCTCTGATCCGACAATGACACTGGCTGATTTTTGGGAGATTTATAAGGCGGATATGGAAAAACGTCTGCGGAAAACTACCATGAAGCAGAAAGAGTATGTGATGAATGACAAAATACTGCCATACTTTGGAAAAACGCCCATTAATGAAATTACAGCGCCTATGATAAGGAAGTGGCAGGGTGAGATGATGGAGAAAGGTTTCAAACCGACTTATCTGAAAACCATACATAACCAGCTCAGTGCAATCTTAAATTATGCTGTCAATTTTTATGAGTTACACTCTAATCCATGCCGGAAAGCGGGAAGTATGGGGAAAAGCAGGGCTGACGAAAGACCATACTGGACGTTGGAGGAATTTCAGAAGTTTTCGGATGCAATCATGGATAAACAGGATTCTTGGGTTGCATTTCAGATTTTATTCTGGACGGGAATGCGTTTGGGAGAGCTGCTTGCGCTTCAGGTGAAGGACATAGATTTTGAAGACGGCACAATTACAGTTGACGAATCCCTTGCGAGGATAGACGGGGAAGATCTGATTACTGCGCCGAAAACGGAAAGTTCTATAAGGGTAATCACCATACACAAGGAGTTGCAGGACGTAATAAAAGAGTACATTTCAACAATCTATCGGGCAAGAGCGGGCACACGCCTTTTTGCAGGCAGGACAAAGAGCTTCTTCGAGCATGAAATGGAGCGTGGAATTAAACTGTCTGGTGTGAAAAAGATAACCGTCCATTGTACTCGCCACAGCCATGCGAGTATGCTCGTGCAGATGGGATTCAGTCCGGTTGAGATTGCAAAACGGTTAGGACATGGAAAAGTTACGACTACGATAGAAACATACTGTCATCAGTCGATGGATGCACAAATAAAAATTGCAGACAGGCTTGGAAAAGTGGAGAGGGGTGAGGAAAGTGGCGTGTAAGCGTGAAGCTAGGCTTCGGCATAATACAATCGCTTTTTGGCTGAGTGATGAGGAAAAGAGTCAAGTAGAAGCGAGGATTATATTGTCAGGACTTCCCAAAGGAGATTATTACCGGAAAGCCATATTAGGGCAGGAAGTGACGGTAACTGCCGGAAGTTATATGTCTGCAAGAGTAGCAAAAGTTTTAGAGCAGATATTGGAACATTTGAAGAATGGAAATACGGAAGATGAAAAATTGTTGTTGGAATTAATCAGACAACTGCTGGAAATCAGTCAAAGCGGAAATGCCCCTGCTGGTAACAGGGACATTTCGGAAGCAGATTAAGCTGTTGGGCAGCTTAATCTGAATGTAAAAAGGATAAGCCTCTCTACATATATTTGCAGATTTATTATAGCAGAGGCTTTTCCGAATGAAAAGGAGGAGAAGCGGTAAAATTGAATATTTTTAGTGAAGTAAAAGAACATCTGACGGCAAGGCAGACAGCGGAATATTATGGTTTGAATGTCAGGCGGAATGGAACTGCCTGTTGTCCATTCCATGATGATAAGCACCCAAGCATGAAGATTGATAAGAATTATCACTGTTTTGCTTGTGGTGTCGGCGGAGATGCGGTAGATTACGTTTCTCGTATGTTCGGACTGTCACAGTATGATGCGGCGTTAAAGCTGATAGAAGATTTTGCACTGCCGATTGATGTAAAAGGAAATGCGGAATTAAGCGTGCAGGAAAGGGAACGCATCCGCAGGGAAAAGGCGGAATGTGAGAGGATACTGCATATTCAGGAGCGTTTTGAAAAATGGTGCAATCGGACGGTAGATATATTAAAAACCAGTTTGTCGGAAATTGAAAAGGTAAACACTTTCCTTATTGGTAAACCGCCTGATATTATTTTTTCAGGTGATTATGCGCAGATGCTCCATGCAGAGCCTGTTATCAACTACTGGCTGGATATTTTGTGCATAGGAGATGTTTCAGAAAAACGAGAGTTATTTTTAAAGGATAGGAAGAAGGTGAAGGAAATTGCAGGACAAGTCTGCACAGTCGGAAAGCAAATCATGGAATGCAGTCGGGGAAGCGCTTGATGCGGAAATGAGTACGGTAGAAGATGTGCTGGAATCGCTTGTGAGAACGCAGAAAGGTTATGTAA
>JAMPCE010000027.1 GCA_023666335.1 bacterium
CTCCAGCACTTCCATGAGCACGTCATCGGTGGTCGCCATATCATCCGCCGTCTTTTCACTCCGCATAAAAGGAACCGACGCACCCGCTTCCCGCGCGATCCGCGCGATCTCCTCATCGTCCGTGGACACCATGACCTCGCGGAAAATACCTGCCGCAAGCGCCGCTTCCACAGAATAGACGAGCATGGGTTTTCCCAAAAATAACTTCGTATTTTTCCCCGGAATGCGCTTGCTGCCGCCCCGGGCTGTGATAATCGCTACAGCGTTGATTTTTGTTATCATTTATCGCTTTCCTTTCCGTTTTCCGCAAGCTGCGCGATCTCCTCCGCGATCCGTTCCGCGCCCTGTCCGTCCGTCACAAGAGAAAGTTTCTCCCGCATCCGTGCGCGCAGGCTCTCATCCTGAATGATCCGCTCCAATCCCGCGCAGACCGCCTCCAGACAGGCTTCTCGATCCTGTCTGATATCGCCCGCGTCAAGCATCCGCTCTTCCTTTGCAAAAAACGCGCTGTCATACCGCTGGTTGTCCGCCGTCTGGAAAAAGACGGTCGGCACCTGCATCGCGGAGAGTTCAAAAAGCATCGTGCCCGCCGCCGAGACCGCGGCATCGCACGCCCGCATGAGACCTGCCATATCCTGACAGGGACGGTACACCCGCACGTTTTCGTGCGCGTCCGCAAACGCCTCCAATTCCTCGCCCTTTGGATGGTAAACGCCTGCCGCCACATGGAACGTTACATTCTTAAGCGTCTCTTTATTGGCGGCTCTCTCCAAAATACCCGGCAGGGCGTTTTCCGCATCTCCGCCGCCGCTGGCGAGGAGCACTGAAAAACCGTTTCCCGCAGACTCCCGCACCTCTTCTTCCTGCGCGATCTCCTCCCGCTGTGCGGTTTCCGCCTGAGCTTGTGCAAACTCTTTCTGCCACGCCATTTCCTCTGCTGCCAGCGCAAATTCTCTGCGCAGCGGCACATATTCCGTGCCGAGCAGGAGCCTTGTCCGCCCGCCGTAGCTTTCCTCATAAGGAAACTGCGTATGGTAGGCGTTATAATTGATCAGCAGATCCACGGGATAGACCGCCTCAAAGCAGTCGTCCAGATAAGCCAATTTCACCAGATCGCGCAACCCCTCAAAATAGGCGGGCGTCGCCTGATAGGAATCCACCAGCAGAACGCCGACGCCTGCCAGCCGGAGCACTTCCCGAAGCCTCGGCAGCTCCTCTTCCATATGATCCCATGCCGTGTGCAGACAGATCTGCTCCATTCCGGCGCCTGCAAGCAGTTCCCGCGCTTCCTCGTCCGCCGTAAAGAACACCGTGCGGAATCCCTTTCTTTCAAGCGCTTCCGCGATGGTGATGCAGCGCATGATATGTCCCGTGGCAACCGTATCATTTGCATCCGCCCGGATGCCGACCACCCGCTGCCCCTCATACTCCGTAAGCGCCGCACCGATTCGCTCCATCTCCGCCGCGCCGTAGCGCTGATCAATGGGCAGCGCGAGCATATGTCGATAAATATAATCCTCATCCCCCGACAGCGCGTCGCGGTTCTCCTCCCCGATCGGCCAGAGCACCGGCGCGTAGATATCCCGTTCCCGCAAAAACGCCTGCAGGCTGTCGCGCTCTTTTGCATAGATCGGGAAATAGAGCGGCGCCTCCCCGCCGCCTTTGTTCAGTATGGGGCGAAGCCTCCTCATGCCAATCATTTTTTCGTATAAAAAATCATGATTTTCCGCTCTTTTCCGAGCAGCCGCCGCCTCGTCCGTCCGAACCATGATCGCCGCGGAACGGCGCGATATCCGCCGAATCCCCTCGTAACGATCGAGGTCTTCTTCCAGCGCGCGGTTTCCGGCAAGGTAAGTATCCTTTTTTTCCTGCAGCTCTGTCTGCGATCCCCGTAAAGACGCGGCGTCATGCAGATACGCCCATTTTGCCGCAAGCACCGAGAAACGTTCCTCCGCATGCTCCTCGTCCGTCCGCAAAACATCTTCCGCCAAGGGAATATCCGACGCCGCAAAGCCGCCGTCAGGGACTGGATACCATTTGCGCAGACTTCCCACCACGAAGTCCGCTTCCTTTCCGGCGTCTTCCAGATAATAGGACTGCGTCACATCCTCCATCACGAAAATGCCGCTCTTTCGAAGCGCCCTTACCTGCATCCGCAGTTCCCGACAAGTGTCCGTGCCATAGTAGGGATGCAGGAAGATCAGCCCCGGATCGTGCGTAAGCGCCAGCCTGAACAGTTCTTCTCCGTAGGATACAAGCTTCCTGTCCACCGTGTAAAAGACAAGTTCCCATCCCCTGTGGGCAAAAGGCTGAAACACCGAATCGCACATATAGGCGGGCATCAGGCAGCGTTTCGGAATATCCGGCTTTTCCCGTTCCAGACTGATGAGCGCCAGCTCGATCGCCTCCCTGCCGGAAGCCGTAAAACAGCAATGCGCTTTCCCGTACTTTTCTGTCTGCGCAAGATGAAGCGCCGCCGCCTCTTTGCCCGCTCCCGCTGCGGCGGGATCTATTTCAAAGATACTGCCGATTTCCATGAGCAATCCTCCGATCGATACCCGTTTGCATCACCGTATGTTTCCGCATCATTTACTGCGCCGTTCTGCGCTTCCTCAGGTTCCGATACGCCCACAGCAACTTATAATATGCCATAAACCACAGCGTCGATCGCATCTGCATGCGGATCAGTTTCTTTTCTTCCGCGTGTGTCCTCTCCTGATAATAGGGGTTTCTCTGAAAATCCGGAAACCGCACCCGCATCTCCTCCCCCAGCGCTTTCACAAAGCGGTACCGCGTCCTTTTCACACCCGCCATATAAGTAAAGAGCGTATTCACATAAAAAAGCAGGGTAAAACTGTATTCCAGTTCCGCGTAGTATTTGTCCAGAAAATCATGCCGTTTGGCTTCCTCCAGCATGATCCGTCCCGCCGCGCAGCGATCCTCACAGCGTTTTTCGGAGATCGTATGCACCGTGGAAGCGTCGTGCTGATAATAATAATATAACGGCTCCGCGATGTATTCAAAATGCTTTGCGAGCAGCAGGTAAGAATTTCCCAGCGCATTATCCTCGTAAAAAATATGTTCCGGAAACCAGAGTTCGTTTGCAAGAATCATCGAACGGCGGAAGATCTTTACCACAAGGCTGCCTCCGTCCAAGATCAGGCTGCGCCGCTTTGCATCGTCTAAGATCCCCGTCTGCGCCGCCTTATTATTCGGCACCACCTGTCCCACTTTCATGGAATGCTCGTCCGTCAGGCAGTAGTCACACCCCACCAGATCGGCACCTGTCTCCTCTGCCTTTTTTATCAGCCGCTCATACATGTCCGGCGCGATCCAGTCGTCGCTGTCGATAAAGCCGATCCAGTCTCCTTTTGCAAGCCGCATGCCGATGTTTTTTGCACCGCCCTGATGCTTGTTCTCCTCCGAGTGTACCGCACGGAATTTGTCGGGGAACCGCGCTTCATATTGTTGTAATATCGTCCATGAATCATCGGTTGAGCAATCATCCACCGTGATGACCTCATAGTCCGCAAGCGTCTGCGCCGCCAGAGAGTCCAGACAATATTCCAATTTTTGTTCCGCCGCCATATTATAGACCGGCACGATGATGCTCAGTTTCACTCCATTATCCTCATTTCTGAACGACTTATCGCAGCGAGGCGTTCTCTGCGTCAGAATCAGCAACTGCCGCTCTTCCTACCGCCATGCGCCGCCGGAGAACCCGGCACGCAGGGCTCTTCCATAAAACTGACAACAGTGTCAGCGCCGACACGATATCCGCGATCACAAATCCCGGCACCGGACCGTAGCGCACATAGACCTGATGCTGTGCGCCGTCTCCGTTTACCAAAAAGCGGATCCTGCCGCCGTCTCCCCGCAAAAGTTCTACCGTCTTTCCGTTTTCGTCCTTTGCGCGGTATCCGAGATAGCTTTGGATCGGCAGTTCGATATGCGCCGAGGAATCGCTCGCCGTGTAGGCTACCGCCGCCTTTGTCCCCTCTTTTTTATAATCCTGTATGGAAACCGCGCCATAGTCAGAAACCACTACGCTGGTCACAAGTCTCTCGTCAGTCGCCTCCGTCAGCCGCCACTCATGCGGATAGAACAGCCCCACGCTGGTGCCAAGTTTTGTCTCATGTCCTTTTGACGCCTGCGCTTCGGCATTCTGATAGGGCATATGAATATTGTCGGTCGGCACGGTGATCACAATGAGGAGACTTAGCCCCACGAGCAGCGCAAGCACCGCATTTTTACAGGGAGCAAGGATTTTGGAGCGCGAAAGCCCCACCGCGCCCACGAAGACAAAACAGGCGGACGCAGGACCCAGAAACCGCCAGGGAAATTGCAGCATCGTGCCGATATTGTGAAAAAAGTCATTCTCCATAAGGGCGCGGCTCGGAAAATAACCCGTGCAAAGAAACGTAAACAAAATGCCCGCCACAAGAAGATACGCAAGAAATCCGTCCATATCTTCCTTTTTCTCCCGACGTTCGGCAAGCAGATAAAGGACGCCGATCCCCAGACAGCCGAGCAGCGCAAATCCCAGCGAAAAATACTGTTTGTTATACAAACTGAGCGACTGCGTCATGATCGAAGGATTTATAGACTGTTCGTAATAAGCGCTCCAGCGCAGCACATCCTTATTCAGATCTTCCTTGAAAAAATAATACAGAAACGGCACAAGATACCAGGCGTTCAAAAGCAGCGAAAGCCCCGCTGCCCGCAGGATCTCCACATACCGCTTTTCGCGCGCGATCCGCACACAGTAAAACAGCGCCGTGAATACACAAAATGCCGCCACATATGCCGCGCTCAGAATATGACTCTGCAAAGCCCCCGAAAAACCGATCACCAGATAATACCATTTTTTCCGGTCTCCCATGACGACGTGATAGAGACCCGCGATCACCATAGGCCAGAAGATCAGCGCGAGCGTTTCTCCCAGATCCCCCCTGTGCAGGATATTCGTAAAGCGGTAAGGCATGAGCGTATACAACACCGTCGCCAGCAGGATGCACCGTCTGTCGCGCACGATGGATTTTACCGCCGCGTACGCGCAGACCGCCGATCCCAGATTGGCAAGAAAAATGATCGTCTTGTAGGAAAGAGCCAGCGACACCCTGCAAATCCGCAAAAAAGCGCCGATGTACAAAAACAGATAGGGGTACATAGCATTCAGATACCCGTTGTTCTGCAAACCCTCCGGCAGGATATTGACCGGAATCTGCCCGTCTAAAATACCGTCCTTTAAACCCTCAAGCCTTGCCAGATGATAGCAGAGATCATCGCCGTTGTACAGATAGGTCTGCATCAGGGGCGTGGTCGCAACAAGCGCTGCACCGAGGATCACGCAAAGGTCAATGAGCTGCCCCTGCGAAAGCCTTGTCCCGTTCTCCAGAAAGCATTTCCAGCCGAGAAAAAATACCGCCAGAAACACAAGAATCATAAAATAAGTGTCTGTGTAAAATAAGGTCTGCGGCGAAAAAGTGAGCTTCTTGATGGTGAGCGCCCCCTCCCCGCCGTAATTGATTCGAAACTGCAGCGCTTTCGCATCTTTCGAGAGGGTAAAGTCCGCCGTAAGCTCCCCCTCCAGACTGTTGATGGGCCATGCCGCGATCTTGTCCCCCTGCTCCCACAGTTCCAGCACGCTGTCCTTATCCTCTGCACTGTACTGTAACGTTACCCGATAGGAACCGCGGTTCACCACATAGGAGGGCGTGTTCGCCACAGTGCCGAACCGCGCGACGGAATTTTGCAGCACCAGCGCGCTTTCCGAATCGATCAGCCCCACGGAATGCTGCAGTTCGGTGCCCCGGTAGACAATGGGCTGCTTTCCCTCGTCTCCAAGCCATAACAGAACCACCGTCAAGAGCGCGATTACGATATATACGATTTTGCTTTTTAAGCGTACTCCTTCGTTCATTCTCCATCCATTCTGCGGTGTTTCGTTTCGGTTCATTGCGAAATCATCTGCCGACTTTTCAGGCAATATAATACGCCGCGATTTTTAAGACAGCCTCGATCACGCTCTCCACATCCTCGTCGCTCATCCCGTAATAAAGCGGCAGGGTAATGATCTCCTCGTACAGCTTTTCCGCGTTCGGGCACAGCCCTTTCCGATAGCCCAGCTTTTGATAATACGGAAAATAATAAGTCGGGATATAATGGACGTTGCAGCAGACATTCTCCGCCGCAAGCGCCGCAAAAAACTGTTTTCTGTCTACGGTAAGCTTCTCCGGCACAAGGCGCAGGATATAGAGATGACGAGTGGTATCGGATTCCGGAATCTCCCGCTGCACAAAAAAGGCGGGATGTTCGGAAAACGCCCGATCGTAGCGCGAAACGATCTCTTTCCTGCGGCGGGAAAACTGCGGCAGTTTATCCAGCTGGCTGATGATGAGCGCCGCCTGCATATCCGTCATGCGGTAATTATAGCCCAGCGCGATCTGCTCATAATACCAGGGACCGTCGGAGGCATTCTCCATCAGTTCTTCTTTGCGGGTGATGCCGTGCGCGCGGTACAACAGCAGTTTTTCATAAAGCGCTTCGTCGTTTGTCAGTACCGCGCCGCCCTCGCCGCCGGTCACGGTCTTGACCGGATGAAAGCTGAATGTCGTCATATCCGAGATAGAGCCGTTCGGCATACCCTTGTATTTTGTGCCGATCACATGCGCGCCATCCTCGATCAGAATGAGTCCGTGCTTTTTGCAGATCTCGCGAAGCGGATCGAGCGCCACAGATTGACCCGTATAGTCAACCGCGACCACTGCCTTTGTCTTCGGTGTAACAGCCGCCTCCGCCTTTGCCGGATCGATATTATACGTCTCGGGGTCGATGTCCGCAAAGACCGGCCGCGCGCCGCAGTAGAGCGCACAGTTGGCGGAAGCCGCGAAAGTGATGGGCGTGGTGATGACTTCGTCGCCTTCTCCTATGCCTGCGGACAGCGCCGCGATATGCAGAGCCGCCGTGCCGTTTGCGCAGACCACGGCATATTTCGCGCCCGTGAGCGCACAGAGCTTTTGCTCCAATTCTTCGATCTTCGGTCCGCAGGTGAGATAATCGCTTTTTAAGACGTCCACCACCGCCTGAATATCCGCCTCGTCAATATATTGGTGCCCGTAGTGAATCGGGGTTTCCCGAACGGGCTTGCCGCCCTCTATTGCAGGTAATTCCATTCGTCACGCCCCCACTTCTTTTAAAAGCGTCCGGATATCCTCCACACTGAGCCACTCCGTATTGTTGTCGGAACTGTAGTGGAATCCCTCCGCCACTTTTTTGCCGGAAAGATCCGGCTGCTGCCTGTCGTTCCAGACCATCTGCGGATAGACGATGAAATGCTTTTCATACTCATAAGTGGTCGCCGAATCCTCCGGCGTCACCATGATCTCGTGCAGTTTCTCTCCCGGTCGGATCCCGGTCTCTTTGATCTTGCAGCCGGGCAACATCGCTTCCGCCAGATCCGTGACCTTAAAGGAAGGAATCTTGCTGATAAAGGTTTCGCCGCCCTTCGCCTCGGTAAGCGCCTTGATTACCAATTCCACGCCCTGCGTCAGGCTGATCCAGAAACGGGTCATCCGCACATCCGTCACGGGCAGTTCCGTCTTCCCCTCCTCGATGACCTTGCGGAAAACAGGAATGACCGAACCGCGGCTGCCCGCCACGTTGCCGTAGCGCACAATGGAAAAATTGATGTCCTTTTCCCCTGCGTAGGCGTTTGCCGCCACGAACAATTTATCCGATACCAGCTTCGTGCCGCCGTACAGGTTCACGGGATTGACCGCCTTATCCGTGGAGAGGGCGACCACCCTGCGCACACCCGTATCGAGCGCCGCGTCGATCACGTTCATCGCGCCGTGGATATTCGTCTTAATAGCCTCATTCGGATTGTACTCGCAGGCGGGCACCTGTTTCAAAGCCGCCGCATGAATGATATAATCCACGCCCTCACAGGCGCGCTTTAAACGGTCCACATCCCGCACATCGCCGATGAAAAAGCGCAGCGTTTCCGCATACTCTTTAAACTCGTCCGCCATCATCCACTGTTTAAATTCGTCCCGGGAATAAATGATAATCTTTTTAGGCTGATAATGCGTCAGCACATATCTCGTGAAACATTTGCCGAAAGACCCTGTCCCGCCCGTGATAAGTATCGTTTTTCCGTTTAACATTTAATTTTTTCTCCGTTTCTTTCTTTTCTTATCTTATAGGATGCCCAATTCCCGAAATGCCTTTTCATAAGGCGCTCTGCAAAGCCCGCGCTCCGTGATGATGCCGCTGATCAATGTATGATCCGTCACATCGAACGCCGGATTATAGACCTTTACCCCCTCCGGCGCCATCCGCTCCCGATACCACATCTCCGTCACTTCTAAAGGATCCCGCTCCTCAATGGGGATCTCCGCTCCCGAAGCGATAGCCGGATCGATCGTCGAAGTCGGCGCGCACACATAAAAGGGAATCCCATAGTGCTTTGCCAAAACCGCGACCCCCGAAGTGCCGATCTTATTGGCGGCGTCGCCGTTGCGCGCCACTCGATCGCAGCCCACGAACACCAGATTCACCCTGCCCGCCTGCATCACGGCGGAAGCCATATTGTCGCAGATCAGCGTCGTGTCGATCCCTGCGTCATGCAGTTCAAAAGCCGTCAGCCGCGCTCCCTGCAGAAGCGGTCTCGTCTCGTCACAAAATACATGAAAGTCCCGCATCCCCTGCTCCCACGCGACATACATCGGCGCGGTTGCCGTGCCGTACTTTGCGGTGGCAAGCGTCCCCGCGTTACAGTGCGTGAGGATCCCGTCTCCGGGCTTCATCAAAGAAAAACCGATCTCTCCGATGCGTCTGCTGATCGCCACATCCTCGTCTCGGATCGCCTGCGCCTCCGCAAAAAGCCGCTCCTTGATCTCTGAGACAGGCTTGTCCGCATGTTCCCGCACCGCCCGCTCCATCCGATCGAGCGCCCAGAACAGATTCACCGCCGTAGGACGCGCTCCCGCCAGATACGTCTTTTTCTCCCGAAACACGGCAAGAAAGCGCTCGTAATCTTCCGCCTCGATCCCGGAAGCGGCAAGCGCCATAGCATAGCCCGCGCAGACGCCGATCGCCGGCGCGCCCCGCACCCGCAGAAAACGAATCGCCTCGAAGATATCCTCTATTTTAGAAAGTTTCAGCACCTTGACCGTGCCCGGAAGCAGCGTCTGATCCAAGATCTCCAGACAGCTTCTGTCCTCCGACAGGCGCACGGTGTCCAAATCCAATACCCGCATTCTCTTCCTCGTTTCTAAGCGACTTCTTATCTAATCTATTATAGCAGTTTTCCGGGGTGTGTCAAATAGGCTGAATGCCCTGCACATAAGAAATTTTTGTCATTATTTATATGACTTTTAGAGCCACTGGATAAATGCCGTTTTGTCGTCGCTGTTATAGCCTGCCTTTCTGTAAAAATCCAATGTGCTTTTTTTCTTAGAACCTGTTAGCAGCATCATTTTATAGCAGTTTTCTTTTATGGCAAGTTCTTTGGCATAATGCAGACATTGCGTTGCCAGCCCTCTGCTTCTGTATCTTTCGTCAGTTATCACATTCTCAACAAAAGCATATGGCTGTTGGTTGTGCGTCAGATTGGGAATGATGACGCAGACACAGGAGGATACGATTTCTCCATTTTCTTCCGCAACGATCACATGATGGTTTTTATCCTGAAAAACGGCATCCCAAAGCTGTAATAGCTTGGCAGACTTTTCCGGCATGGGATTATCATGTAACTGCATATACAATTTCAATAAACCATCCAGATCATCTTTTTCGATTTCCCGAATCATATGTGACATCCTCTCCTACTTTTCACTCTATTCATCATATTTTCTTGTCAAAATCACATTTTTACAGAACTGAAAAAAGGTGTATCAAAAATCTCAGTACAGCTTGCTATAGATATTACTCCATCAGGAATTTCTCTCTTATTCCGATTTATCCAAATAGTATTAATCCCCAGATTGGATGCCCCTTTAATATCACTATTTAAGGAATCACCAACGTGTACGACTTCTTGTGGATTCAAATTTGTTTCCCGTAACGCCAATTCAAACAATTCAGATCGAGGTTTATACGACTTCGCATCTTCGCTCGTAAATACCATAGCGGGCGTTAAAGCGTGATACCGAATCGCAGCCATAACATCATCGGTATCTATGTTGGACACTATATAATATGGAATGTCACATAACGCCAAGAAATTTACAGCATCTTCAAATATGGGAGGCTTTCTCCAATGTTCAAACATTTTTCGGCTCAATTCCTCTGCACTGGCATTGGAGCTAAATTTCTTCAATGTCATTTCAAGGGACTTTATTTCTAATTCTCTCTGTGTTTTAAAAGCATTTCCGAAAGAATTCATATATGATTCCTGAAAAATCTGCCACCAATATCCGCCAATGATTGATTTTTTTGTTCCATCTCCGGTATTGCTGATAATTGTGGTGATTTCATCAACTACTACACCATCCTCATGCACGATCGTTCCATAAAAATCAACAAACAATGCTTTTATCATTTATATGTAATCCTTTCACAAATCAAAAATAATCTTAAAGAACGTTGCCTAATATCACTATGATCATTACAACAATCATACTAAATATCCACGTCCACTTATTTCCCAAATTCATTGTATATCCAAAGCCGCTTCGCGGTCTCCTGATAATGACTCTTTTATCTTCTCTGTTGCAATATAATCTTCCGGTTACCCACCCGTCATCTTTATTGTTTGATTTCATAAAGTCCTCCTTCGCAATTTCCAAATTTTCCTTATTTTTGCTTCTACCGCCACCGATAAACATCGCCGCTTTCGTAATGACAATTATTCTTTTATCAATCTATATCGCCTTACTCTGTTAGCTCCAAAAGGTTCAATTTTCCCTCGCTCCTGTAACTCTTGAAGCAACTGCCTTGCCCTACGCTCTTTTACATCCAAAAGAACACAAATATCCTTGCAAGAACACTCCAATTCTTCCGATAAATATTGCAATATCTTCTCTAACTGCTGCTCCATTTTTATCGGCATTTTTTTATCGGCATTTTTTGCCGATAAAGTATTGCCGACATTTTTCGTATTATAATTCAGATTCTTAAGAATCAGCCAAAATTCGGTATTACTTGACTTAAACTCCGGCTTCATTTCTTCCACATAATGTTCCTGAAATTCATAAGAATCCAAAAAAATCCTGCACCCTTCGTCCATCCGGCATACCTCCCGGAGAGTAAATTTCTATCCTGTCATCGAACATATCTATATGGACTTCACTTCCCAATTCTAAATAGTCCCTATGAATCAGCGCATTCACAATCCCTTCAAGGACAGCAGTATCCGGATAATCCGGCATTTCGATTCTTCCGTTTCCCGTTTTCCTCCATGCTTTTTTCGTATTTCTGGAAACAAAGTGCATGCTGTCCTGCAAAAGATTCACAAGACCACCGCTATATTCTTCATCATCAATAGCGTCTATTAAACCCGATGCCTTGTCTAAGCCATTCCATCGTGTGCAAAAGACTCTCGAATAACGAATCGGTGATTCATCTGCCAGCAATGCCCCTGCATTTGTGAGACTTCCTTCCTCGTTTACAATTCCCCAAGATTCGTAATCACTATCTTCAAAATCCTTTCCTGTATTATGTTTACATACGGAGCGCAATTTTGTAAAAGCCATGTTCTCAAACTTATAATTAGAAGCTAAACTATCATAAGAACGATTCGTTCCTCTAAGAACCAAGCGTTTAAGCGTAATATTATCTGCCGGAACGCTTTCATTCCCCAAACGGATATAAGCAGTCATATTCCCCTCGCCCACATAGTAATAAGGGGTTTCTTTCCCTGCATACACATCGAGAAGAATCAGTTTTTTATTACTTTCCATATGGAATCGCAAATTTACCTTCGGCATCGAATCAATTTTAGCTTTAATTGTTTCACTGATAAACTCTGCATCAGATTCCGCATCTTCCAGCCCAACAACTTCATCATCATTCGTAATGCCCCAAATCATGGTTCCTCCAAAACTATTCGCAAAAGCACTGACACTTTTTAGCCAGCTCTTTACCTGCTTTCTCTCCACACTACGTTTCTTATCATATTCGGTTGCTTCTCCAATTAATTTCTTTAAATCAATCTGCATCAGTCTATTTCCTCTCTAAACTTCTATACATAAAACTCAACATAGATGATACTAAAGAACTTATAAGTTTCTTCCGCAGTCTGCGTCTATTATATCATATTTTCCCATGCTCCCCTTAGGATTAATTTTCTAAATCTTTCGGTGCTCGAAACATTTATTTGTATATCTGTGTCAGAAATCGGCAAAACAACCAATTTGCTATAAACGGGTCAACGATTACGCGAGCGCCACCGATAAACATCGCAGTATTTCTCCTCAAACACAAGCTGCCATTCGTCCTCCACAGGACTCTCATTCTCCCACGGGAGTCTGCCGATCTGCGTTTCCGCGTCCGCCCCCTCCGCCAGATACACCGTCAGCGCTTCCGCATTTTCTATCGTCACGTCCGCGATCGGCTCCGCAGAATCTGCCGCCGCAAAGTACACCTGCGGGTAAGCCATCAATTCATCGGCCGACGCCCAGATACACCACTCGTCCCCGGGTCGGTAAAAATAAACTGCCGCCGCGTCCGCCGCCTGCTCCTTTGCAAAAGCCGTCCGCTCCGCCGCCTCCGGGTAGAGAAATATCACGTCCGTCCGCCAGTGCGCCGACACAGTCATCATCAGCGCAAAAGCGATCGCGATCCGCTCCGTACCTTTGCGGTGTTTCGCCGCCAGCTCGACCAGATCTAAGCAGAAACTGCCGATCAGCCAAAACAGAAAGGATACTACTTTAACCGCCGCCGGGACGAGTTTTCCGAGAAAAACCAAAATTTTGTTTTTTTCATTTTCCTGCGCTTTCCCGCCATCTACTGTGCCCGCCAGTCCCCTCGGCGCAAACTGCCTCCGCCACAGCATACGGACGCCGAGAAACAGAAGCAGTACCACAATCCCATAGATCGGAAGCTGGTAACGGTTGGAAGTCTCTCCGAGAAGCAAAGCGGTCTTGGAAACCGTGAGAAAATAGCCCACGGTCGCAAACAGCAGGAGAAAATATGGCACTTCCTCCGCAAGCCACCCGAAACGGGGTATGCCTAAAGAAGCGCCCTGTCTTCTTCTGTGCGTCGCAGCCGCCAGAAATGCCATCGCCAAAAGAACGATAAAGAAGAGATAGCCAAACACATAGCCGTTCATCAGATCAAGAAAGAACCAGATCCGCTGAAACGTATTCCCCAAATCAAAAAAATTATCGACCGCCTGCGCGCCCCGCTGTCCCCGGAACATCTGTCCCGGAAAGGCAGGATAAGTCAGATAAGCCAAACCGAACGCTAATCCCTGCGCCAGCGCATAGCGCAGACAATTCCCGATTTTTCTGTCTTTCCAAAGAAGCCACAGGCAAAAGGCCGCCGCCAGAAAAAAGAGAAAAATAAAATAATAATATTGCGTCAGGAATCCCAAGTATGTCACCGCCGCCATCGTAAGCAGCGTCGTCCCACGAAGAACATCCGAACGCCCGCGCGTTTCCGCCTGCACCACGCGCAGATGCAGAATGGCGCAGAGCAACACGAACATCGTGAGCATCTCATACATCCTGATAAAAACGACGCCGCTCAAGGCCGCCGGCGAAAAGCCGTACACAAACGTAACCAAAAGCGTCATTGCTTCGTTCTTTTTACTGACCAGATTAGTCAATATTGCGATGAGCAGCAAATTGATTCCGTGAAAAAAAAGATTTACTGACAGCCCGATCCATTTTGAAAAAACGTCCGGCACAAGAGAAGCCACGGTATGAAAAACCCAGTAATACATGGGCGGATGCACATCCCAAGATTGCACTTCTCTCACTAATCCATATCGAAAGCCCTCGCCCGGCAGCACCACAAACTCATTGCGGAGGGTTTCCCGATCCATCCATTTTTCGTCCTCTACATAAAAACCGTTCGTGCGCGCCGTGGAGTAATATGTGTACAGCTCATCCTCGTGAAAACCCTGTTTCTGCGCACAAAACCAGAAAGCCGCCGCCATCTGCGCGACCCAGAGGAGCAGGAAACAAATCTGATATTTTCTTTTTGTTTTGCCATCCTTCCACGCATCCATCATGGCGTCACCTGTGTCTTACTGTTCTTCCAAATTCATAAAAACCGATCGTATCTTCAAAACCTGTGTGCAGGCGGATAATACCATACTACTTTCATCTCATAATGCCACCAATGATCTGTGATCTTCTCGGTTCGATACCAATATTTCCCGAAACCGGGTTCAATAGCCTCATATTCATTTTCCTGCATATTTTAACCCGATTCCTCTTATGAATCCGCTTACACTGAAATGGGACGCCTTTTCACTCCAAGCGACTCATTTTTATTTCCGCCGTTTTCACATCATCCATCGTTTCTATTTCATCGACATTCGTTGCGATCCAAAAATAATACTTCTTTCCGTTCTTCTCATTGATCCAAATCGCATCATCTATTTTTTTTGCATTGATCGTCATGGAAGAAATCTGTTCATCCGTAGATACGCCCCATGCCGGTGCTGTGGCATTGCGATCAAATCCACGAAACATCGTATTTGCAATGTCGCTTCTTATTGTCTCCTCAGTAGTATGAGCGTCATTGTTTAATGCGCCATCATACACCAAACTTTTATTTCCGCAGTAATGATACAAGTCATCCATCCAAAAATCATATTCAACAATTTTATCTTCATCTTCTCTATAATAAACAAATACTCTTTCTCCGACTTGCAGCCGATAAATCTCTTCTAAATTTACTACATTTTCCGGCTGCTTTCCATCTTTTATTTTATCTTTCCAAAAACTTTCTATATCAATATATCCGTTGTCGCCACTCCCCTCTGCATAATAATATGCGTATACATTATTTCCCGGAATTTCTGACACTTCTGTCATTTTATTCATTCGTGAAAGACCGACTCCCATTGCTATGATCAGCATCGCTATACTGAAAACATCTAATATCGTCACTCTCGGAACTGCCAATTTTAGATTTCTGATCAATATTATAAAAAGCACAAATGCTGCAATCTGCAATATCTGAATAAATATATTTCTGATCTTCATAGATTCCACATATTGTACTGCGATCACATCATATATTACGCCCACAAAAGCCCATAATGCGATGAAATA
This sequence comes from bacterium, assembly GCA_023666335.1. Classification (GTDB taxonomy): domain Bacteria; phylum Bacillota; class Clostridia; order Lachnospirales; family Lachnospiraceae; genus UBA3282. The sequence continues at coordinate 15,234 of JAMPCE010000027.1, forward strand.
TACAAGGCATCTTATCCCTTTTATCTTATTGTTTTTCATTCTTTCTCCCACCCTGCATAAATCCCCTCATATATGTAGTCATACAAATTCTCTTTATCAACGCCATCGGCGCCGATATCCTGTCCGGTTATTCTGTAAATCTTTTCTCCACGACGGGTAACGCTAATATGAATTGTTTCAAAAGACGGACTATCCACATTTTGCAGCGTATAATTCATGATTTCACAAATCAATTCTGCCGCCTTATCTATATTACTTTTCTCTGTTATCTCGATACCATATTTTTCTTTTTTATACTGCCCTCCAATTTCATAATCCAATTTATATGGCGCCAGTTCCTCACGATAGACATCCTGCAATCTTGTCTGCCAATAATAATCCCGCACACCGCTTTCCAAATTTCCTGTATGAAAAACCGTAGCCCATCCGAATTCCGGGCTTTCACGGTAAAATTCATAATACATATTGAATATCAGACCGTTCTCATCCTCACACCGATAGCTCCACACACATATATCATGATCCTTATAAAACTCTTTTGATAAAAAGGAAACCGACATTTTATATGTCTTCGTCATATAATCCTCAACAGCCTTTTGCGGATATGTATTATACTTTGTAAGGCTGATATATCTGATATCGTAAAACAGGTAAAATACTAAAAAAACAAAAAGTATTATCTTCAAACTGCTTTTCATTCATTTCATTCCGCCTTTTTCACTTTTTTCCATCCAATCGTACCATGATAAATTTCTGCATCACCCACTACCATTTTACAAACTTTATCGTTTTCATCAAAATAAAAACTCACAGAACAATCTCCGTCTTCCACATAATATTCATCATAAGGTCCCTCTATCAAGCCGTGATAACTGTTACGATATACTTTTTCGATGATACTTTTATCTGTACCAATCCCGATTTTCTTTCTTCCAAAACGATATTCCGGATCTGTCAATTCCATTCTGCACAAGGAACGATGACCATCCTCATCCTCTCCAAAAACAAACACCCGCGTACCATCATCATATTCTAATTGCACAATGTCATCATCTTTGACTTTCTCTCTTGTTATCTTATCCGGCTCACCGTTTACTTCTATGATCTGATCATACTTATCATATCTCTCCGTATTCGATATAACAGAATAATAATCTTTACAATACGTTGTATAGAGTGTATATTCCTGCAGCGTTTTTATCCAAATAAGCCCTACTGTCAAACATACAATAAAGATACTAAAAGCAAAGATACTCAATATGCTTATGAGGAATATTCTCCACTTTCTGCTTTTATGAATCACGCCCGCTCCCTCCGCTCCCCGCGCAGTTTCATCTTCCCCGCATGCATCCGCCGCACCGTCTTCGGCGCCGCCGTAAGCAGCAGCAGATAGCATTTATTTTTACCCGTCAGATACGGATTTTTTACCGTATCCGAAAGGTGCCCGCGCAGATAGGTCTTCACGCTGCCGTAAAAAGTGTTATCGGCTTTCATCTGTGAGATCGGCACATGCAGCAGATAATCCAGCCGCTGATAGAGCGCAAACCGCAGCGCACAGTCATGCAGCGCCGGATACTTTCGATCCACGACCGCCTGCGCCATGTCCGCGCTCTCCACGATATCCAGATACACTCTGGAAAAACTGTCTTTCGTCCGCGTTCTGGTGGTGCTCGTCTCTCGATACACCACATGGTAGCCCCGCTCCGGCAGAATCACGATCCCGGAAATCTCCTGCAAAAGCGCAAGGAGCAGCCTGAAATCCTCGTTCAGTTTTCCCTCCGGAAAGGTGTGCCCGCTTTGCCCGAAAAAAACCTCCCTGCGAAACAGCTTCGTACAAAAGGAGCAGTCCCCCCGATGCAATAACAATTCCCGTAAAAAAGCCTCCGATTCGCAGAAAAAAGTCTGCTCCGGCGGCGTACAGACATCCGGCAGGCGGTTTCCGCCTTCGTCCACCTCGTTCCGCGAAATCTGTGCCGCAGCGCAGTCCCATTCTTTCAAAGCGTCAAACAGTTTTTCATACATGTCAGGCGTGATGTAGTCATCGCTGTCCACAAAGCCCAAATATTCCCCTGTCGCGTACCGTAACCCGACATTGCGTGCCGAGGACGCGCCGCCGTTTTCCTTATGAAAGACGCGGATCCGATTGTCATCCGCCGCCAGATCGTCGCAGAGTTTGTCCGTGCCGTCCGTAGAACCGTCGTCGATCAACAGGATCTCCAAGTCGGAATAAGTCTGTGCGCAGATCGACGCGACGCAGCGTTCCAGACAGTCTATGGAATTGTATACCGGCACGATCACACTGATTTTACTCATATTTTTATGCTCCCCGGTCTTATGATCGGCGCGATACTAAGCGGTCCCTCCGCCTCCGGTCGTATCTCCCCCTGCCGCAGTTTCTCCGCGAAGCGCAGCATCGCCGCAGCGGCATGATCCGCATTCCACAGATCGCGGATGGTCTCATAAGCGGCTCTTCCCATCTGTTTTTTCTCTTCCCAATTTTCAAAAAGATCGAGCACCAGCGCTTCCATTCTGTCATACCGCCCGTTTGGATAAAGGAGGCCGTTTATCCCGTGGCGGATGAGATAAGGCGCCGCACCCACCTCGGCATTTACCACTTCCACGCAGCCGCTGTTCATCCCCTCGTTTACCACCGCGCCCCAGCCCTCCAGATGATTGCTGGTAAACAGATGGATATGACAGCGCTCCATGATATCCCGCACCCGCTCCGGCGGCGTAAAACCATAAAAAGTAAAGGCGTCGGAAAGCTCTTCCCGCTGCACTTCCTGCCGGATGGCAGCCTCCAGTTCTCCGCCGCCCGCCATGTGCACATGAAAGGCATGACCCTTTTGCCGTAATGTCTTTGCAAGCCGCACGACATATTCCGGATGTTTTAGGGGAATGAACCGCCCTGCCCAGACGATCTGCAAAGGGCAGCCCGTTTCCTTGAGAGATGCAAAAGCCTCATCGTCATAAGTGCGCAACGCCGTAAAATATCCCCAGCGGAACAGCTTCTCCGGATAAGCGCCGATCAAATGAAAATCCGAAGCCGCGTAAGCCCCCGCGCAGAGCATACACACATTCTGCTTGCGGTAGCGGATATGCTCCCTGTATTTCGCGATCAACCCTCTGGGCGAGACCGCTTTCCACTGTCCCTCGCGGTAAAGCCTTTCGCTGACCCGAAACGTCGTCTTGCCCGATTGCAGTCTCGGCGTCACGATATCTTCCCGACCCGTCCAGCCGAACAGCACGACGTCGCTTTCCGCAATGATTTTCAGGCACTCGTATTCATCGTCATACAGGCACATAACATACGGTATTTCGTCTATTTCAACACGCCATCCCATCTCCACGCGCTCCGCCTCCATCGGCATGGTCTGGATGAAAGTAAAATCCTTTCCCAGCCTTTGATAGAGCGCCTCGCAGAAAGGGATCTGATGGTGGTTGATGTAATTCGATACGAAAGTAAAGGTCATACTATTCCCCATTATTCCATCATTTCGCGGTAGATCCGCATCAGGCGATAGTAATTCTGATCCGCATCGTGGTTGACACGGGCATGTTTTCTGGCATTGTCGGAGAGACGGTCCACGATCGCCTCCTTTGTAAAGATCTCGATGATGCTGTCCGCCAGCGCGTCCACATCTCCGGGCGGATAGAGGAAGCCGTCCCCGCCGTCCGTCAGGATATTATGTATGCCGCCCACATTGGCTGCCACGCAGGGCACGCCAAGCAGCATTGCCTCCCCCACGGAATTCGGGGAATTTTCAAGGGCGGATGGGCAGACAAACACATGACAGCTTAAATACTGCCGCTTCATCTCCTCCGCGTCCAGCCGCCCGAGCATGGTCACTTTCTCTTCCAAATGATTTTCCCGAATCAGCTTTTTTAAATATTTGCCGTAAGCGGGGAGTTTCAACATATCTTTCCATGTTTCCGCTTTCAGGATATCCGCGCCTGCCACATAGACCTCCGCATCCGGAAACTGCTCCAGGATCTTCGGCAGCGCCTGCAGCAGATAATGGAACCCTTTCAGGGGATAGTCCCCCTGACTCAGGAAAATGCGGTAAGTCTGGCAGTTATACTTGCTCCACCTGTCGCGGTAAAACACGCTGCGCAGAGTCTCATTTAAGAAATGATACTTCGCGTCGGGATTGATCTTCTCTGTCTCCGCGCGGTCAAAGTCCGTGCGCCCTGCGACATGCCCCGTCCGCCTGATCGCCTCGATCTCATATTCGCCGCGCTTCTCAAACTTTTTCTGCTGCTGCCTGATGCTGTCCTTTCTGACGCGGTCCCGAAACGTGCTCTGCCGCTGCACTTTCACGGGAAGATCCGCCATATAGACCTTTGCGATGGCGGAGACGATGCCCTGAATGCCGATCAGCGTCCGTGGCGGTCTGTCAAAAACCTTGACGACGGCAAGCGTATGGGGAAACTCCGCCCCGAACACATGCAGGATATCCGGTTTGAAATCATTTAAGATCAGTTCAAAATGCTTTTCCAGTTCCGGATCGTAGATCTCCGGCGTATTCAGATTTTCCACAAACCCGTAACAATGGCAGGAAAAATTTTCCCCCAACTGCATGACCCTGTCAAAATTTCCCACGGATTCCTCCACCGGGAACGCAATTCCCAGCTCGATGCGGCTTCTGTCCTGCTCCATCACCACCCTGTCAAGGAGCCCCGAAAGCCACCCCTCCCGGTTGCTGCACGGGAGATTCAGCCTCTTGGCAATCGCCGGCAGCATAATATTACACACCCACAATACTTTCATCTGTCCATCGTTCCTTTCCCATTATGTCTTCCGTACAGCTTCCGCTTGATCCATTGGTACACGCCCGCCGTGACGGGATTTCCCGCCAGGTATGTCCGAAGCGGCGCAAGCGTCAAAAGCATGAAACCCCGATAGGTCAAAATCTGTCCCACGCTCATGTACTTTCGCACGATATGCCTGTGCTCCGCCGCGGAACGCCGCCTATTCTCCTTTGTCTCCGAAAATCCGCCGCCCTCGTAAGAGACCACCGTGACCGGCAGATAGCGCATCACGGCGTGTGCCCGAAAGTAGCACCAGAGAAAATGCTCGTAGTCGGCGCGCACCCGGTAACAGGTGTGAAATCCCCGTTTGACAAGAAGCCTTCTGTCATAAAAGCAAGCCTGATGGCAAGGGATGTTCCGATAACAGGCAAAATCGTCGATCTTCGGATTCGACATCACGGCTGCGCCCGTCGCCCGCTCTCTGATATTGCCGTAATAAATGCGGGGCGGAAACACCCGTTTCTCATTTTGACTATCCGAGTCAATCCTGATGTAGTGCCGCACTCTTGCAAGCACCGTCTCCTCCTCAAAATAGTCTCCACAATTTAAGAAGAAAAGATACGCGCCCGACGCGCGGGCGACCGCCCGATTCATGGCGTCGTAAATGCCCCCGTCCCGCTCGCGGAAAATTTTCAGGTCGTCGCCGGGGACAAGCGCCTCGACAGAGCCGTCTGTGGAAAGCCCGTCCTCCACGATGATCTCGTAATCTTTCTCCGTCTGGCTGCGGATGCTCTCGATCGTTTTATGCAGTTTTTCGCCCGCGTTATAGCAGACTACGATGATGCTGAATGTCATGTTATTTTCCGATCTCCGATTTCGGTTGACAAATTTTGATTGCTATCTATTTTGAAACATTCCCTTTTCTTCTCAGAATTTATCCGCTATATATACATAAACCACATCCAGAACACCATTTAATACATCTTTCCATTCCAAATCGCCCACAAAATAATTCTTCTTCCTAAACTGTTCCCACATCCCCGCCATTCCCACATCATTTTTTATCAACGCAAGGGTTTCAGCCATCTCCTCTTTCAAAAAAATAGTTCCCCGCTTTTCACAGGTTGCTCGAAATGCCTGCCGTAGAATATCTTTATCTACTCTGTCCGCACATCTGCTCATAACTTCATATATGTCATAAAAATCCCGCAATCTCGTATTGGCGATTCCCCTTACTAAAACTGTCTGCATTTTCTCCGCAAGCAATGTCTCCACATTATAGGTACAAAGGTAAATCGTTCTGTCTTCAAACATCAGCTTGTATTCATATTCCACCGCTGACGGCGTAATCACATCGTCTGTTGAAATGTCAATCCTGATAGTCTGCCTCAGCCGTTCTAATGTCGCTTCAAGCATCATCCTAATACCGGGATATTTAAAATCCGTCATAATATTTGAAGCAGAAGTAATGTGAAACCTAACCCCATCTTCCAATGGGATAGCACATATTTCAGAAACAATCTTATGCGCATTATCCGCATTCACAGGAAGCGCTTTCACAGTTGTGTCAATATCCATAGTTGCCCGCATGTCAATGCCTACAATAGCGGCAACCAGCATACCTCCCTTAAGAATCATGCGATCACGGTAATCGGACACAGATATGCGTTCCAAAAAACGTTCCATCATAAAATTTCTGATCAGCGTTTTTGCAATATTATTGTCCCCTTTTGAAATATTTCGGACTTTATCCTTTAGCTGTTTCGACGTATGGATCACACAAATACCTCCACATATTTCATCACTTCATCCCGCACCCCCAATTTCTCCGCATATTCGATCAATCTGGATAATTTTTTATTTTTTCCTGACATATATTCCTTCATGGCAGTTTGAAAATTCTGTACTTCTATTTTATTTCTATCTGAAACCAGGTCACAGATACACCGCTCTCTGTCATAAACCTTAACCAAATTTCCACTCATAGAAGGCACAGAGCACACTCCAAGACCATAATTTTTTTTTGAGGCATATCTCACCCGCACATTTTCTGTTTTTAGATGACTGGCGTTGTAACCCGTTGGTACGGAAATACAAATCTCCGAATACTCTCTGTCTATCAGACCATGAAGATACAAGGCTGTTTCCCCCGAAAAAATAACTGCTTTGTTACGCACCTGCATAATATACAGTTCATCCGGCCAAACATCCTCCGTAATATAGATACCCCTTGCAACTCTTTCCAATCCTTGTTCTTTTACATATTTTGCCAAAAACACCTTGGATATCTTATAATCACTTATCGCATTTGATAGCAAATATCCGTTATTGCTTTTGATCAATTGCTGTAAAATATCTTCTTTATTCACAAAGCGCACCTCTTTACTTTCTTGCTTAAATTTTACTCTATTTAAGCGAGAAAGTAAATATAGGAATTTTTTTTCACACAATTTTCCGATCTCTGATTTTGCTGACCTTAGCAAAATCGTCAGACACTTTTTATCGCCGTGCTCATTCGCAAAACCGCTCCTCCGTCCGAAAGCTCGCTTTCTCCCGCCCGAGCCGCCTTAAATCTGCACGGCTCAATGCTAATTCACATCCGACAAAATATTCACCATATCATGAAACAGAAACGTCTGATAAGGCAGCACCAGCACCCCGTCGTTTGCGGCACGGCTTAGATACACCGCAAAGTAAAACGCCGCCGCAAGCAAAATCCCCGCCCGAAACAGCCGCCGCCATTTTTTCTCTCGCACCCGACCAAGGAGCATCGGCAAAAATAAGATCTGGCTCACGGTCAGGTAGTAGCCGATCCGCGATATGATCGGCAGAAACGAGCAGAACGTGTAGAGTACGAGCGCGCCCAGATTCAGATAAAAATAAAACCAAAACCGCGCATCTTCTTTCAAACTCCCCCGCTCATTTATGACATCTATGTCATTTTTTGACGCATTTTCCCCGCTGCCGCTCTCCACCAGCCTCTGCTCTTTCGACTCCATCAGGTACACGATGCCCGCAAAGACGAGCACCGCCACGCACCGCAGAATATTGATATAGCTGGTGCCGCCCTCCAGATACTCCGTATCCTCGTAAGTCGGATAGAGGAACACCACCACTTTCAGATAAAAGTCCTGCATAAACAAAAACGTCGTGCTAAAAAGCGCCGCCAGCACAAGCTGCCATTTCTTCCAGCGCAGGGACGCCAGAAAATAAAGCGGGATCACCACCAGCAGCGACTTGTGAAACGCCGCCCCGACAAGGACTAGCGCGATAAACCTGCCCCACTGTCTGCGCAGCACAAACTTCATAGAGTAGAGCGCGATCGCGAGCGCCAGATAATAGCGCACCGTGCTGAACGTCTGGAAATAATATCCCAGCATCATGAACAGGAAAAAGCTTAAGGCAAATTCGTCGCTCTGCTCATACATCGCAAGCAGAAACAAAAGCACCGTCACAAAGGCATAAACCGCAAACACCAGCAGGAAATTCTCAAAGCCCGACAGCGCGTAAATGAGTTTCACCAGCAGATTAAAACCGATCTCTGTCGGCACATAGGCGTCGCAGTTCACCAGGTGCATAAATTCCACATACTTTGCATAGTCGTTACCGACGTTTAACCGGCACGCGGAAAGGGCGAACAGGATCGTAAAGACCGCAAGCAGACAAACTCGATTCATAAGCTGCTGCCTGGTGAGCGTATGGGGTTGTCTGAGCGGGCGGTTGTCCACCATTCCCGCAAGGAGCGCCGTCAAGGCTGCCACCGTAATATACAGGATCATCCGCCGCGCGCCTCCCGCACTCCTTCCCGCATGATGCGGTATGCTTTCCGCACCGGAATCTCCCGACACATGACTTCTTTATGCGCCAACAGAAAACGCAGGGCAAGCGGCAGCGCAAGCTTCCCGTAAAGATGATGGTAAAGCACACCTCTGTCGCGGAAAAATGTTTCATGATAACCTGAAAACCAGGTAGAGGGGCGTTCTTTTTCCTCCCCGATGCAAGCCGTATGCGCGTAAACTTTCAGTCCCGCCCGCAGGCAGTCCCTTAAGAATAAACTGTCCTCGCCGTTGCTGTACTTTGCGCCGCCGCCGAAAAGCAGCGAATAATGCGCATTCGCCCGTCTGAGGGACGCAAGTTTTGCCGAGATACTGTACGCCGGATATCTTCCGTAATTTTTCCAATTGACGCGGCAGACTGCCCCGTTCCAGTAAGTTCTGCGGGCGGGAGCCACTTTGACGTTAAAGAGGATCAGATCCGCATCGGGCAGGGCGCGGTAAGCGTCCGCGATCATCTCTTCATACCCTTTCGCAAGGACGATATCCTCATCGGAAAAGAGCACGGCCTCCCCTGCGGCATGCAAAAGCGCTGTGTTGCGGCTGAGTCCCACGCCCCGCTCCGGCATATAAAAGCAGCGCGCCGTCCCGCCGGGTGTCGGAACCGTTTCATAACCGTAACGATCACATTGATCCACAAGGACCGCATCCGAAGCGATATGCATTTGTGCAAGAAGCGCCGCCGCATCCTTTTCGACTGCGGAGACCAGAACCTCCAGTTTCATACAGAAAGCACCTTTTTCCCGTAATATCTTTTCAAAAACTTCTCATCCGTCTCCCGGATCGCTACGCCTAAGAGCACACAATCCTGCGCCGCAAGCTGATCGACCGCGTATGTCACCCAGGCGGCGGAAGCCTTTGCAAAAGGAACGGACAACACCACGCCCGCAGCCCCGCGCAGGTTTTCGAAATCCTCCTCCGAAAAAGGCTCGTCCGGAGAAGCTTCGCATACCGTGATATCTCCCGCCTTTTTCCGCAGATACGCGAGATTGTTCTCGTAATCTTTTCCAAACTTTCCCGCCGCGCCCGCATAGCCGATAAATGACACATCTGTCACTTTTTTTAGGTCTCCTGCCAGCAGGATCCGCGCCTCAAACACGCCGCGGAGCGCCACCCCGAGAAGCGCGAAGAAAAGTCCCAAAAACAGTCCCAGCAAAACAACCTGTAAAAGGCGGTCATCCGCCACCACAAGGCGCGCCTCCGTCTCCTGAATGGCGTTTATCCCGAGAAATTCTTTCGCCTGCTCTCCATAGTCGGCAAGCGCCTGTACCGCGGCATGGAGGATCGCTTCCGTGCGCTCCTGTCGGTTCGTCGCGACCGTCACCGTCAGCAGCCGGATATCGGAAAGGATCTCCGCGCGGATCGCTTCCTCCGCCTCCTCGCGGTCATAGTCCGCCGGAAGATACGAAAGCACGCGTTCCATGATCGGGTCGGCTGCCATCAGATCGTTCCATGTATAACCGTTGTACGCCTGATAGACTTCCCCCGTCTCGTCCGCCGCAAAATCCAGATACACTTTCGCAAAAGCCTGATATGTCCGCTCTTCCTCCGGCACCGTCCGCGACAGCGTATAGACCGCCCCAAACAGGACCGCCGCCGCCACGCCCGCCGCGACCACAAGCGGAAGCCGCCGCCACAGACAGAGCATATATTTCTTGATGTCCATACCCTCATTGATATAGTCGTTATCTTTCATAGCAGCATAACCTTTCACCGTTTCATCGCCGTCGTCTGATCCCCCTCGACCCCCTCCGTGCTCTCCGGCTTGATCAATATTTTCAGCGTGAGCATCATCAGCTTCAAGTCCAGCCACACGGAATACTGCTCAATATAAGTTAAATCCAGTTTTAATTTATCATAGGGCGTGGTGTTGTATTTCCCGTAGACCTGCGCGTATCCCGCAAGCCCCGCTTTCACTTTCATGCGGAAAGCAAATTCGGGCATCTCCTCCAGATACTGCTCGATGATCTCAGGCCGCTCGGGTCTGGGACCGATAAAGGACATCTCGCCCTTTAGGATATTGATGAGCTGCGGCAGTTCGTCGATCCTGGTCGCGCGGATAAACTTCCCCACCGGCGTAATGCGGGAATCGTTCTTCGACGCAAGGCGCGCCACACCGTCCTTTTCCGCATCCACCCGCATACTGCGGAATTTCAGGATATAAAACTCTTTCCGGTCTCTGGTGCAGCGGATCTGTTTATAAAAGACAGGACCGCCGTCATATAATTTGATCGCCAGAGCCGTGACCAGCATAAAAGGCGATGCGATCACCAAAAGAAGAATCGAGCAGATCAGATCGATCAGGCGTTTTGCCAGCCGCTGCTCCACTTTCAACGAATACTCTCTGGTCAGGTAAACGGGCGTGTCAAACAGGTGAAGCTGATCCGCGCCCTTTACCAGCACGTCCGAAATTCTTGGCATCATATAAACGCGGATGGAACGGCTGTAGCAGAGTTTCAGAAGTTCGTTCCGCTCGTCCACGGGAATATCCCAGAGCACCACCGCGCCGTATTTTTCATTGATCTCGCGTTTTACAGCTTCCATTCCCTCCGAGACATTCATGGTCTTTTCGATCCGATACTTGTCCCGACGCGACTCAAACTTCGACACAATATCGTCGATCGGCCGCTCGCCGTGCACGATCAGGATGTCCCGCGGCGGAAACGCTTTATAATAACAGGCGTTACACACATAGACCCAGACCGCCGAGATGACCGCCTGAATCAGCATCGTCTCCGCGATGGGACGCACCGCCACGATCCAGTTTGCCATCAGGGAGATCTGGAAATAGGAGATCACATTCACAATCAGGAGCGAAAAGACCTCCGAGATAAAAACATCCGTCGGTTTCAGGTAGCCGATCTTTAACGCCCCGTACATGCTGGCAAAAAAGAACAACAGCACAAAATAGATCAGGATCATGAGAAGGTGGCCGTTGCGGAAAAATTTCGCTTTGCCGTGATAGAGCAGATAAGGATAATATTTCTGAAACCAGAAATACGCATAGACCGCCGTATGGATGATCAGTCCGATAAAGGACAACTGCAATATGATCAGTCTTTTTAAGGATTCGATTCGTCTCATGGTTCACTCCGTTTTTGCCTTACAGGCGCCTTGCAGCAGCCCTGTAAGCCCAGGGTATCAAGCAGCAAAGGCTTTTTATCACCGAAAGTCCCTCCTGCCTGCGGTAGAGATTCCAGATCCGCCGCACTGCCGCCGCCTTATTGGAAGAGAGGGATTTCGGCGGTCTTCTGTAGACCGCAAGCGTCTCATCCAGACCGTATGCCGTATGCCCCGCCCGCAGGATCCGCCACCACGTCGCCGTGTCCTCGCTCTCCACGCGCGGCATCTCGATCAGCTCGTCCGCGATCTTTTCTCTGTCAAGAAGCACCGTCGTGGTAAAGATCACCGTCCGCGAGAGCGCTTCCCGATAGGTAAGGTGTGGCGGCACATGCACGACCTTTCCCGTGGGGGCGGCATCCCGATCGCCAAATTCATAGGCGCAGAACACAAATCCCGCCTGCTTTTTCTGCATAAAAGCAAATTCTTTTTCCAGCTTATCGGAATGCCAGACGTCGTCCGCGTCGAGAAAGGCAATGTATCTGCCCTGCGCCAGTTTCAGACCCGTGTTTCTGGCGGCTGCCGCCCCCTCGTTTTTTTCCTTGCAGAGCAGAAGAATCCGTCTGCCAATCTCATCCGTGTAGCTTTCCGCCGCGCGCACATTGGGAATCTCTGCCGAAAGATCGGCTGTCACATCCTGCCGCCTGCATCCCGCGAGCGCCCTGCGGACAACCTCCGCGCTCCCGTCCGGCGAAGCGTCCTCGATCAGCAGAAGCTCCCACGCCTCAAAGGTCTGCGCCGCCACGATGGCGATGGTCTTCGCAATATATGCCTCCGCACCGTACACCGGCACGATCACGCTGATCAGTCCGTCCTTTTTACCGCTCAAACCTTTTCCCTTTCACTCTCATCCTGCGCCACGCCCCCGGCTTCCTCTTTCACGAGGTAGATCGGGCGCCTTTTTACCTCCATGTAAGTCTTGGACAAATACTGCCCCAGAATACCCAGACAGAAAAGCTGCACGCCGCTGACCATCATAATGATGCAGACGAGCGACGGCCAGCCGGAAGTCGGATCGCCGAATATAAATGTTCGTATTATAATAAATATAATCATTGCAAAAGCGAGCACGCAGAAAAGCACGCCCATCACGGAAGCGATGGTGAGCGGCGCCGTGGAAAAAGCGACGATCCCCTCCAGCGAATAGAGAAAGAGCTTCCAGAAAGACCATTTCGTCTCGCCTTTCCTGCGCTCGACATTCTCGTATTCCAGCCATTTCGTCTCGTAGCCGACCCAGCCGAAGATCCCTTTGGTGAAGCGGTTGTACTCGCACATGGACAGGATCGCATCCACCACCTGTCTGGTCATCAGACGGTAATCCCTTGCGCCGTCCACGATCTCGGTGCGGGAAATGCGGTTCATCAGACGGTAAAACATCCTGGCAAAAAAGGAACGGACCGGAGGCTCGCCCTTTCTCGTCACACGTCTGGTCGCCACCGAATCGTAACCCTCCTCGATATAGCCGTACATTTCCGGCAAAAGCGAGGGCGGATCCTGCAAGTCCGCATCCATCAGCACCGCCAGATCGCCCCGACATTTCTGCAGTCCCGCATAGATCGCCGCCTCTTTTCCGAAATTACGGGAAAAAGAGAGGAGCCTCACACGCGCATCCTCCGCACAGAGTTTTTTTACTTCTGAGACCGTCCCATCCTTTGAGCCATCATCCACATAAAGAATCTCCAGTTCTATCTGCTTTCCGGCAAAAAAATCATTATTTTTACACAATTCATCGTAAAAGTCCCTGACATTTTCTTCCTCATTGTAACAGGGAACGATGACACTGAGCAGTTTCATAAACGCTCTCCTTTCGTGTATACCAGTATCAGTTTACCACATTCCCATAAAAAAAGGAAGAGACGTATCTCTTCCTTCTCTTACCCGCTCTCAGCCGATCAGACCGTTTTCCAGCCGTATGTAATCCGCGACGACCGCGATGTACTCACTGTTGGTCGGTCTGGTGTACTCAGGACCGTTGCTGTAACCGAACAGTTCCTCAAACAGATCGCCGTTTCCCCTGTCCCAGGAGACCTCGATCGCATTGCGGATCGCCCGCTCCACCTTGGTGTCTGTGGTCTGATAACGCTTTGCAAGATCCGGATACAGAAGCTTTGTGACACTCCCCACCAGCTCCATATCCTCCACGCACATCTCCAAAGCGCTTCGCAGAAACTGATATCCCCGCAAATGAGCCGGAATACCCAGTTCCAGCATGAAATCCGAAATCACTTCCTCAATCTCATACCTGCTTACCGTATTCTGTTGTGCCATTCCCCTTTACTCCTTTGCAGCATTATATTTGACAAACCCTGGCAAATTCTCTGTCGGGTGTCATTTTCTTTCGACAGAATACCAAATATCCATCGCGCTGTAAATGGTAAGTTATCGCCTACAATCTCGCCTCCTGCACATTTTCCTGAAACCACTGATAAGCGAGCGCCACGCCCTCCTCCAGTTCGACCTTATGTTTCCAGCCGAGCGCATGGAGCTTCGTCACATCCGTCAGTTTTCTCGGCGTACCGTCCGGCATATCGCGGTTCCAGACGATCTCGCCCGTATAGCCCACCGCTTTTTGCACCGTCTCCGCCAGTTCCCTGATCGTGACCTCCTTGCCTGTGCCGATGTTCACATGCTGCTCGCCGCTGTAATGTTCCAGCAGGAACACGCAGGCGTCCGCCATATCGTCCACATAAAGAAATTCCCGCAGCGGCGTTCCCGTCCCCCACAATTCCACCGTCGGCGCACCACCTACCTTTGCCTCGTGGAATTTACGAATCATGGCAGGCATCACATGGGAGCCTTCCAGATCGTAATTGTCGTGCGGACCGTAGAGATTCGTCGGCATGCAGCTGATGAAATCGTCCCCGTACTGCCGCTTATAAAACTTGCACATCTCAAGCCCCGCGATCTTTGCAATGGCGTAAGCCTCGTTCGTCTCCTCAAGCGGCCCCGTGAGCAGCGCATCCTCCGGAATCGGCTGCGGCGCCATTCTGGGATAAATACAGGTGCTCCCCAAAAACAGGAGCTTCTTCACCTGATATTCGTGACAGCACTGGATCACGTTGCACTGGATCTGCATATTTTCATAGGCAAACTCCGCAGGCGCGGTATTGTTGGCGTTGATACCGCCCACTTTAGCCGCCGCTAAGACCACCACATCCGGACGCTCCTGCTCGAAAAACGCCTGCACATCTCGTTGACTGAGTAAGTCAAGCTCTTTGTGCGTCCTGCCGATCACATTCGTGTATCCTTTCGCTTTCAGGGAGCGCACGATCGCGCTTCCCACAAGTCCCCTGTGCCCTGCCACATAAATCTTGTCTGTCTGATTCATCCCTCTCTCCGTCTCCGTTTCCCTCGCAATACACCGCCGCGTCAGGCTTTGTCTCCGCTCTTATTTATATTATAGCGGAAAACAAAAAATAATGCAACGGTTTTCCAATACACCGTAAACGCTTCTACTCGTAAGCGGCGTCACAGAAAATCGTCGATCATATCAACATAATCTTCCAGATCATCCAGCTCATTGATATAGTCTTCCAGCTCGCCGAGCAGCTCCTCAAAATCTTCCTTTGAAGCATTTCCCAGATCGAATTTTTCTCCCTGATATTTCTCGATGCCCGGCTTCTTCTTTACATACACCATAACGCCCGCATCCTGCAGTAGAGACTTTCCGTCGATCACGATATCCTCCAGCTCGCAGGATGCCTCGGAGCCGCTATGCCGATATACGCCCTCCAGGCGGCATCGTTCCCCATCGATCTTACCCTCCAGAGAGACTGCGCCCGACTTTGCGTCATAGACGATCTCGACCTCATTGCCATTGATCGCGATCGTTGTGGTCTCCGTCTTTCCTTTTCGCTCGCCGTTGATGGTCAGCTCATCGGAAAAATAATCGTTCTCTACCGTCAGCGTCATATTCTGCATCCGATAGTCGCCGCCCTCAAATTCCAGACGGATTTCCTCATCTTCAATCTCCAGCGCCACAGCCGCCAGTTTCTTTTTGTAGATATAAAAACTGACATCCGCGTCAAAACGTTCTTTCCTGATCTCATCGATCAGAAGATCCACCATGTCCTCCGCCGCATCTTTCGTATCGCCGTCCATATCTCTCAGCGCAGCCTCGCTGAAAGCCTCCAGAAATCCGGCAGCATTTTTCTCATCAAGCGACACCAGATAGCCCTTGCATGTTCTCTTTTTTCCGTCTACCTTGAAGTTCCGCGCCTTTGCATCTTCAAACTCCAGATTCCGAAATTCTTTCACCACAGCCGACAGGATGTTTTTCTGCATCGTCTCCGTATTCATCTGATCGGAAGTGATCGTCTCCAGCAGCTCGTTGATCTGCTCCAACTCTTTCTCTCTAAAACCCTCTGTCAGATAACCGTCGTTTTCGCCCTTGGGATCATAGAAAAAAGCGTGATCCAGCCCCTCTGCCGACGCCTGAAACACCCCCGAATGCACACCGCACAAAACTGCCAGATTCTTATCATCCATATCGGCGCGCAGAGAGATCTGCTTGTCTTTTCCACCGTTTCTAAATTCACCATTTACCGTCAGGTCATCATTTCCCAGCTCCATGCCCACCAGAAAACTGTCGCCGGACAATATCTGCGGAATATCCTTTAGATCTTCCACCAGAAGCGGCGCTTCCTTTAGCGTAGCGCTGCATGCTTTCAGCACTTTGCCGCCCTTTCCCAGGATCAGATTCGACACGGCAGAGACAATGACGGCTAACAGCAGAACCGCCGCCACGGCGATCCCTCCATAGATCAGCCAGTTCTTTTTCTTCGCCGTTCCCGATGCAGGCATCATCGGCGCGGGCATCTGCCCTGCCGCCTGCCAGGCTCCCTGTCCTTCCACAGGTGCGGGCGTCTGTTCCTCCAGCGCTATATTATTGCCGCAATTCGGGCAAAACTGCGCTCCCTCCGGCAGCTTAGTCCCACACTGATTACAAAACATCTCTCTTTTCCTCCCTCATTTGTCCGGTATCACTGTACTAGCTTTCCAGCTTCGTGCCACAGTGTATGCAGAACCGCGTGCCCGCAGGAAGTTCCGCCATACATTTCGAACAGCGGATCACCTCCGGCTCCTTGACCGGCGTACCGCAGGAAGGACAGAAAGCGCTGCCTTTCTCAAGCTCCGTGCCGCACTTTTCACAGACAACGATTCCCTTTAACTGATTTAAGTTCTCCGTTATCTTCTCAATGATGCCGTCTATCTGCCCGATCTCCTCGATCAGCTCTGCATCGTCGGGCGTTTCGTTCTTTTTCCGCGCCTGATAATACGCCTCGCCCAGTTTGCGGATGCACTCCTCCCGCCTGGCTTTGTTTTTGGAAAGTTCACCGTTTAATCTCGTCTGTTCCGAAATGCCCTTTGCTTTCTGGGAAATGGTATTTCCCGCCTCCGTCACGCCGCTGCTCAGTTTATCAAGAATCGACATCTCTTTTTCCTCCTTCGTTTGTGTTTTTTTGTATTGATTTTTTCATGCTTTTCACAAAAACCATTCGTGTATCATCCTAGCATAAAAGCGCTATTGGCGCAAGTAAAACCCGTCCGCAGGCGCGTCTCCCAGAAATGCGATCTCCGCTTTTGCCGGAGAAGAGGGAAAGCTGTCATACCCCACCCGGTCGCCATCGACGGGATAATAAAAAGTCACGCCCTCGATCTCGTAAGGAATGGTCTCATAATTCTCGTAATCCTTTTGCATAAGGAGATATCCGCTCTCCGCCGAAGCAGCCGTCCGCAGGAGCGCAAAGCCCTTGTAAGCCAGAAGCAGAATGACTGCCGCCGAAACCGCACACGCGGTCCGCCGCCGCCATGCCG
>JAMPCE010000028.1 GCA_023666335.1 bacterium
GAAGCCCCTTTGTTTACTTGTGTCTGTTTGTCACCTATCCGCACTATCCAACCTCCGTTGGTAAAACACAATAATTTCCCGTTAATCTTGTCCCGACAAATGATCCACATATTTAGCCTCCACATAGGCTTTTAGATATTGACAATATATATGCGTTCTGTTATGTGGATCCGGATTATGAGGATCTGATCTAAAAGGTGTTTTCTCAATCTTTTTCTCCCATATATCTATTTTCTTTAGGTCGTCCATATCCAAGTATGAAGCTATGCCCGCCAAAGCATGTGCAACAGGTTCAGAATCAATACTCTTTTCAATAACATTTTGAATCAAAAAATCTTTATACCCGTTATTTACGTCCAATAATTGTGCAAACGTATAAATCAATTCACTTAATTCAGTGGTTTCAGAAAGCTGCTCCCTTTCAACCAATTTTTGTATCAGAGGCATCAATTTATTTGCAAGGCACTCCTTACCTATTAAACTCATACTTCTTATTTCATTGTGTACCATATGTCTTTCATCTATTTCTTTTGACATGCATCTTTCTATTATGTTCCTCATATACTTGCCGCCTGAAGAAATGCAGTCGTGTAATATTTTAGGTATATCACCAAAATCTTTGACATAAAGGTAGCGCATTCCATATCTAAGTTTATAAAGCGTATCCTTTGGACTTTTCTGGTTTTCATGTTTGATTACAATATGTTTTTGTATAGGGGAACCATATATACTAAATATATCTTTTATCAGCAGTTCAAAATCCGGATCCGAAAATCCAAATCCCACAATAAGAAGTTGATAATTGGTGAATAGATTTTGTAAAAAGGCTTTATAGGCGGGATATTTTACAAACAGATCACGATAGGAATCCCTTGTTAATACCATATTGTCCTTTTTGCTTACAGTTCCATGTGCTTTTAATAAAAATTTTTGATTGAAACGATTTAAAACAATTTCTACAATTTTGTCTTCTTCATAAGGTGTTAACACAATCCAATCATTTTTGGCACTGGCTTTTAAGGCATTTTCATGTGCTTCATCATAATTATATGTAATTATACCGTTTGGGCATAATTCCAATAAGCATTTATGAGTAGGAGAAAAAATTCCCTCTTTCAACTTTACGGCATTCACAAAAGATTGATCGAATAGCTTTTTATCCGCTCTTTTCAGTATGGTTGCCGCCTCTATCATTTGCTCGCCAGTAGCATTTTTAGCCAATAAATTCTTGATATCTTTTTTCTGCTCCTTATCCAGTTTATCGTTAAGTTTCTTTGCTAATTTATCTAAAAGTTCCTTCCAGTCCGGAGCCGTTGTACCATCTTGCAGTTCTAAGTTTTTGGATATTCCTGCTCCGGTTAAACAAACCAGACGATTTTGCATAACTATTTCACACAAAATATTAAATTCTTCCATTCTTGTCCAGTATTCTGTACAGTTGCCCTTTTTGCTATGCCCGTTATTGTTCATCATATTAATTTTCCATGTGTCCCTATCTGTTATCTTAATATTAGCAAGTTCGCTTCTCTACCGCCCCGCAGCCAACGCTTTCTCGACCGTCTCCGCAATGCACTTCATACCTGTCGGCGTCGGGTGAACGCCGTCCGTAGTCATTTCCGGCAGATTGTCTATGGTAATGCCGCATTCATACAGATCGATCACAGAAAGCCCCTTATTCTCCGCAATCTGCCCGATCACCTGATTGTAATCCGCCGCCGTAAGCCCCAGCTCGTTCACAGAGTCCACATAGGGCGTGCTCGTTCCATAACGTCCCACCGGGAGGAGGGTACAGCAAAACAATTCCGCCAGCGGATAATATGCCTGGAGTTTGTCTATCATAAGCGTGTAAGCGTCGCTGAAAACAGCCACTTCGCCCTCCTCCACCGGGGTCGTTCCGTCATTGCTCCCAAGCGGCACAGCGTTCAGCAGATCATTGGTCCCAAGATACACGATGATGAGCTCCGGGCAGGCGCCCTGCGGTCCCGCAAGAACGCTGGTGCGCAGCTCATTACAGGCGCAGAGCGGATCCTCCATCCCTGTCGAATCTCCCGAAACGGTAGAGCCTGAGCTGGAACCGTTTTTATACAAGGTAAGTCCCAGATCGTCCACGACCCGCTGCCACCAGGTCTCCTCCACCGCTGTTACCTCTCCAAAATCGGGAAAGAAAACAGCGTATCCCTCGGGATTGCAGCCGCGGAATGTGGAAATACTATCCCCCAAAACAGAAACCGACTTCCCTGCAAGTTTCGACCCTGCGGCTGGCTGACCCGCCTGCGCGGAATCTTCATCATCCGTTTCCTCCGCATTTTCCGCCTCCGTCTCAGCGTCCGCACTTTTTTGCCCGCTCTCCTCCTCAGATTGGAGCGGCGGATTCCCCTGTTCCTCCGCCGTCTGAGGCGCCTGTCCGCTCCCGCTGTCCCGCTCTTCTGCATTTCCCGCACCGCAGCTTGCAAGCAGCAACATGAGCGCTGTGATTCCAGCCATGATCCTCTTTTTTCTCATCTGTTATCTCATCCCGCTTCCATCTACTTTTTCTGAAACATGGATTGTCTCGCGCCGTGCATCTGCCTGTGTTTCAGAACATCGTCCACGGCATCCATCCGCAGTCCCGCGTCGATAAAGTCGCAGTTTTTACAGAAAGGATAATTGTGTCTGCCCGCCGCGACCGCCTCCCGCAGTTTTTTGTACTTTTCGCTGTTCCAGCCCTCCCGCAGGGGCGTTGTATTCAGATCCGCCAGTTCCGTCACTTCAAAATTATCGCAGCAGCAGATCCCCATCTTCCCGAATGGTGTGATCCACACATCCGTAAAGGGCATCAGGCAGGTCTCTTTTATAACCTTTCCTTTCGACTGCTTATTTGGCGCGCTGCCCGCGCGGTTCGTCAGCACTTCTTTCAGATAGCGCATCTGGATCAGAATATCCACCTCCTGAAATTCCTGCGGATGCGCTTTCACATACTCATAGATCGTCTGTACATTGTCGTGCAGTTTCATCTCCATCGCGTAGTTGTTGATGATGAGCTGATCCACATAGGGGACGATCTGTTTCACCTTATCCACGTTGAGGAGCAGACCGTTTGTGGACATAAAGATAAACGCATCGGGAAGCTGCTCCCTCGCATATTTGTGAAATTCCACGATGCGCGTGTCAAGCCACGGCTCATTGTTTCCGTAGAGCGTCAGGTGTCCTTTGTAACCCCAGTCACGGAGCTGGTCGATGATGGAATAGTAAAGCGCGTCGTCCATCTTCTTATAAGGACGCTTTTCCGCGTGGATATTGGCGGTGCAGAACGCGCAGGTGCTGTTGCAGCGGTTCACCGTCTCCAGATTCACGACCAGCGGATGCGGCGCCTCCTCGTGGCTCATGAAATACTCGATATAGCCTTTCTGGGATCTCCTGCGGCTGACAAATTGCAGTTTCAGATAGCTTTCGCTGGCGATCCAAGGCAGATATTTTTTGGCATTCCACCCGATCACGCCGCCAAAATTGTGTACCCGTATCGGCATAATGCGCCCTCCTTGCTTTTTCTTATTCAGTCAGATCATATCGGTATACATAAATCGTCATACTTTCATCCGCCGCGGTGTACTCTCCCAGCAGGGAAAGCCCGGTCTCCTCCGCATTAGAAAGGCGGATCCTGGAAAAAAGGTATTCCCCGCCAAGTTTGCGAAACGCTTCACCGTCTATATAAATACGGTCATCCGTCGCATAGACGGTCTTCGCCGCCTGTACGATGCTTAAATCCGTCCCGGAGTAGAGATAGGCTCTCGCGCCCCAGTCATCATAGTAGATGCGCGTCTCCTCCACGCGTTCCAGCGCGGGGGCGATGACCTCCCGGAAAGCCTCCTTGTAGGACTGGGGATAGAAGCCCAGATAACCGTCGAGCGACGCGATCCCGTTATACTCAAGGACTGCCGGATGGAAGCCGTATGCCGCCGCCCACTCGCCCTGATAGCCGATATCGGCTTTGATCTCGTCAAACAGGTCCACGGCATAAAACTGCTCGTAGGACAGCTCGTCCACCTCCGCGCCGTGATAAAATTCATAGGCTCTGTTATAGCAGGTATGGTACAGATCGTTGTAACGGTTCGGCGTCAAAATCACCGTAAGCAACGCGAGGCAGACGATGCCGTTTGCCAGCCACACCCGCAGGATCCCTCCCTCGTAAAGCCGAAGCAGCACCAGAAACAGCGCCGCATACCAGAGCAGGGGATTGAAGAAAATAGTGCGGTTGAACTGCCAGCCCTTAAGCTGCGGGATCAGCCGTTCCACGAACGAGCGTAGCGGTTCAAAATCATAAAGACCATACACCACGCAGTTGAACAGGATGAACACCATGAGCAGATTAAAAGGGTCGCGGGGAATCCGCTTCCACTCACGTTTTATTATATAACATATGTTATTTATCGCAAAATAAAGTGCGCAGACAGGGAGCACCACTTTCCCGTGCACGCTGTCCGCATGAAAGATCCCCTCCCGAAAGACCTGAACGATCTCCGCCGCGATCTCTGCGGGTGCAAGACTTGCATTCACGATGGAGGAACGGATCGTCACCTCGTCACCAAGGAGCATCTGCCCAAACAGGCGGTATTCACAGAGCACATACCCCGCCGCCAGCACAAAAAGCGCGGCAAGCATCCGCAGGAGCGCCTTTTTCTCCGTCCCGGCGCGCCCGGCGAGGAGCCATCTGCCAAAGAGCCACAGGATGACTAACACAAGATACCCCAGAATAAACAGCCCGTGGTAGGAAAAATAGGAGACGAGCGGATAGGCAAAAAGCGCCGCATACCACCAGCCCCACCGCGCTTCTTTCCTGCGGTAGATTTTCAGCAGGAGAAACACGCACAGCGGAATCGAGGCAAAGGCAAACCCGAAAGCCGGAAAGACCCAGAGCGTCCCGTAGCACAGGCCCGTCATGTAAACGATAGGGCGGATCAGCCGATACCGCTCGGGAAACAGCTCCGCCGCAAGCAGGCGGAACGAGAACATCCCCAGCAGGATCTTTCCCAGAATCCCCAGAATATAAGCCGTGTACGTCGGAAAGAGCATATAGAGCAGGCTGTAAAGCGAAAGTTCCGAGGGGAGGTTATCCCTGCTCACCCCGCCCAAAAACGGCGCATCCACGCCGTGCTTCCAAAATGCCCCCGTATTTTTCAACATCTGAAACTGCGCCAGAAACAGATCCATGTTATCGTGGACGCCGATATAACTGCGCTCCCCGTAAGCAAGAAACACCGCCGCCGCAAACAGCGGGAACGCGACGACCGGAACCAGAAACCAATATTTTGTTAGCCATTGAAACCACTTGCAGCCCGCCAGTTTTTTCATGCACACATCCTGCTTCTTGTTTGTTGTTATATTTATGACACGCGTGTCACTTTTATTGTTTGCCGAGGCTTACAGACCCTCTCATCATTCCTCGCGGGGTGATTTACGCTTGCGGAATACAAACAACTTCTGCCCGAAGAAATTCATTACCACAAAAAATCCCATGCCGAAAATCATCGCGATATTTTCCAACAGCGCCTGGGAGATCTGTCCGTCCGCGCCCAGTCCCACAGCCGCCAGAAGCTTTCCCGTCAAAGGTTTCGCCACGCTGAAAGAGATCAGATAGCAGACAATGATATTGAGCGCAAACCGCCAGGGGAGCCACTTGTCCCGCTCCTCCACCTGAAACGTCAGTTTCGCGTTCGCGTGATAGGAAAACACGCTGCCGATAAAATAGGAGATCCCGCTGGAAAGCCAGTAATTCATATGGATCAGGTTATAGAGCACCGCCATGATCCCCCAGCCCATCAGGGTGTTGATCACGCCCACCATGCCGAAATGAATGACCTCCATGATAAAATCTTTATGTTTTTCCAATACCGCTATCTTCATATCCGCCGCCTTTTCTAATCCGTTTCTATCCCGTACTGCGCAGCATACCGTTCCATCCAGACAGGGCGGTCGATCGAGACCACGCTCTGCTTGCCGTAAAATCGGCTCGTCACATAGTTCGTCCACGCATCCTTATCCTCCGTGACCGGCATATGCATCAGCGGTCCCTGAATATCATTGACACCGGGGATGACGACATCCGCCGTCCTGTCATCTTCCAAAAGCATCGTCTGCAGATCCATCTGTTCTGCAAAATCTGCGGCTTGTCCGCTAGTTATGTAAACCAATGCCTGATAAGAAGTGCAGTCTTTCACATTGCTCCGTCTGACCAGACCGAGCACGGCACAGACAAGAAGCCCCGCAGCGATCACGCCCGCATAGACTCTGCGCGCCGCATTTTCTTTTTCCCACCCTTTCAGGCGGGCGACAAGGCTGTCAGCCGCCATCAGCAGAAGAAATGCCGCCGTCAGCAGAAAGACCAGATAATTCGTGTTCGGCACACCTTTCGAGACCGTGACGCCCGCATACAGTTCCGGCGCCTGCATCGCGCTGTACAGGCAGAAGAGCAGGAACCCGGTAATCGGCTGATAAGGAATGTGCAGTCTCTCCTCCCGCTGCCAGAGCAGCAGGACAAAGAGCAAAAAGAGAAACAAAAGCCCCGCCAGCGCCAGCGGTCTTTCCTGCCAGTAAACGCCGATATCCGTGACCGCATGGACAAAAGAGCCGCCGATCGTTTGAACCGCCCTCGTCACCGAAAATCCAAACTCCTCGCCGCCGCGCCGCCAATTTCCCGGCGCTCTCATACTCACCACGAGACCGATCAGCTCCGTGAACATGGGAATCCCCAGCAGGAAGATCCGCTTGTCCTTTCTCAACAGCCACACAGACGCGCAGGCATAAAATGCCGCGACCAGCCCAAACAGCGCCGCCTGATAGTTGGAACCGCCAAGCAGCGTCATAAAGAGAAAAATGCCGACAAATGTGCTCTTCCGGTAACTGTCGGCAAAACGGATCAGCCATGCCGCAAGCATCTGGCACATGGTAAAGGGAACCATATAGTGCGCACACCCGTTAAACCAGTAAATTGCCGATTTTGTACCCGGAATAAATTCAATGCTGATGATAAGGAACCACACAGTAATCAGCAGACAGCTCCAGCCGTCAAAATGAAGCTTCCTGCACAGAACCTCGCGAAACAGATAGGCGGTGCTTGCGATCCACAAAAAAAGCATCAGGACCGCCACGATCACATAC
This sequence comes from bacterium, assembly GCA_023666335.1. Classification (GTDB taxonomy): domain Bacteria; phylum Bacillota; class Clostridia; order Lachnospirales; family Lachnospiraceae; genus UBA3282. The sequence goes on from JAMPCE010000028.1 coordinate 7,135, forward strand.
GCCCCGTCATGGAAGACTTCCGGCTGTAACGTAAACAGCGCGATACTGAACCACGTTCCCTGCCAGGTGCCATAGTATTCTTTGACTGTCCGGCACATTCCCCTGATCACTTCCCATAGAGAATGCGTGCCCATCCACGCCATCCTCGTATGGAACCCATATCCATAATCATCGCCGCTCGCCCTGTTTACACCTGTCAGATACAGGATCGGTATCAACAGGAGCACAAAAACCGCCAGACTGGCGTAAGCCGCTGTCTTTTTATTTTTCTCTGTCATGTTTCCCTCTGTTCCACGATATCTTTTTCTTGCGCTTGCCGAATGCGGGAAGTATAATAAAAAACAACCGACATCATGTTTTAGTATACACAATCCCGGTCTATTTATCAATAAGGAGGCTCCCATGCCGACATACAAAATCCATCATATCGGCTATCTGGTCAAAAAAATAGAAAAGGCGCAGAAGACCTTTTCCGCTCTCGGTTATCAGGCGGAATCGGAGGTCGTCTACGATCCCATCCGCGACGTCCGCATCTGTTTTCTGGAAAAGGACGGATACCGCATCGAACTGGTCTCGCCCGCCTCGGAAAACTCCGTGGTCGCAGGCCTCCTCAAAAAATATAAAAACTGCCCCTACCACATCTGCTATGAAGCTGCGGATTACGAGAGCGCGTGCGCCGCTCTGTCTGCGGCGGGCTTTCTCGCCATCGACACACCCACCGAAGCGCCCGCTCTGGAAAGACGCAAGGTAGCTTTCTTCTCAAGCCCCGCGGTCGGCATGATCGAACTGCTGCTCCCCTAACCGAGGCGCTTTTGCACGATATCCGCCATCTCGCCCACGTTCTTCATGGACACGACCTCGCCCATGTTGAACTTGATGCCGAACGCCTGCTCCACAGCCGCCAGCAGATTAATGTGCTCGAGGGAATCCCACTCTTCGATATCGTCCGCTGTAGTCGCGTCCGTCACGGTGATCTCCTCATCGTCGAACACATCCCGAAATACCTCGTTCAATGTTACAAATACTTCTTCTCTGCTCATATTCCTCTCCTTATTCTAACCTCGCAATCACTTGATTCTTCGGCGCATAATCCGCGGAAACGGCAAACCGCCAAGTGGTGACACCCGTGTCAGTTTCTTCCGTCTTCTCAAAGCCCATCGCCGCGTAAAACTCTTTGACCATAGCATTTTTTGCGGTGGGATAATAATATCCCATGATCGTTTCGATGCCGCATCCCTGACACGCTTCCACGATACTGTCCATCATAGCATATTCCATGTCGCGCTTCAATACCCGACAGCTCATCAGCCACAGTTCCATATGCAGAACTTTCCCGTCGCGCCTTCCGATCGCCACGGAGACCACACCGTTGTCCCCGAAACGGTCTTCCAGCTTTCCATAACGGGTGATATAGTTTTCGTCCGCCGCAAACGCCTCGATCTCACTCTGCGTATAGCGTTTCGTCGTCAGGTTGAACTGGTTGCTCTTATTGGTAAGCTGGGCGATCCGCGCCATATAGAGCGGCTCAAACGGCCTGATCGTCCCTTTCATCTCAAGGGAAAGCAGATACTCCCGATAATCGCCAAACTGTGCCTGCTGTTTCTTCCGCTCCACGTTCGCCCGATACATCTCGTTGCGCTTCCTGTCATCCTCCGACAGCTTCGTCACCTCAAAAAAGCCGCTGTGATCCAGGATCCTGACATACTGCTCCGGTGTGCCGATCGCGGGCACAGCCACGCCGGGAAGCTGCTGCATGACGATCTCCCGCTCCGCCGGATTATCGTCCACAAACACGATGCTGTCCGGCAGGATGGCAAGTTCCTGCGCAATCTGCGCGGTATTTTCGCTCTTCGGCTCCCAGTTTGCCCTGATCAGGATAAAGTCCTCCGGTTTCAGGACGCCCTCCGGGTGATTCAATCCCGCCAGCGCATTCTCTTCCTCATTTTTGGAATTGACCGTCAGCATGACGCCGATGTCTTTCAGGGATTTCAGATACCCCTGAAACTCCGCGTAGACCTGACCCATGGGCGTCTCCTGCCCAATCTCCAGATTCTCCGGACCGTCGTCGCCTACGATGCCGCCCCAGAGCGTATTGTCCAGATCGAGCGCCAGCGCTTTTTTATTCTTTCCGAAGATCGACTGGATGATATGCGAGAGATTACAGGCAAAATCCGGAATCGCCTGCATACAGCAGGCGTATTTGTACATATGCCAGTACAGCGGATCGGACCACTTGTCGAGCCCGTAAGCCGCCGACAGATAGTTGATGTCGTGGATATAAAAATTCTCATGTTCCCTTGCATAGCGGTAAAACGCTTCGTTTAAGCGGTTCAAAAAGGCGATCCGTCCCTGCACATACACAGCTTCCTGATTTCCCAGCAGCCTGTAGAAAGGATATTCAAAATTATTCTGGATCACCGGGCAGTGATACGCGTCCGCCAGCTTGTCCCACATCACGCGGAAATGCTCATACTGCTCTGTAAACAGCTCGTCCACCCGCGCCGCCGAGTCCCCCGGCGCCGGATACTGCGTGACGTTGCGGTTTGAGGTATGGATAAAGATCAGCTCCGGCGCAAACTCCGCAAGGAGCGGATTATCGAACATCGCATCCTGCCAGTACTGCGCGTACTCCGATTCGTAGAATACGGGACGGATCCCCTGCTCCAGCAAAAACAGCTCCAGCACCCGTATGATATCGTGGGTCGTGCTGCCGCCGAGCACAGCGATCCGCTTTTCCAGAAAATCCGTCCTGCTCTCCAAAAGCGCCCTCTTTAGTTTTTTGGATCTCTTTAAGATCAGTTCCCCGTCAAAGGGATAAGTAAGTTCCCGCATTGCGCTCATTCCTCCGGTGCAAAATCCCTGCGGATGATCGAAGCGATCTTCTCTGCATACACTCTGGCGCCCAGAGGCGTCATGTGCACCCCGTCCTCCAGATACTCATCTGCCGTTTCCGCGTCGATTCCGCTGTACTCAAACGCATCAAAGAAAAGAACGCCGTCTTCCTTGTACCGTCCTGCAACATATTTCGTTCCCTGGGCGAACGTGAGAAGATTGCCGTAGCCGTAATCCAGCGAATAGGCATCACCGATAAACGTCCTGCCGCTGAAAACCTGACAATAATGCGGACTGATCAGCAGGATCTGCGCATTGGGAAACCTCTCTCTGAGATCTGAGACCGCCATCTCAAGAGCGCCCGTGTAAGTGTAGATTGCTTCCATCGGCAGCATGTCGCCATTTTCCAGATAACGGCTGTTGGGAATCTTTCCGGTCAGGAAATCATTGATGCCATACTCGATGATAAAATAATCCGTCTTGGAAAAATCGCAGGTCTGCAGCACTTCTTTCGCCGCGTAGCCGTCAAAGACATCCGCGCTGATATTGCCCTGAATTGCATTGATCACGCCCATGAGGCTGCAGGAAGTCCACTTGGCGGTATCGTAGGTGTCATTGGGCAGAAGCGCCGCCGTCGTTCCGCCAATAGACATATTATAGACCTTTGCGCCAAGCTGTTCCGAGATGATATCCGCCGCGCCGCTCTCCGTCCTGTCGCCGTCCATGATGCTGTCTCCCATGATAACGATCTGCATACTGTACTGCCGGTCGTCCTCCTCCTGTGGTTTGGCTGTCGTCTCTGTCACAGGCTGCTTTGTCTGCGCCTTTTCGGCATCCTGCGTATCCTGCGCTTTCTCCGTCGTTTTGACGGGCGTTTCCGCTGTTATCTCTGCGCTCCCCACAGTCTGCTGCTCTTCCCTGCCGGTCGTCACCCCTGCTTCGTTTTGAAGTCTTTCCCACTCCTCCCGCAGTTCCTGCACCGTCTGACTGTTTTCCTGCTCCAAGGCGAGACGTTCCTTTTCCACCCGAATCTGCGCCTGCCCGTAGACGATCTCAATGATCGCCAGAATGCAGAAACCGATGAGGATCACCAACAGCGTATTGACGTGTTGTCTGCCCCTTTTTCTATTTTCCATACTGCCACCGACCTTTCCTGTCTCTCTCAGAAAAATTACAAATGATTCCGTATTTACTCTATCACATCTTTTTGCAATTTCCCATATCCCACAAAAGGAATTAAAGAAAATTTCCGCAAATCTTAATATTTTTCTTATACAGTTTATGACGGAATGTTTCCGGATATGCGTTCGCTGCGCCCGAACAGCAGCAGCGAAAGCGTCGTGACCGACAGCATCAGCGGATAAAAATAGCGGACCAGCACACAGGGACCAAGCAGGAGCGTTCCCAAAAGCGCCAAAGGAAAGACCGCCGGAACGAGCAGCGCCGTCTTTTTCAAACCGATGCAGCACAGGCAGTAGACAAGCAGCAGATAACAATAAAAAGCCGGCTGCATGACAAGCGCCATCGGCGGACAGTACCGCCACAGCTCATCCCCCGCCGCAAAATAGCGGTAGAGCGTCTGCAAGGGCTGCAATTTCTGATGGCGCACATAACCCGGTGCGAGCACATCCATATATTCCTGCTGGTTGCTCGGATAAGTAACTTGCAGATAGCCCACCGCATAGGAGTAGATCTCCAAATATGACACATCTGTCATATCCCAGACGCCTTTGTTTTTCAGAAGAAAGGCTTTCAGATATTCTAACGGATAGCGCACTCCCAAAGACGCCCATTCTTTCGCAAAGACCGCCAGTGTCTCTTTGTCCCCGCCGATATCCCGCTTGCTCCTGTCCGCGATGGCTGGCACATATTCCGGAAGTTCCTCTTTCCAGACTGTCGAAAGCCGTTGCAGATCCTGCTGCGTCAGCTCCCCTTTATGCTCCTGCACCACCCTGGCAATCTGCTGTGCGGGAACACTGAGCATCTCTCTGGCATAGGTGTCGCTTGTCGCGCCCGACGCCCTGATCATCAGACCGTTCAGGGCAAGATACAGCAGGAAGATCACGCCGTGAAGCATACAGATGCGCCGGAAAAAGGGTTTCTTTCGCAACGCCAAAAGCACCGCCGCCGCATAGACGATCCACGCGTAGACGCTGTTATTGCGAAACAGCAGCAAAACGACGGAAAGGATGCTGTAACGGACGATCCATCCGCCCGCAGGGCTTTCCTTTCGCGCGGCAAGTTCATAGGTATAAACCGCGAATACCATCACAAGCGCCGCATAAACGGTATCTTTCGTAATGGAGACGGCGAGCAGTCCGTGGGTCGGAAAAAAGGCGGCGCACAGGACAAAGAGCGCACAGAGCCATCGTTTCACACCCCGCCGCAGCAAAAAGACATACACACAGGAAAAACATGCCGCCACGACCGCCATCTGCGTGAGGGAATAGATCGCAAGCCCTGCCCTGTCCGCATTTGCAAAAAAGGGAATCGCCTCTCCCAATCTCAGACAAGCCGCAAGATACAAGGTATGGATCAGCGGATGATGCGTAGTCAGACCGCTCGACCGAATCTGATCTAACTGCGGGATCACATCATAAGCCATGATCGCCGGATAGTACGCCGCAAAGGGAATACAAAAGCCCGCAAAGATGACGGCAAAAGCGCCAAAAAAGCGCCTCCGCTCCTCCCTGCGGGAAAGCTGCAAAACAACATCCTCCTCCGAAAATCCCCCGCTTTCCGCCCGTTCTGCCACCGCTGCAAAAAGAAAATTCCCGCCCGCATAGGTAAGCGGCGTAAAGCAGACCGTCCAGAGTAACAGCTCCGGGACGCCCGCGATCTGCGGATGGGCAAAAAACAGCCCGAGCGTCTGTAAGAGCGTAAACCCCGCCGCCAGAAAAAGCCGCACCGGAACAGAAAAAAAGACTTTCTCATAAAACAAAGCCTTTTTCCACAGACAATAAAAACCGAAGACCAGCGCCATCGGGAAAATACCCATCGTATAGATATGTCCCGTTCCGTAGAGCAGGAGTAAGATCCTCCCCGCACACAGGAGGGCTGCCAGCGCACAGACTGCCGAAATCACCGTTTTTTGCGCCGTCATCTCTCCCGCACCCGCCTTGTCACAAGCGTCAGCCGATATTCGAAATCGCGTCTGTTTTTTAACGCCATATTAGATAGCATCAATCCTGTGAACAGAGACTGGATCGCCGCCAGCGCAATAAACCCGCAGACGAAGAGCGTGGGGAAGCGGTCCACCAGCCCCGTCTCGATATAGGTGATCAGGATCGGGATGAACAGAATGACAGCCACCAGCGCGAGGAAAAGCGCACAGAGACCGAAAAAGCCGAACGGCTTATAATCCCGGTATAATTTCAGGATCGTGTGCAGCACCTTAAAGCCGTCCGAAAACGTGTTCAGCTTCGATTCGCTCCCCTCGGGTCTGTCACGGTAATCCACGATCACATTCTCGATCTGCATATTGTTGTAAACGGCGTGGATCGTCATCTCCGTTTCGATCTCAAACCCCGTGGAAAGCACGGGAAATGTCTTCACAAAGCCGTAGCTGAATGCACGATATCCCGTCATGATATCTTTGATGTCACAGTGGAACAGGCGGTTGATGCTGCTGCGCACAACGGAATTTCCAAAATTGTGGAACGGCCGTTTGTTCTCCGTAAAATAGGTGGAAGAAAGCCTGTCACCCACGACCATATCCGCACTGTGAAGCAGCACCTTATCAGCCATTTCTCTTGCATACTCCATTGGATAGGTATCGTCGCCGTCCACCATGATATAGCACTCCGCTTCCACCTCGCGGAACATCCTGCGTATCACATTGCCCTTTCCCTGCATATGTTCATAACGAATCACCGCACCCGCATCTCTCGCAAGCTCCACCGTGCGGTCGCTCGAATTATTGTCGTAGACATAGATCACCGCCTCGGGAAGCGCCGTTTTTGCGTCTTTCACCACCTTGGCAATGGTCTTTTCTTCATTATAGCAGGGAATCAGTACCGCGATCTTGTCCATTCTTTTCTCCCACCGAATCATAACTTTGAACCGTATATTTTATTTTACCACATTTTTCCTCTCTTTACTATCAGATTTTCAGGAAACGCCTAAAATCCCTGATAGATAAATTCCGACGCGCTGTACCCCGGACCGTAGTACCCAAGCAGGATCACGGCAAACAGAAGCGCGTACCACAAAAGCCACCGCAGCGGGAGCGGTTTTTTCGCGATCATGTCCCGCACGGAGCCTTTCCGCTGCATGAGAGAGACCGCCCACAGCAGAAGCAGGGAAAGCGCCGCAACCGCCGTCTCAATCCCGTCAAGTCCCAGCGTAAAGAGCGAACCGTCCCAGAGAATCTCCGGATTCAGGCAGCGCACCGCGCCCGCGAGCATGGAAAAGGCGTCTCCGGTCGAAGCCGCCCGAAAAAACAGATCGCCGATACACACGAGAAAGAAAGTGCGCAGGATGCGAAATCCCGTCACCAGCCGTCCTTCCGCGTTCAGGCGCATCTTGTCAAGCAGGCGGGCAAAGCCGGGAGCAAGAAGTTCTTCCGACACGATGTAGCACCAGTGCAGCAGCCCGGAACCGATCACAAATTTCCAGTCTCCGCCGTGCCAGACGCCCACCGTAAACCACAGGACGAACATCGCCGCAAACGTCGCCAGCTGTTTGCCCCGCTTCTTTCCGCACTTCTCTTTCAGCTTCCGGTTTAAGTCCGTAAAGAGTTTTGACCGAAGAAGCGGATAAAAAACATAATCTTTCATCCACACGCCCAGCGTGATATGCCAGCGCCGCCAATATTCCGCGACGCTCTTAGAAAAGAAAGGCGTCTGGAAATTTTCCGGCAATACGATCCCCAGACTCTCCGACAGTCCCAGCACAATGTCCATGCAGCCCGAAAAGTCCGTGTAGAGCTGGAACGCATAGCAGACCGTCGCCACCCAGATATAGGCGCCGCTATAAGTCTCATAACTGCCATAGACCGTATCCACCAAAACGCCCAGCCGCTCGGCGATCACCAGCTTCTTAAAAAAGCCCCAGACCATGCGCTGCAAGCCTCTTGTCACCTGCCTGTAGTCAAAGGCATGCAGCGCAAAAAACTGTTCCGCGCGCTCCCTGTACTGTAAGATCGGACCGGAGATCAGATTGGGAAAATACAGTCCGTAAAGCAAAAGCTTCCCGAAGTTTTTCTGCATCGGCGCAAGCCCGTAATAAACGTCCATCACATAGCCGAGCAGCGTAAACGTGTAAAAAGACACCCCCAGCGGCGCAAGGAGCGCAGAGCCCGGCAGGATCTTTTCCGGGCCGCCAAAAATCCGCACCAGACCGTTCACAGTATTGCTCACAAAATTTACATACTTTAGGGCAAACAGGATGCCAATGTTGACCACGATAGTCAATGCAAGAATACCCCTGCGCCGCTTCTCCGCCTCCGCCGGCGCCGCCGCAAGAAACCTCGTCCCCGCATAACAGGCTGCCACCGACAGGAGAGGATAGCAGATGAGCGCCCCCTGCCCCGAGAGCAGGCAGTAGGAAACGCTGCACAGCAAAAGAAACCCCCACTGGAATCTACGGGGGATGCCGTAATACAGTATCAGCAGTACCGCAAAAAAACACAAAAAATAAAATGAAGTGATTCCCATCTGTCTGTTCCCAAACTTCGCTTTTGATGCTTTTATCTTACCATAAATCAAAACGGAAAGAAACAATAGGTTGTAATAACTTTCACAATACAGTAGAATATTACAAGAACAAAAAACCGGAGGATTCCATGCTTTTTAATTCCATGACTTTCGCGGTCTTTTTGATCGCTGTGTTTTTTCTATATTATTTCATGCCCGTAAAATCCCGCTGGCTGTTTCTGCTGCTTGCCAGTTACGCCTTTTACATGAATCTCCATGCGGCTTACGGGCTGCTGCTCCTTTTTACGACCCTGCTCACTTTTTTCTTAGCGCTTGCTCTGGAAAAAGCGCCGGACGCAAAAAAGAAAAGACTCTGCCTTGCGAGCGGTATCCTGCCGCTTATCGGCATTCTTCTTGTTTTGAAGCTGGGCGCGCCCGCGATCGACAAGATCAACGCCCTGATCGACACAGGCAGACTTTCCTTACAGCCCCTCACCCTGCGAATCCTGCTGCCCGCAGGCGTTTCTTTCTACTTTTTTCAATCGATGGGCTATCTGATCGACGTCTACAAGGGAAAGATTCGGGCGGAGCGGCATTTCGGACACTACGCCCTCTTCGTCTCCTTTTTTCCGCAGCTGTTAGCCGGACCGATCGGCAGGGCGGACGCTCTGCTTCCGCAGTTAAAGACCGAGCGGCGTTTCGACTACGACAGCGCATCCTACGGACTCAAGCTGATGGCGTGGGGGTATTTTAAGAAGCTGGTGATCGCGGACACCTTTGCCGTGACCGTCAATCAGGTGTACGGTAACTGCCGCAGCTATGTGGGGCTGGTCTTTATCATCACCACGGTGATGTACGCGATCGAGATCTACTGCGATTTTTCGGGCTATTCGGATATCGCCATCGGCTGTGCTGCGCTTTTTGGCGTAAAACTCGCCACAAATTTTAAGAGCCCCTACCTCTCTTTCTCCATTCGGGAGTTTTGGAGCCGCTGGCATATCTCCCTCTCCTCCTGGTTTCGGGACTATGTCTACATTCCGCTGGGCGGGAGCCGGACAGGGGCTTTTCGCCACCGCTTAAATCTCCTCATCACATTCTTAGTCAGCGGTTTCTGGCACGGCAGCTCCCTCACTTATCTAATCTGGGGCGCGATCCACGGACTTTATCAGATCGCGGAGACCTTTCTCTACCCGAAACGGAAGCCCGACGAACCCGCGCGGAAAAAACACTGGTGGCAGCTTCCCACCACGTTTGCCACGATCTGTTTCGCATGGATCTTTTTCCGGGCAGACTCGATACAGGATGCCTTTTGGATCATTTCCCGGCTGTTCTGGGACATCGGCAGACCGCTCAATTACTTAAAGACCGCCGCGATCTGTCTGGATCTGAGTTACCCCGCGATGGCGGGCATGGCGCTGTCGGCGGCGGCGCTCCTTGTCTATGACGTGATCTCCTTAAAACAGGATGTGATCGAACTGGTCTCCCGGCAGAAATTCTTTGTGCGGTGGTCCATCTACGTCCTGCTCCTTGCGGTGATTGCGCTCTTCTCCTACAAGGGGATCGCCACGGAATTTATTTATTTTCAGTTCTGAGCCGCAGTCGCTTGGATTGGCTTCGAATCGAGAAACATGAGGAAGATAACATGAAAAAGAGAAAGACATTTTTGGTATTTTTGGTAAAGTGCATCGCCATCCCCGCCGCAGCCCTCCTGCTCCTTTGGGGACTGAACAGATCCTATCGGCAATATGACGATGAAAAATACAGGGATATGTGGGGACTGCGGATGCTGGGAAATCAGGTGAACAACGTAAAGATCGCCAATGTCGGCAGCTCCCACGGCGCCTATGATTTTTCTTACGACGCCTTTACCGAACAGGGCATCACCTGCTTTAATTTCGGTCACACCAGCCAGACCTACGACTACGATCTGGCGCTGCTTGCCGAGTACGGACAGCACTTAGAGGCAGGAGGCGTACTGTTCATCCCTGTCTCCTACTTTTCTTTCAACAACGAGACAGCAAACGCGACGGAGGCGCAGGCGCTCTCTGTCAAATACTACCACTTTCTCTCCCCCGAAAACGTCCCCGGTTACGATCTGTTTACGGATGTGGTGACGCACAGGCTGCCCATCCTCTCCGCCGGAGAAGATCTCTTAAAACTGCTGCCCGGACAGCCTTTCTCCCTCACGGTCCTGGCTGCGGAGGAACCCGACGCCCCCGGCATGGATGAAGCCGCCGTGGCGGCATTTGCGAATCAGGCCGCACAGCGTTTTGAACGGCATTTCAACAATAAGGAGGAATATTTCCTGCCCGAACGGGAGGAACAGCTTTACGCTATCATCGACTACTGCAAAAAACACGGGATCACTCCCGTGCTCATCACAACGCCCTTTTCCGGCTATTACAACGCCCCGGTGCCGGAGGACTTTCTGGACCGCTTTTACGGCACCGTCAACCGCATCGCATCTGACACGAATGTCAGTTATTATGACTACTCCCACGACGCACGCTTTACCGAAAGCCTGCCCCTTTTCTCCGACCCCGACCATCTGACCGATGAAGGCGCTGCATACTTCACCGCGATTCTGGCAGAAGAAATGCCGGAACTGCGTGCAGTCCTCTACAAATAACGCCGCCACACGCAGACCGCTTCACCACTTTCCGGAGATGACGGCTGCTTTCTCGATATGCCGATCCGCCCGGCAGTAAAAGTCTTCCGCCGCCTCGCGCGCGACCTCGTCCGTCACTTCCTCTCGAAGCATCAGCCCCGGATGAAAGAGTATCTCCAATTCCCTGCCGTCCCGCTCCGCCTTTGCCCGCATCTTCGGATAAAGCCGCCTGATCCTTGCCCTGTCCATGCGACCGCTCATCACAAGTCCCCAGAGATACATCTGCCGCAGTCCGTGTTCCCTGCAATAGCGGTCCACCTTATGGGAATAGAGAGAGAGCAGTCTGTTCTTGACAAAGTTGATCGGACGGTAAGTCTTATAAAGTGACACATCTGTCAGAAATATACCCAGAACCTCTTTGGAATTGCGGATGTATTCTACCGCATAATCCTCTTCCCGCACCGCCGAAAGCAGCGCCTCCCACACCACAGGGATCATGTGCGCGTGCTGGTGGCTGTCGATGCGCAGCCCTTTCTGCGCACAGGGAACGCCCGCCTGCGCCGCAAGCGCCAGACACCGCCTGATCGCCTCTTCTCCCCTTGCAAGCTGCGCCTTGATCTCACAGGTAAGCTGCGCCCTGATCCGTCCCCGCTTTCCCGGCAGATAGGAGGCTGCAAAAAGACCGCCCCAGCCGAGCGCCATCAGGTCGTCCCCGGGCTTTACCAGATCGGGCGTTTTCTCTTTTCCCGCAAGACTCCTGCCCTCCACAAAGTCGAGATGCACCGACAAAAGCGGCAGAAACGGAAGGTTCGGGATTTCCGCATAAAGCAGCTCCATACACAGCTCAAAGCAGCTCATATTGGTGACAATGCTGATGCTGTCAAGCTTTCCCGCCCGCATACATTCCAGCATATCCAGCGATGTATTTTTTGTCAGCGCATAATCGTCCGCGTGAATGTCCGGCTTATTCATGTGTTTCCTCGTCTTCATGCCACACCACCGTGTCGATGATGTAGCGGGGTCTGTGCTTTGTCTCCATGTAGATTTTTCCGATATACTCCCCGATGATCCCCAGCGAGAGCAGGGTGATGCCGCCGATCAGGAGCGAGACGATCAATGTCGTGGTGTAGCCGGGCACATTGTTTCCCATCACCCAGTCCACCAGACTGATCACGCACATGACCATGCTGAACAGGAAGACCAGAAATCCCAGCCCTCCGATCAGACGTAAGGGCCGCACACTCATGGAAGTGATGCCGTCTACCGCAAGGGTCATCATCTTACTGAGCGTATACTTGGAATGCCCCGCCTCTCTGGCTTTCACGTCGAAATAGACCACATCGGAGGAAAAGCCCATCGTGGGGATCAGCCCCCGCAAAAAGAGATTCGTCTCCCGATATTCCGAAAGCGCATCGAGCGCCTTTTTCGAAAGCAGCCTGTAGTCCGCATGGTTGGTGATCACGTTGCTGCCCAAAAGGTGCATCAGTTTATAGTAGACCGTTGCCGTCGCCTTCTTAAAAGCGCCGTCGGAATGCCTGTCATTGCGCACCCCGTAGACCACTTCGCAGCCCGCCCTGTATTTTTCCAAAAATAAGTCCAACGCCTCGATATCCTGCTGTAAGTCCGCGTCGATCGTGACCACGACGTCCGCATGCTCTGCCGCCGTCATCATACCCGCCAGGATCGCGCTCTGATGCCCGTAGTTCCCCGCAAGGCTCACCACCGAAAAGACGGTATCTTTCGCCGCGATCTCATGCAGCAGACGCAGCGTGTTGTCTTTGCTCCCGTCGTTCACGAACATGATCCGCGATCCTTTCCGGATTTTCTTTTCCTGTTCCAGACGCGCAAGCTTCTCCCGCATCACGGCGGCAGTCTTCTCTACGACCTCCTCCTCGTTGTAACACGGCACCACTAAATACAAAATCGGAATCTCTCTCATTGTTATCCTCTTATTTCTTTATAGGTATCAAAACATTTCTCTCGTTCATGAGAAAGGCAGATTGCAATCTGCCATTTCAGTTTATAGAATACACCTTTTGACGCCCTAGTCTGCATCGATGTTTGCGAAACACATCTCAACGCTGTACTGATTGTAGAAATAGCATAACTATAAGCAGACCCTTGCAGAGCGTCAGCGCTTAACGAGGTATGGAGTTGCGGCGCAACTCCCGAGTTTAGCGCCTGCTACGCTCGGAATGGAGCGCAAGCGCGTCTGCGTTGGTTATGCTATTTCTACAATATCAATAACCATAGTATTCCTTGTACCACTCCACAAACCTGGTAAGCCCCTCCTCGATGGACGTATCCGGCTTAAAATCATAATCCCGCATCAGGTCGCTCACATCGGCATAGGTCTGATACACATCGCCGGGCTGCATGGGAAGATACTCTTTCTTCGCCGTCCTGCCAAGGCACCGTTCCAGCGTCTCCACATAATCCATCAGCTTTACGGGCTGATTGTTTCCGATATTGTAAACTTTATAGCAAACGCCTTTCCCATTCTCCGCGGGGGGATTGCACAGGATATTCTCCACACCCCGCACGATGTCGTCGATATAAGTAAAATCGCGGTACATATCGCCCTGATTGTAAAGCTGGATTGGCTCCCCCGCAAGGATCTTCTGCGTGAACTTAAAATATGCCATATCCGGTCTGCCAAACGGCCCGTAGACCGTAAAGAACCGCAGACCCGTCGCCGGGATCCGATAGAGTTTGCTGTAGGCATGCGCCATCAGCTCATTGGATTTCTTGGTCGCCGCATAGAGGCTCACCGGCTCGTCCACCTGATCCGCCGTGGAAAAAGGCACTTTGTCATTGCCGCCATAGACGGAACTGGAGGAAGCGTAGACCAGATGCTCCACGGGAAAGAAGCGGCAGGCTTCCAGAATATGGAAAAATCCCATCATGTTGGATTCCATGTAGGCAGTCGGATTGTCAATGCTGTAGCGCACGCCCGCCTGCGCCCCCAGATTTACCACGATCTGCGGCCGAAACTCCTGAAACGCGCGGAACACATCGGCATTGTCCGCAAGATCGCCCTTTAGGAAACTGAAATTTTCATAAGAGTCCAGGATTGCCAGACGGTCTTCCTTTAACTTGACGTCATAATAGTCGTTCATATTGTCGAAACCGATCACTCTGGCTCCCTTTTCCAAAAGGCTCTTCGACAGGTGAAAGCCGATAAAGCCTGCGCCGCCTGTGATCAGATAGGTTTTTGAGGGGTCTAACGCTCTCATATGATCTTCCTTTCCGTTTTAACGTCCGATGCTGTAATATTCAACGCCCGCCTCTTTCATTTCCTTTATCCCGTAGAGATTGCGCCCGTCGTACACCAGCGGGATCCGCATCCGCTCCTTAAACGTATCGGGAGAAAGTTCCCTGATCTCTTTCCACTCCGTAAATACAAAGCAGATATCGGCATCCTGCAACGCTGTTTCCGGCGCATCCGCATAAGAAATGACACCTCTGTCATTTTTCCCTGCCGGATAAACTTTTTGGAAGTTTTCCGCCGCTGCAGGATCGTAGGCTGTGATCTGCGCGCCGTTTTCCAAAAGCAGTTTGACATTATCCAGAGAGGGCGCCTCCCGCAGATCGTCCGTTCCCGCCTTAAAAGCCAGCCCCAATACCGCGACTTTCAACCCCTCGAAAGTGATCATGCGCTTGCAGGCTTTCTGATAAAGTCTGGTCTTCTGGGCTGCATTCACATCCACCGCCGCCTCCACGGTCCTTAACTGATAACCGTTCTGCGCCGCCAGATACTTGAGGGCTTTCGTGTCTTTCGGAAAACAGCTTCCGCCGTAGCCGATTCCGGCTTTCAGGAAATTCGCGCCGATCCTCGCGTCATAGCTCATGCCCTCCGCCACCGCGTCGATATCCGCCCCCACCAGTTCGCAGAGGTTTGCGATGTCGTTCATATAGGAGATCTTGAGCGCCAGGAAATCGTTGCTGGCATACTTGATCATCTCAGCCGACCGCCTGTTGACGGAAACGATCGGGAGTCCAAAAGGTTCGTAGATCTTTTTTAAAAGCGCCTCCGCCTCCTTGCTCTCCGTACCGATGATGATGCGGGCAGCGTGGAGCGTGTCGTGCACCGCCGAACCCTGCGCCAGAAATTCCGGATTGGAAGCCACCTCCACTTTCACATCGCGCTTCAAAAAGTCGTGGATGAACTGCTCTACCTTGTCGTTCGTCCCCACGGGAACCGTGGACTTCACCACCACCAGACAGTCGCGCTCGACAGACTCCGCGATCTGCCGCGATACCGTGGCGATATAATTCAGGTTTGCGGAGCCGTCCGGCTGTTCGGGCGTTCCCACGCCGATAAAGATCGCGTCCTTATCGCGGTATGCCGCCGCGTAGTCCGTGGTATAGTGGAGCCTGCCCGCCGCATTGTTTTTGCGCATCAGCTCCTCCAGCCCCTCCTCATAGATGGGGGTCTCGCCCGCTTCCATCCGTTTGACTTTCGCTTCGTCCACATCCACGCAGGTAACGTCGTGACCCTTTTCCGCGAAGCAGACGCCCGCCACCAGACCTACATATCCTGTTCCCGCTACTGCAATTTTCATGATGCCACGATCTCCTTTATGATAAATTCCCACAGATTTTGCAAGCATCCTTCGTTCCTACGCAAACTCGCGCTCACCTCGCAATGCGAGCTCAGCGCTCAAACAGTGCTTCGGAAACTTCAGGAATGCTTGTAAAATCTGTGTTTCCACATCTCACAATCTCCGTATTCTGCGCATCATGCGTTCGAACAACGACGGTCCGCGGTACTTCCGCGCTTTCTCCTCGTCAAAGAGCGCCGCCAGCGCAGGTATTTCGTTTACAAAGTCCCACCAGACCGGACCCAGATTGGTGTCGTAACGCTTCCAGGGCTTGTCCCCCGCATAGTGGAGAATGACCGGGTTCTCCTGCGCTTCCACACACTCCGCCCCGGTGTAGATGCCCTCGGCGGCAAGCTGCCCGTATTCTTCCGCGGACAGATAAGCCAGCCTGTTATATTTCGGCGGCAGATAGACGATCCTGCCCTGACAGGTGATATTTAAGATGTCCTGATCCTGATAGTAGAATCTTTCCCGCGCCAGTTCCTTCCAACGCTGTTCCAAGCCGCTTTTTCTGATCCCGGCCAGATTTAAGAGCGTGACCCCCGCATTGATATAATCGCCTTTCATCCCCTCAAGGCGGTGCCAGTAAGGTCTTTTCCGGTTCCACTCCCACTTTTCGGAGAGATTTACCGGACCTCTGACTGCCGCAAGAAAATTCTCTCCAAACTCTGTCTGCCAGAGCGGCAGCAAGCTTTCCCGCACCAGCACATCAGCATCCAGATACAAGATCCTGTCCGTCTCCGGCAGGAGCGTCGGCAGCGTCAGCCGCAGATAAGTCCCTGCCGAAATGCCGCGCACCTCGTAAGCCCCCGCATAAGGATTCTCTACACAGTGCATCACAAGCGACGCTTCCGGATCCTTTTTCCCGATCAGCGCGCGGAGTGCCTCTTCCACGACCGCCGCCGCAGGCGTGCAGACACAGTGGATCTCGCAGCGCGCATCCCGGCAGGCATCCGCCAGAGAAGCTGCCGCCACACACACCTGCGCCGTCAAATTTTCATCAAAGCAAAAGACTGCTTTCAGTGTTTCCATATTCTCTATTGTACCCTGATACCCCGCAAAAAGCAATTCATTTCATAAGAGCGAGAAAGCGCTCCGCGCAGGCCGTGTTGAAAAGGCGTTCCCGATAAGCCAGACAATTTGTGACATATCTGTCATTTTCTCGGACGATCCGCTCCAGCGCATCCGCCTGCCAGTCATCTTCCACGATCCCCAGCTCCTCCCGCCGGATATAGGAAGCGTTGTAGGGCACGGAAGTCGTGACGACCGGAGTTCCCAGCGCGATGCTCTCGACAATGGACACCATATTATTGTCCTTTTTTGTGGAGACCAGCAACGCTTTGGAAGCCGCCACAAGCGGCAGCAGTTCCTCATGAGAAAGCTTTCCATGAAATACCACCCGCTCTTCCACAGCAAGGCGTTTCACCAGCTCCCGCAGCATCTCTTCCTCTTCGCCCGCGCCGATGATCCGTAAACGGCAGCTTTCATGTCCCGCCCTGACAAAATCGGCAAAAACTGTGATCGTATGCGCGATGCACTTGCGGGGAATCAGCTGGGACACCACCGCAAAACAATCCTCCCGCGCTTTGCTTTCGATCGGACAAAACCGCTTCGGATCCACGCCGTGGTCGATCGGCTCCGCTTCCACCAAAGGCATGAACTGCCGGATAAAGCCGCCCGCCTCTGCGGAACGGGGAACGACCCTGACACGCCGCATCAGAAACCGCGCCACAAACCGATACCAGAACTTTGCCGGAATCTGCCGCAGCATGCGGTTATAAGCCGCCAGTTCATGCCAGATCACCGTCTTCTCCGGCGCAATTCTTGCCGCCGTATACGACCAGGTGGCAAAGACTTCACTTGTGACAATCATGTCATATTCCGGATGTGTTTTCAGATACCGCCGCAGCTTCGGCATATAGGGAAAACAGCGGGGCAGAAACAGTCTGCGAAAAGCCGTGTGAAACCAAAGGATCGGAAAATCATAGGTTTCCTCAAGAACGGGCCTGTAGTCCTGTGCCGCGATCAGCGTCACCTCATGACCTGCCCGCAGAAATCCCATGCACATGGTATAGATCATGGTATCTTTGATGGAGTCCACCTTGGGGATCCGGTCTGTCTCCGCCGTATATAAGATCGGATTGATTACCAGCACTTTACTCATGCTTCCCTCCGTGTCAGGGCAAGGAACCGCTCGGCGATCTTTGCCGTCGTCAGCTCCCCGCGCAGTTTTGCCGCCTCTCCCCCGAGCTTTTCGCCAAGCGCCGGATCGTCCGCCAGCCGCCCCATAGCCTGCGCCAGCGCCTCTACATCGCCCACAGGCACCAGAAAACCGTTTACGCCGTCTTTGATATACATCCGCGACCCGCCCACAGGGCAGTCCGTGGCAATCACCGGCAGCCCGAGCGCCATCGCTTCCAGCATGGAATTGGATATCCCCTCGTAATCCGAAGAGAGCACATACATGGCTGCTGTCCTGATCTTAGAGAGCACCCGCTCACAAAAGCCCCGAAAGATCACCTTTTCTTCTATATGCAGTTTTGCCGCAAATGACTTCAATTCGTCTTCCAATTCACCCTGCCCGTAAAGTTCCAAGCGATACTCTCCGTGCGTTTTTACAAAAGCGGCAAAGGCGCGCAGCAGCAATTTGTGGTTCTTTTGCGCATTCAGCCGTCCTACAGCCACGATCCGCTTCTCCCGCTCCCCCGCATAGGGCGTCTCCCCGCATTCCAGCGGGTTGGGGACCACTACGGTTTTCTTCCTAACCGCAGCGGGAAAGCTTTTCGCCGCATCCGGCGTCTGGCACACGACAACATCCGCCCGGCGGTATGACAGATCCCGGATCTTGATATGATCGTAGCGGCTGGGATCGTTGCGCTCGGAGACCAAAAAGAAATGCCGCTGCCCAAACGCCGCCGCTGCCGAAAAGACCGCTCCCATCGCGCTAAACGCCCATATCTGACAATTTTTGTTCCGCCGGTAATACCGCCGCATCCGATAGAGCCTTGCTGCCTGCAAAAAGGGATTGCCGCCGGAGGGACCTCCTACGCTCACCACTTCCACGCGGGGATCGAGCGGATACGCGGTCTCGTTTCCCGCAAAGAGAAGAACCGCCACAGAAATGCTGCGCGCACTGTATTCGTTTGCCAGAAGCGCCACCACCCGCTCCGTACCCCCGCCTGTCATATTCGGAATGATAAATACGATCTTTTCCATGCCTGATTCCTTTTCACAGAAAGGAGCCGGAATCCGGCTCCTTTTTTCATCTGTCTAGTTTACCTTGATCTTCATGGTAAAGCCTGTGGCTTTCTCCGCGGTGTTCGTACCCTGTCCTTTATACTTCACATAGAACTTCACATTGTTGGTCGATCCGTTCGCAAACCCGACGGCTTCTTTCAGGTGTACGGTCACTTTCATGGAACCGTCCGCCTGCGGCGTCCTGATCAGCTCGAAGCTGTCGTTTGCCAGCTCGTCTTTCTCTTCGAAATAGACGTCCTCGATCGCTCCCACGGAACCCGCTTTCGGTTTCACCACAAATTCTGCATCGTAATTCTTTGTGGAGAGATACACATCCATGCTCGTCCGGCTCAGTGTTACTTTCGGCAGGACCTGCGCCGTTTTGATCTTGATGTTCCTTGAGAGTACGCCGCCTGACTTCGCGTCACCTGCATATCCTTTCACCTGTGCACAGATCAACACGGTGTAAGATGTGTTATTCTTAAGCTCTGCCCCCGCTTTCGGCGTCACATGGAACTTACCCTTATTCTTTCCTTCCGTAATCATACGGATATCGAAATACCCGCTTTCTTCTTTCAAAGAACCGGCGTCGTAAATCTTCACCGCCTCAATCTCACCCGCAATATTTTTCAAGGTTGGCGTATATAAAATACCATTCTTATCTGTCTCCTCGCCCTCCTTAACTTCCCGGCTCACGAGATTGATCTTCCCTTTTGCCGCTGCCGCCAGATAAATATCCGCCTCGCTGATCACTTTCACCTGAAAATCCACAGTTTTCGCAGATACGGTAATCCTGTCGGTCTTCTGATATCTCGGTGTCATCCTGAATTTGTAAATTCCCTTTGTGAGACTGCGGCTTGTCAGGGATACCCGCAGCACACCGTCTTTCTCCTGTGTCTGGTCCTCGACCGCAAAGTGGAAGAACTGCTCTGCGCCGGATCTATTCGTGCACACTATCTTCGTGTCATCTGCACCGCTGCCCACAGCAGCCAGCGTGTAGCCTTCCGGCTTGTCCTTTACTTTGAATGTCCGCTCGGACGTTTCTCGATATAAAATTGTCTGCGGGCTGTCCGCCTTTGCCGAAGCATCATCCGCATTGTCTGTCTGGGCGCTGTTCGGCTTGCTGTTATTATCATAGACGACCGTGTTGAGCTGTAGGGAACCCTTTCCAAAAGTAACGCTGGGTTTTCCGTCCACCACTTTGACCGTCAGGACCGTCTTGCCCAAACCCGGCACGTCAGTTTCCGGATTACATTCAAACTTATAAGTCCCTTTCCCCACGGTCCGACCGCTTTTGATCACGTCCTCTTTAATCCCAACAGTCCCGACACCATCCTTGTAAGTCACCTCTAGTTTTGCAATCTCCGCTGCATTCTTCTCCGTAACCACCGGCACAAAACTCTGTGTCGGCGCAATCTCTATGCCGCCCGGATTGGCCACCAGACCAAACTGCGCTGTTTTCTCCGGATAGTTCAGATTCAGGGAAACAGCGTTTACATCTGTCTTCACCGTAGGCTTTGCCGTGCTGACAGCTACGTTAAAGTTGTAGCTTAATGTCCTTTCCTTACCGTTCTTGTTCAAATCCCAAGCATCGTTGCGCAATACCAGCTTCATCTGTGCCTTCTCCGGCCAAAAACCAACTGCTATCGCATTGTCTTTAATCACAGGTCCCTGTGTCAGGGAGATATCACCCTTCTCCTCCGTCACCGTATAGCCGCTTTCGCTGCCTTCTCCCAGAAGCACCTGCTCTTTTGTTTTCGATTTCTTATCATAAAGCACAAGTTTCATTTCCTGTGCGGCGCCCGGGTTTGCGCGATAAGTAGCTTTCGTTGTCTTGAGCGCCCAAGACGGCGCCGTCGTGCAGGTCGGCATGGTCACTTTCACTTTCTTCGCCGCGCTGTCTTCATATCCGTTATAGTAGATCACAAGATAGCCTGTTACCGCTGCCGTCTTGTTTGTCTTATATTTCAGATTTCCCTCGTTCCGCTTGATCGCGACCTTGCCCTTTGTAAGATCCGTATTCGCCTGATCGATCACAAAGTTGTCCGTAAAGAGCTTATCATTGTCTTTCTGGGTAAGCGGCTCAAGCGCAACCCTGCTGATGCTTGCGTCGCCGAGTTTCGTGATCTCGGTCATGACTGAGATCGGTTTACCGTCCTTATCCGTCCCGCCGTTCTTATAGAACAGATTGAATTTTGCCTTGTTCGTGTTGAACTTGACGGTGGGGTTGGGCGCCGCCCTTTTAACCACAATGGTCAATGGAAGTAAATTCCTTTCCGCCTTATCTCCGTTTACACCGACGCGCACCTTATAAGTACCGGTCGGAATTGTATTGGTGTCCGGATTGATCCAAAAGCTCTTGCAGACTCCGCTGCTCTTTTTCTCATTATAGGAAGCCGTAAACCTTGTGCTTCCCATACTATTCGCCTCATAGAGCTTAATCGTCGCATTCTCAAGCCCTATGCCGTAAGCTGAAATCAGTTCTACGGCAGCGCTGTCCTGCATATTCGGATTCACCGTGATCTTAGAACTTGTAAGCCGGAAACCCTCCTCATAGACCCGCACCACGAACTTCTGCGTGACTTTTTCTTTCGCCGAATCCGCCGAATTTTTCGCCGTTACGGTAATGGTCGCCTCGCCCTCGCAGCCTTTCTGAACAGTCACCACATTGACGGGATCCGCCGCTGTTGTCTGGCTGTTCTTCAATGCCGCAACCTTAGCATTGCTGGTGGTCCAGGTCAGTTCTCTGCTGATTTCCTCCTCCTCGTCGTAAACATTCGCTTTCAGCTTAAAGGAAAGCTCTTCCTCGACCACGATATTCTTTTTCATGGAAGCGGTCTGAATGCCGTCTGCATTTTCTTCGATCTTTACATAAGCGGCTGTATAATCCGAGGCTTTCAGAATGATATTCGCCGCCTCCGCCGCTGTTACATCCACCGTTCTGTTGATCTTGATATCGCTGCCGTCTCCGCCTTTCACCGTCACCGTGACTTGTGCGGATGCCCTGCCGCTCGTGCCGGCTCCCACAGCGGTGATCACGCCGTTCTTATCAATCTTCGCCACCTTTTCATTGCTGGATTGAATGCCGGACAGCTTCTGCGCGGGGATCGGATTTCCATCCTCGTCCAGCAAGAACATCCTGCTTGTCTGTCCCACTTTCAGCTCTACGCCGAGATAACCGTAGCCGTCCGTCTCTCCGCTGCGCAGCGGCGTGCCATTGGAAAACTCCACCGTCACCGTCTGTCCTTTGATATTGTCCGGCGTATCCGCGCGGAACTCAGCTGTGATGACCGCACCGCCCGCCGGCATCTCAAAAGAATATTTGCCGTCTTTATATATGACGCCGCTGCCGTTCATGCGCAGGGACTCCTTGATAAATTTATAACCAGTATTCTCTTTTTGATAGATGTAGCAGATTTCTCCGCTCTTTACGCCTTTCTTATCATTTTGCAAGTTGACATCGCCTTGCTTTGTAGTCGTGGTTCCCGTCGTCACCCAGATCGTACCGCCGGGAAAAGCATACGCACCTTCCGGTTTCTCTTCCGTGCCGCCTTCAACATACGGCATCAAAGTACCGTCCACATTCTCCACCGTATACCGATAAACAGCATTTTCATCCGGCGTCCTGAATCCGTATTCCTTTGCATACACATAGCCGTTACTGTCTTTCTCCGCCACGATCACAAGATTTTCCGCGTTAGCGGGAAATGCCGTTTTCTGAATCTCAATGCTATAACACTTGATCTCCACCTGTCTTAAGCCCGTACAGCCCTGAAACGCATCTTCATCGATTCGAACGATCGTCTGCGGCAGCACAAGCTGTTTGAGACGATAGCACCCCTGAAATGCCTTCCTGCCGATCGTCATATTTTTACCGTTCTCAAAATTGATGTTGATCAGCGCGATACAACCCGCAAACGCCTCCTCCGGTATCTCGGAAAGCGTCTTGCCGGGCGTCAGGTCGGTCAGCCCGGTACAGCCGCTAAAGACGCCTGCTCCGATCGCTTTCAGATTTTTATTTGCAGAAAAATCAACTTTCCCGATCGCTCTACAATTCTGAAAAGCCGACGCCCCGATAGTCTCAAGCTTCGTCGGGAAAATAAAGTCGCTGTGGGAGCAAAGCTGTGACAGCACCGAGCAGCCGCTGAAAGCCTCCGCGCCGATGCTTGTCAGCTCACTGTAATCTGCATCTTTCACATACACCAGATACAGTTTCGTATCTCCCCGAAACGCCGCATCCCCGATCGCCGTCACCGTCTTGGGCACGCTGATCTGGGTCATCGCCGTACAATTCTCAAACGCACTGTTCTCTATTTTCTTCACGCCGGCGGGCAGGTAGACGCCCTTTAATGCCGTACAGCCCTTGAAAGCCTCCGCACCGATGGTCTCCACGCCCGCAGGAAGCTTGACATAAGTAATATTCTGATTTCCGCCGAACACGCCTGCCGCGATAGCGGTATACTGCTCACCCGCTTCCGGCTGCGTCAGCTCTACATTCCCCGAAAATTTTACCGGCGTCTCGATGGTATTATCACTCACGGTCGTCTGTGTCACAACAGCCGTCAGGACGCCGTTCTCCACCTTATAGACATACTGTGTCGCGGCATTCGCGTCATAAGTCACCTGCATGCCTGTGTCGTCCGTAAAGGTCACCATCCTGCTGACATAATTCTGCGGCAGGACCATGTTCTTGCCCTGCTCTTCGACAGGCTCCGGCTCCTCTTCCTCTACAGGCTCTACAGACTCCTCTGTCACAGGCTCCGCCGTCTCCTCCTCCGCAGGCGCGTCGGGATCCTCCTGCTCTTCGGAATCTTCCGTCACTTCGGACGCCGCTGTCTCATCCGGCTCTTCCGTCGTTTCGGGCGTTTCCGTCTCTCCCGCGCTTTCCGTTGTTTCGGGCGTCTCCGTCTTTTCCGTCTCTTCCGGCTCTCCGGACGTCTCGGTTTCTTCCGGCGCTTCCGCCTCTTCCTGCACCACGCCTGTTTCAGGCGTCAGAACCTCAGCCGTCGGTTCCGTTCCCGTCTCCGCCGCGAGGACTGTCATGCCGTTCCCGCTCACCACAAGACTGAGCGCCATCATGAATGCAAGTATTCTTCTCTTTCTCATCGTTCTTCCACCTTTTCCCATGCGTGCATTATTGTTTCTGCCTTATCTTTCAGGTATTTTCCATGTCACCTGCACTGAGGGGTATCATAATATTTTATTATGTCACCCTAGATGGTATTGATTATAACATCTGTAATTGTATTATGCAAGAGAAAAATACACAATATCTTGTGGTCTTAAGAAAATATTAAAATCTTGGCGCCGATGGTATAAGTGATGGTCTTTTCGCCGCCATAGTTTCCTAAACCGCGCAGCGTCACCTTTGCCTTTCCCTTTTTTGTGTGGTTTACATAACTTTCTGCATCAATCTGATAATCCACCCCGCATTCCAGCGGCTCCGCCGCGGCGCCCACCGTCACCGTCAGATCTTCCGCCGTCAGGGTCACGGGTCTGCCGTCCTGATATGCCTTTGCCGCCACTTTCACCCGCACTTTCGCGAGATCCGCCGCCACGATACGGCAGACTGCCGAAATCTCCGCTGCCGTTCCGCTCTCTCCCGCATAAGCGCCGATCCCTGCCGCCGTCACGCGTAAGATCGTCCCCGCCTGCGGGATATCCTCCGCTGCCACTTCTTCCCCCGCTTTGCGATCCCGCTCCACGAGCACACCGTCCTCCGATACCAGCGCTTTGGCGTCCTCTGCATAGGTATATCGCAGATTTTTGTCATAGTCCCTGCCCGCCGCCAGCGCGGCGCCGCTCACATCTTTGATCGTGACTTTCGGCTTCCAGGCGTTCTTTTTCTCCCGCCAGACCACATCTTTCGCGGTCATAGTGAGTTTCCCTTCTTTGTCCATGCGGCCGTCCGTGATCGTAAAGGTTCCCGCAAGCGTTCCCTTGAAACTACCCTTTCCTTTGATCGTATAAGCAGGGAGTTTCTTCTCCTCCGTCTCCGCTGTCGTCAGAGCGTTATTATTTTTATAGCTTACCGTATAGTCTTTCCCCTGCACAAGCGTCTGTCCGCGGAATGTGATTCCGATCGTCGGCTTGCTGCCGCCTTTCACATAAGGAGCCGTCATGCCGTTTAAGCCTGCCAGCCCGATCTCCCGCTCCGGCTCGTCCTGCGTGTGGTAAGTGAGCACAATGTCCCGCCCGTTTCCGACGTTCTCGGCATGCAGTTCATAGGGCAGGATCCTGTAACTCTTTTTCAACTGCCCGCTGAACTCGTTGATCCCCTTAAAAAGGATCGTCGCCGTTCCCGCCTTGACCGCGCCCTCTTTTGCCGCGCCCGCATAGGAGACCGTATAGTCGCCTGTCCTGCCGCCGTCCGTGCTCTCGACAAGCGTCCTGTCTCCCAGCGTCAGCACATAGCCGCTCTGCCGCGCGTCCTGCTCCGTTCCGGTATACTCCTTATTTTCCAGTCCCGATACCTTTGCCCGACTGATCGGCGTCCCGACGATCTTGTAGGTCACGCTCTTACTGCCGGTAAAACCGCTCCCCTCTACCGCCGTGATCGTCGCCGTCGCCGTCCCGACAGCCGTATCATTTTGGTACGACACTGTGTAGTCGCCTGTCCTGCCGCCGTCCGTGCTCTCGGTGAG
>JAMPCE010000029.1 GCA_023666335.1 bacterium
AACAGGAAAAGCGCCGCGCTTGATTGAAAGCGAGGCGCTTTTCTGTTATACTGTTTATCGGTAACATTTTAGAGAATACGAAAGCGGATCGGAGGCGCGCTATGGTCAAACCGTCGGGAAACAAGAGAATATCCAAAGAGGACACCTACTTAAACTGTGCGGAGGTCTTTGCCTACCGGAGTACCTGCCTGAAACGCAAGTACGGCGCGGTGGTCGTCAAAAACGACGTCGTGCTCTCCACCGGATATAACGGTTCGCCGCGGGGATTTGAAAACTGCTGCGATATCGGCGAATGTCCGCGCATCCGGAGGAACATGCATCAGGGAGAGGGCTATGCGATGTGCAGGGCGATCCACGCGGAGGCAAACGCCCTCTTAAACTGTTCCAGAGAGCAGACGCTGGGGGCGGATTTATATCTGACGAGCATCAATCCCGAAGACTGCTCCCTGCATGAGGCGAAGCCCTGCCCGCTCTGTGCCAGACAGATCATTCAGGCGGGGATCGACCGCGTGATCCTGCGCACGGGAGAGGGCGCGGACAATTACCGGGTCATTGCGGCGAAAGACTTAGAATGGTATGTGCGGGAGGAATCGTTATGACGTTTGATCTGAAAAAGGACGGCAGGAGGATTATTTTGATCATTGCGGCGTCAGCGCTGCTTGCGGTCAATATCAAAACGTTTGTGAATACCGGGGGACTTTATCCCGGCGGCGCGACGGGATTAACGATCCTGATCCAGAGCATCTGCAGGATGTTTTTCGGCATCCGGATTCCGTATACGCCGGTAAATCTCCTGCTCAATGCGGTGCCGATCTATATAGGGTTTCGCTTTATCGGCAAAAAGTTTACGATCTATTCCTGCCTTTCGATTCTGGTGACAAGTATTCTCACGGATGTGATTCCGGAGATCGCGGTGACGTACGACATCCTTCTGATCAGTATTTTCGGCGGTATCATTGGCGGCTTCGCGATCAGCCAGTGTCTGGCGGCGGACGCAACGACCGGGGGAACGGACTTTATCTCCATCTATCTGTCGGAAAAAAAGGGTGTGGACGCCTGGAATTTTATTCTGGCATTCAACGTGGTGATCATCATGATCGCGGGGCTTTTGTTCGGTTTCGACAAGGCGCTCTACTCGATCATCTATCAGTATACTTCCACGCAGATCCTGCACATGCTCTACAAGCGTTACCAGAAGCAGACGCTTTTCATCGTGACCAACAAGGCGGATCTGGTCTGTCAGGCGATCAACACGGTCAGTATGCACGGCGCCACGATCTTAAGCGGCGAAGGCTCCTATGAACATGAAAAGAGAAAGGTCGTCTATTCCGTAGTCTCCAAGGAGGAGAGCAAGAAAGTGATCGCGGCAGTCAGGGAAGCGGACGGGGCGGCTTTTGTGAATGCGATCCGGACGGAGGAACTGTCCGGGCGGTTTTATTATCGGCCAAACGATTGATGGTTTCCAGTATTTACCGTTTCTTTTTTTCAAAAAAGGCTGGTCAGCGCGGACAATTCATGGTATAGTGAAACAAGATTGTTACAAAATGTGACAAATTGTAATCATTTGTAACAGAAATGTTACAAAGTCATGTTTCGTGACGATCCTGACAAAAGAGGAAGACAAAAAGAAACGAAAGGGAAAATCCGGTCAAGGCGGACGGATGAAAGTACAAATGATAAAACATCATACAGCGGCGGTAAGAAAGTTTTTGGCGCTCGGTCTTGCGGGCGTGCTTGCGCTTGCGCCGTCGATTCGGGTGCAGGCTGTCGGCGCGGGCAGCGCCATCGCCAGAGGCATCGACGTTTCCAAACACAATCTCGGTATCGACTGGAGCCAGGTGCCCTCGTCGGGCGTCTCCTTTGTCTTTGTAAAAGCAGGCAGTACCAACTCCGGCGTCGATCCCTATTTTGACGCCAACATGAACGGCGCGAACGCGGCGGGGCTGCGCACGGGCGTCTATCTGTATTCCTATGCGTCCACGGTGGAGCAGGCGCAGAACGAGGCGAATCAGCTTTTACAGTGGATCGGCAATTACACGGTGAGCTATCCGGTGGTCTACGATGTGGAGGCGCCCTGCCACAAAACCATGTCGCAGGCGCAGCTGCAGGCGTTGATCAACGCTTTCTGCTCGATCATTGAGGCGAACGGTTATTATCCGGTGGTCTATTCCAGCCGCAATATGTTTCGGGATAAGATCGGCAATATCGGCTACGACAAATGGGTGGCGCAGTATGCGGATGCGCTGGATTATGACGGCGGCGCGGCTTTCTGGCAGAATACGTCCCACGGGAGCGTTGCGGGGATCCCCACCCGGGTGGATATGAACTATCAGTTTAAGGACTATTCCTCGATTATCGTAGCGGACGGTTTTGCCACGCGGGGAGATCAGACCGTGTTCTATGCGGGCTATCGCATGCAGCGGAACTGCTGGGTTGGATGGGAGGATCGGAAGTATCATCTGGATGAGAACGGTTTCGTGCAGAAAGGCTGTTGGTTTGACGATGAGACGGGGCGGTATTTCCTTGCCACGAAAGACGGCCACGCGCTGCGTGAGGACGTCACGATCCAGGGCGAGGATTACTACTTTGACGAAAATGCGGTGATGATGCGGGGGCTTGTCACAAGACCCGACGGCAATGTCTATTATTACGATCCGGAGACGGGCGCGTTGCAGCGGAATGTGACCGTGACGGTGGACGGCGTGAATTACGAGGTGAACGGAAAGGGCATCGCGGCAGCAGTCGAGCCGCCCGTACCGGCGGAGGCGCCTGCGGAAGCGCAGCCCGCGGAGGGGCAGGCGCAGTAGCGCAGGGAAATACAACAATAAATCAGATTGGGAAAGCGTCGGCGGAGCCCGGCGCTTTTTTGCGCGCGTCTTGAGTCTGCTGATGCGCATCAGCAGAAGGAAAACGGGACGCCTCTCTTGAAGAATGCGGGGTGTTATGATACAATAACTATGTATGTGCGGCATCTTCATCAGCTCATACAAAGTATCGGCAAATGCAAGAGGCAGTTATGAATTGTAAAGAAGCGGAAAAAAAGATCCCTGCCTTTCTGAATGACGAGTTGGACGGGGACGATCTGGCGGAATTTGTAGAGCATATCGAGGCTTGTCCGGACTGCAAGGAGGAGCTTTCCATCCAGTTTCTGGTGTCCGAGGGCATGGAACAGCTGGAGAAAGGTAATAATTTTAATTTGCAGGAAGCGCTCCTTGCGACGCTTGACAGCGCGGATGACAGGATACGGGTCAACCGCCTCCTGCGGCGTGTCCTGTTCTGGCTGGAGATCGCGGTGGCGGCAGCGGTCGCGGTGACGGTACTTATCGTTATTATGTAAATATATAAACGCAAAAACAAAAAACGAGATCGCAGTAAACTGCTCTGACATGGAGGATTAGAGATAGATGGCGGAAAAACTGGTTTTGATAGATGGGCACAGCATCTTGAACAGGGCGTTTTACGGCGTCCCCGACCTGACGAACGGGCAGGGGCTTCATACCAATGCGATATACGGTTTCCTGAATATCATGTTTAAGATCTTGGAGGAGGAGCAGGCGGACTATCTGACTGTGGCGTTCGATGTGCACGCGCCCACGTTCCGTCATGAGATCTATAAGGACTATAAGGGCACCAGAAAGCCGATGCCGACGGAGCTTCGCGAACAGGTGCCCGTCATGAAAGAACTGCTCTTAGCGATGGGGATCTGCGTGGTGGAGCAGGCGGGGCTGGAAGCGGACGACATTCTCGGCACGATCGCCAGACGCGGGGAGAAAGAGGGCATGGAAGTCTCTCTGGTCTCGGGCGACCGGGATCTTTTACAGATTGCGACGGACCATATCCGCATCCGCATTCCCAAGACCAAAGGCGGCCGCACGGAAGTGGAAGATTACTATGCAAAGGACGTAGAGGCGGCTTATCAGGTGACGCCCGCACAGTTCATCGACTTAAAAGCGCTGATGGGCGATACGGCGGACAACATTCCCGGCGTGCCCAAAGTGGGAGAAAAGACAGCCACAGAGCTGATGACAACCTACGGTTCTCTGGAAAATATCTACGCGCATGTGGAAGAGATCTCCAAAAAGGCGATTCGGGAATCTTTGATCGGGCACAGGGATCTCGCGGACTTGAGCAAGGTGCTTGCGACCATCAATGTGGAAGCGCCGATCGCCTTTTCCTTTGCGGATGCAAAGATCGGTAACTTTTATACAGAAGAAGCTTATGTGCTCTGCAAGCAGCTTGAATTTAAGAATATCCTCTCCCGTTTCAGTAAGGATGTGGAAGTCGTAAACGAGCAGGCGTCGCATTTTCGCACCGTGACGGACTTTTCCGAGGCGGAGGCGGTCTTTCAAGCCTGCGGAGAGCGGGAGAAGATCGGATTTTTTGCTTTTCTGGACGATGGAACGCCGAAAAGCTGCATGGGGCTGGCGCTTGCCCTTTCGGAGGAGGAGACGGTGTTTCTGCCCTGTCAGGGCGGTGTGACCGCAGAGTGGCTTAAGGAGCGTTTGACAGCCCTGCATCGGAATAAGTTATGTAAACTAATAACGTTCAATCTCAAAGGACAGTACGGTATACTGGGGGAACCTGACGAGTGCCTGTGGCGGACGGCGGACGGCGGGCAGGATGTGATGCGTCCTTACAGAGAGCGGCGGTATTTTGATATTCTGGTGGCGGCATATCTTTTGAATCCCTTAAAGAGCGACTACCTGCCGGAAGATATTGCGGGGGAGCGGCTTTCTTTGACGATCCCCGACCGCACGCAGGTATGCGGAAAGGCATCTTACAGCGAGGCGTATCAAAAGACGCCTGCGGAGTTTGCGCAGTACGCCTGCTATCAGGCTTATGTGGCGTTTGCGGCGGCGCCCGTCCTGACAAAGATGCTGGAAGAGCAGGGGATGGAGAGCCTGTTTTATGACATTGAGATGCCCCTTACGAAAGTGCTGTATGATATGGAGCGCTACGGCGTTCTGGTGCAGCCGGAACAGTTGAAAGCCTACGGCGCGGCGCTGATCGGCAGGATCGCGGAGCTGATCGGGAAGATCTACGAGCAGGCAGGGTGCGAGTTCAACATCAACTCCCCCAAGCAGTTGGGCGAGATCCTCTTTGAGAAGATGGGAATACCGGGCGGCAAAAAGACAAAGACCGGGTATTCCACGGCGGCGGATGTGCTGGAAAAATTGGCGCCGGATCATCCGATCGTATCGGATATTTTGGAGTATCGGGGACTTGCTAAATTAAAGTCTACTTATGCGGAGGGGCTTTTTGCCTGCATCGCGGCGGACGGCAGGATTCATTCCACATTCAACCAGACGATCACGGCGACGGGGCGGATCAGTTCGACCGAGCCGAATCTGCAGAACATTCCCATGCGCATGGAGCTGGGGCGGCAGATCCGTAAGGTGTTTGTGCCAAAGGAAGGTTGTCTCTTCATGGACGCGGATTACTCCCAGATCGAGCTGCGCATCCTGGCGCATATGTCCGATGACAAACAGTTGATCGAGGCGTACCGGATGGAGGAGGACATCCACCGCATCACGGCGTCCAAGGTGTTTCATACGCCCTTTGCAGAAGTGACGGACTTGCAGCGGCGGAACGCGAAAGCGGTCAATTTCGGCATTGTTTACGGCATCAGTTCCTTTGGCTTAAGTCAGGACTTAAGTATCTCCAAGAAAGAGGCGGCGGATTATATCGAGCAGTATTTTGAGACCTATCCGGGGGTGAAGCGCTTTCTTGACCATATGGTGGAGACGGCGAAAACGCAGGGGTTTGTGACCACGATGTATTGCCGCAGACGCCCGATTCCGGAACTAAAGTCCAACAATTTCATGCAGCGCTCTTTCGGGGAACGGGTGGCTATGAATTCTCCCATTCAGGGAACGGCGGCGGATATCATGAAGATTGCCATGATTCGGGTGTGGGAGAGGCTGCATCGGGAGAACTTGAAATCCCGCTTGATCTTACAGGTGCACGATGAACTGCTGATCGAGACGGAAAAGACGGAGGAAGAAGCGGTGCGCCGCATCCTGACCGAAGAGATGCAGCAGGCGGCGGACCTTTCCGTGCGGCTGGAGATCGATCTGCATACGGGCACGGACTGGTATGAGGCGAAATAAGGATGAAAGTCATAGGTATCACGGGCGGCGTGGGCGCGGGAAAGTCGGAAGTGCTTGCGCATCTGGAAAAGACATATAACTGCCGCGTCATCATGGCGGATCGGCTGGCGCACGAACTGGAAGAACCGGGCGGTATCTGTTATCAGCCGCTCATAAAGCTTTTGGGTGAGACGGTCCTTCGTGAAGACGGCAGGATCGACAGGCAGAAGATGGCGGCGGCGATCTTTGGACAGGAAGCGCTCCTGCAAAAGGTGAACGCCATCGTGCATCCGGCGGTCAGGGAGGCCATCATGCACGAGATCGAAAAGGAGCGGGCGGCGGGAAAGCTGGATTATCTCTTTATCGAGGCGGCGCTTTTGATCGAAGAGGGGTATACACAGATCCTGGACGAGCTGTGGTACATTCATGCGGAGGAAGAAGTCAGGCGGAAACGGCTTCGCGAAAACCGGGGCTATTCGGAGGAGAAGATCGAATCCATCTTAAGAAGCCAGCTTTCGGAAGCGGAGTTTCGGCGGCACTCTGATGTGGTGATCGAGAACAACGGCGCGCTTTCGGGCGTCTATGAACAAATAGAGAAAGAATTGGGGGAAGACCAGTGACAGAAGCAAAGAAATTTCCGGGGAAAATAGTATTCGGTCTGGATATCGGAACCAGAAGCATCGTAGGGACTGTGGGCTACCGCACGGGCGGCAAGTTCCATGTGGTGACGCAGAGCATCAGGGAGCATCAGACAAGGGCGATGCTGGACGGGCAGATCCATGATATCTACAAGGTCGGCGAGACCATCAAGGAGGTCAAGGCGGAGCTTGAAGAGCGCATCGGCAGACCCTTAAAAGACGTCTGTATCGCGGCGGCTGGTCGTGTGCTGCAAACCGTGAACATTCGGGTGGATCAGGAGCTTGAAAACGAGCGCGAGATCACGGGGGAGGATATCTATGCGCTGGATTCTACAGGCATCGAGAGAGCCTATCAGGAATTTCTGGAAAAGAACGACATGGATATGAAATTCTACTGCGTCGGATATTCGGTTGTACGTTATTATATGAACGGTTATCAGATCGGAAATCTGGAGGGACATAAGGCGAAGACCATCGGCGCCGATCTGATCGCCACGTTCCTGCCGGAGGATGTGGTGGACGGGCTTTACAAGGCGGTCGGCGTGGCAGGGCTTGACGTGGTGAATCTGACGCTGGAGCCGATCGCGGCGATCCAGGTCGCGATCCCCGAGATGTACCGCATGTTGAATATCGCGCTGGTGGATGTGGGCGCGGGCACTTCCGATATCTCCGTCACCAGAGACGGCAGCATCATCGCCTACGGCATGATTCCCATTGCGGGGGACTCCCTCACGGAGGTGGTCGCAAAGCACTGTCTGGTGGACTTTGCCACGGCGGAGCAGATCAAGCGGGAGACCGGTGTGAAAGATGTGATCGAGTATAAGGATATCATGGGGCTGACGCAGACCATCACCACCGAGGAAGTGGAGCGCGTGGCGTCCGACGTGATCGAGAATATGACCAGTCAGGTGGCGGATAAGATCAAATCGTTAAACGGCGACAAGTCCGTCAGTGCGGTCTTCGTGGTGGGCGGCGGCGGAAAACTGCCGGGCTATACGAAAGCGCTTGCGGAGAAACTGGACATTCAGAGCGAACGTGTGGCGGTCAGGGGCGAGGAGGTCATGCAGGGCATTGAGTTTTTGGAGGCGGATGCCAGAAAAGATTCCCTGATGGTGACGCCCATCGGCATCTGCTTAAGTTTCTACGAGCAGAGCAATAACTTTATCTTCGTCTACTTTAACGACCAGCGCGTGAAGATCTACGACAACAATAAGGCTGCGGTGGTGGATGCAGCCATGCAGGCGGAATTTGCGAGCGACGGCCTGTTCCCGAAGCGCGGAAAAGAACTGAACTTTACGGTGAACGGGAAACTGCGCATCGCAAGGGGAGAGCCCGGTGAGGCGGCGCAGATCACCGTGAACGGCAACGAGGCGGACATTTATACGCTGATCCACGCAAACGATCAGATCCGCGTGACGGAGTCTACCGCCGGGGCGCCTGCGGCGATGACTTTGGGAGAGCTTCCTGAATTTGGCACGAAAATGTGGGTCGAGGTCAATGAAAAGAAAGTGGATCTGCCGAAGTTTGCCAGCGTGAACGGGGAATTGCAGTCCGAGTATTATGAGATTCAGGAAAACGATGAGATCGAGATCCTGGGATATTACACGGTGCGGCAGATCTCCGAATTTATGGATGTGGTCATTGACTGGAATATGAACATCTATGTGAACAATAAACTGGCGGATATGGAGACGAAAGTATATGAAAACTTCTCCGTGATCTGGACGATGGAAGAACTGGCGCTCTCCGATGTGGAAGTGTATGAGCGGGCAAAGGAAGAGGAAGAGCGGGTGCGCGAGAACAGACCTGCGGGTACGGCAGGTTTCTCGGCGGCAGCGTCAGGAAAGGCCGGACAGCAGGAGAGCGCCGTTTCGGAAGATCGGACGGAAACGGATGAAGACGATGCGTCGTCAAAAGGCGATGCGCCTGTTTCAGGGGAAACGGCGGATACAGCCGATACAGGGAACGCAGCCGGGGAAGAAAACGCCAGAAAGGGCGCGAGGATCGTGATGGGCCCCGGCGTGAAGCGCGCCGAGGAGGAAGCGAAAGCCCGCGCGAAAGCAAAAGAGGAAGAAGCTGCCCGTGCGAAAGCGGAGGAAGAAAAACGGCGGGAAGAACTGTTGAATAAACATGTGCCTGTCTCCATTATCGTGACGGTGAACGGCGAGCAGATCAAGCTGGAAGGCAAGAAAGCTTATGTGTTTGTGGATGTGTTTGAATACATTGACTTTGATCTCTCAAAGCCGGAGGGGAGCGGGATCGTCACCAACTTAAACGGCAGACCCGCGCAGTATATGGAGAATATCAAGAGCGGCGATACCATTGAAATTTATTGGAAGCCGTAATACGAATCATAAGAAAAACGAACGAAAAGGAAGAAACGCCGTCTGTGCGGATGGCGGCGAATTGGTTGACATAACTATGAGACTTTGCAGCATTGCCAGCGGCAGCAGCGGAAACTGCGTCTATGTGGGAAGCGACGCCACCCATCTTCTGATGGATGTGGGAATCAGCGGGAAACGGACGGAGGAGGGACTGCACGAGCTTGGCTTATCCATGCGGGACATCGACGGCATTTGTATCACGCACGAGCACGCCGATCATATAAGCGGCTTGGGCGTGCTTTCAAGGAAATACGGCATTCCCATCTATGCAACGGCAGGGACGATCGAGGCGATTCAAAAGACCGCCTCTTTGGGGGAGATCGACACCTCGCTTTTTCAGGTCATCGTCCCTGACGAGAAACGGATTATCAAGGACATCGCCCTCTATCCCATGCGCACCTCCCACGACGCGGCAGATCCGGTAGCCTACCGCATCGGCCATGACGGAAAGCGGATCGGGATCATCACGGATCTGGGGTGCTACAACGAGTATACGGTGGAGTGCCTGAAACATCTCGATCTCTTGTATCTGGAAGCGAATCATGACGTACATATGCTGCAAGTGGGACCTTATCCCTATTATCTGAAAAAGAGGATCCTCGGCGAGAGGGGGCATCTGTCAAACGAGGCGGCAGGAAAGCTGTTGAGCAGGGTCTTGCATGACGATATGCAGGCTGTTGTTCTGGGGCATTTGAGCAAGGAGAACAATCTGCCCGAACTTGCCTACGAATCGGTGCGGGTGGAGGTCACCATGTCCGATACGAAATATAACGGCAATGATTTTCCCGTGTATGTGGCGAAGCGGGATACGGTGTCCGAGATCATAGAGGTGCGGTAGAGCACTTGTGTTATCGCAGTAAACTGCTCTGACACGGAGAATAGGATAAAAGATAAGGGGCATACTACGAAGGTGTTGACGTACAGAAAACTGTACGTTATAATTTGGGTACAGGAAATTGTACATCACAACGAGGAGGTGCTTTTATGCTGGCGGTGAATTATACAAACCTTCGGGATAACATGAAAATGTATATGGATAGAGTGACGGAGGATTATGAGACCATGATCGTTACAAGAAAGGATCATAAAAATGTCGTCATGATATCTGAGGAAGCCTATAACAATCTTATGGAAAACGTTTATGTGATGGGAAATAAAGAAAATTATGACTGGTTGATGAAAGGTAAGGCACAGTTGGAGAAGGGACAGTTTGCCGTTCATGAATTGATCGAGGCTGAAGATGATGAATAAGGTATTTGCGGACACCGGATGGGAAGATTACCTATACTGGCAGACAGAAGACAGGAAAACGTTGAAAAAGATCAATCAGTTGATTGGCGATATTGCTCGCAACGGAAACAGCGGGCTGGGTAAGCCGGAACCACTGGGCGGAAATTTGTCGGGCTTTTGGAGCCGGAGAATCAATGATAAGGATCGCTTGATCTACAGGATCGATGAAAATAATATTTATATTATCGCATGCAGATATCATTATGGAGATAAATGAGGAAATTGAGAGAAATGAAATACATTTTTCTACACGGCTTGGGCCAGAAGCCGTCAGATTGGGAGGAGACCGTGAAAGCGGCAGATCCGGCGGGCGAAGTCATCTGTCCGGATCTGTTTGCGTGGCTTCACGGAAAGGAACCGGATTATGCCGTTTTGTACCACGCCTTTGAGGAATTTTGCGGACAGTATGATGAACCTTTGTGCCTGTGCGGTCTTTCGCTGGGCGGCATCTTAGCGTTGCAGTATGCGGCGTCTCATGGAGAGCGGGTCGGAGCGCTGATCCTGGTCGGCGCGCAGTTTACCATGCCGCGCAGGCTCTTACAGGTTCAGAACCTGATTTTCAGTGTTTTGCCGGATGCGGCATTCACGGGGATGGGGCTTGCAAAAAAGAGTGTGATCGCGCTGTCAAAATCAATGATGAAGCTTGATTTTGCGCAGGAATTACAGAAGATCGACTGTCGGACGATGATCGTATGCGGCAAGAAAGACCGGGCAAACAGAAAGGCGGCTTTGCAGATGCGGGAGAAGATACCGAACGCGGAACTGCATATGGTTGTGGGCGCGGGGCATGAAGTGAACCGGGAGAAGCCGGAGGAGCTGGGGCGGATTCTCATTGCGGCGGCTGGGACATCGTGATAGGATAAAGTGGAAAAGCATATTGGGTGAGGAGGAGCATATGAAAAAAACAATTATTACAGTGGTAGGAAAAGATACGGTGGGCATCATCGCAAAAGTCTGCACCTATCTTGCGGACAATCAGATCAATATTCTGGATATCTCGCAGACCATCGTGCAGGGGTTTTTCAACATGATGATGATCGTGGACATGAACCGGACGGATAAGGATTTCGGACAGGTGGTAGACGAGCTGGCGACGCTGGGGCAGGAGATCGGTGTGGACATCAAGTGCCAGAAAGAAGAAATTTTCGATCAGATGCACAGAATCTAACCGTGCGGGTTTGCGGGTTGAAAAGAAAGGAATTACGATTATGATAAATCTATTCGAGGTGGCTGAGACCAACGAGATGATTGCGAAAGAAAACCTTGACGTGCGCACCATCACGCTGGGCATCAGCCTTTTGGATTGTATCGACGGCGAGATCAGAAAAGTCAACGACCGGGTCTACGAAAAAATCACCGCCACCGCCAAGGACCTTGTGAAAGCGGGTGAGGAGATTGAAAAGGAGTTTGGAATACCGATTGTAAATAAGCGTATTTCTGTAACACCGATAGCGCTTGTGGGCGGCGCGTCCTGCAAGAGCAGCGGGGATTTTGTAACGCTCGCGAAGACGATGGACCGGGCGGCGCGGGAAGTGGGCGTCAACCTGATCGGCGGTTATTCCGCCCTTGTCTCTAAGGGCATGACGAAAGCGGACGAGATGCTGATCCGTTCGATCCCGGAGGCGCTGCATGCCACGGAGCGGGTCTGTAGTTCCGTGAATCTTGCATCTACAAAGACGGGCATCAATATGGATGCGGTGCGTCTGATGGGCGATATCATCAAGGAGACGGCGTTTGTCAGCAGAGAGCATGACAGCGCAGACTGCATGAAGCTGGTGGTGTTCTGCAATGCGCCGGACGACAATCCGTTCATGGCGGGCGCATTCCACGGCGTGACGGAGGCGGACGCTGTGATCAATGTGGGCGTCAGCGGTCCCGGCGTGGTCAAGACTGCCTTGCAGAAAGTGCGGGGAGAGAACTTTGAAGTGCTCTGCGAGACCATTAAGAAAACTGCCTTTAAGGTGACGAGGGTGGGTCAGTTGGTGGCGCAGGAGGCGTCCCGGATGCTGGGGATCCCTTTCGGCATTGTCGATCTCTCCCTTGCACCCACGCCGGCGATCGGTGACAGCGTGGCGGATATTCTTTGCGAGATCGGTCTGGAATATGCGGGTGCGCCGGGAACGACGGCGGCGCTTGCGCTCCTAAACGATCAGGTAAAAAAAGGCGGCGTGATGGCTTCTTCCTATGTGGGAGGCTTAAGCGGCGCGTTTATTCCGGTCAGCGAGGATCAGGGGATGATTGACGCGGTGGCGGCGGGCGCGCTCACGATCGAGAAACTGGAGGCGATGACTTGCGTATGCTCCGTGGGGCTCGATATGCTGGCGGTTCCGGGCGATACGCCGAATACGACGATCGCGGGCATCATTGCGGATGAGATGGCGATCGGCATGGTGAACCAGAAGACCACGGCGGTGCGCATCATTCCGGCGATCGGCAAGGGCGTGGGCGACAAGGTAGAGTTTGGCGGACTGTTCGGCTATGCGCCCGTGATGCCGGTGAACGGATTTTCCTGCGAGGCGTTTGTCAACCGCGGGGGGAGGATTCCCGCGCCGATCCATAGCTTTAAAAATTAGAAAGCAAGCCGGCTGGAGTTGATCATATGCAATACTACCAATGTGAAAAATATCCGATCGAGTTTGTTGTATCAGAGAATATTGACAAGCATTTTGAGACGCATAACCATGTAAGCCATTACGTCATATCCATGATTGCGCGGGGCGCGGTCACGCTTTACATGGAAAACAGGGAAACCGTGTGCCGCAGAGGAGATGTGTTTATTGTGCCGCCTTATACAGCGCATTCCGTGCGGCAGGGAAAGGATGCGCGTCTTTTGTCTGTGTGTATCGGAACTGCCCTCATCGAAGCGGGTGATATAGAGACGGTAGAGAGAATTGTTCGGGTGTTTTTGGGGGATGTCGTGAAGCCGGGGATTTTCGGAAAGGGACAGAAAGAGAAAATGCTGACTTTTGTGCGGATGCTCTATGGGCTCAGGGAGAAAGGGCAGAAAAGCATGGATGCAGACGTCAGGTTTCTGGCTGATAAGATTACCGCGCATCCGGAACAGGAGCTGTCCATAGAAACATTGGCGGCGGATATTTTTGTCAGCAAATATCATCTCATAAGAAAATTTAAAAAGGGTACTGGCATGACGCCGCACCGCTTCTGCATCCAGAATCGTATACGGAGATCGCAGAGGCTGCTGGATGCAGAAAAGACAGTCGGTGAGATCTCGGCAGAGATGGGCTTTTATGACCAGAGCCATTTTAACAGGGCTTTCCGGCGGATCGTCGGGGTATCTCCGTCAGAATATATTCGTTCCAAAAAACAGATCGCGCAAGGGACATAGGGCAATTTTTTACAAGACACGATGACCTCCGAAGAATATGATAGAAGCGTAAGACAGATCACATATTTAATTCGGAGGTGCGGAATGAATACATTTGAAGCGTTTGACAACGGAAGATTGATTTTGTCGGAAAAAGAAGTTGATTTTGCGAAGATTGAGTGGTCGAAGCATCCGACCTTTCAGGGTGTCGAACTGAAACACATCATCACGGCAAAGGACACGGGCGGGAAGTTCAGCTATCATCTGGTGCGGATCGCTCCCGATTGCAGGATCGGAAATCATATCCATGAGACGCAGTTGGAAACGCATGAGGTGATCAAGGGCAGCGGAATATGCGTAAATGCGGGCAGCACGATTCCATATGAAGTCGGGACCATATCCATCATGCAGGCAGGCGTGCCGCATGAAGTCCATGCGGGCGCGGACGGTTTGTATCTTTTTGCAAAGTTTATGCCGTCGTTATGCTGAAACACGATTCCTCTCAAAGAGCGGAGGCGTTTGAAATTGAGAAATTTAGTTACTTTATCGAGTCTTGAAAAAGAGGATGTTTTTGAAATTTTTCGCACAGCAGATGAATTGCAGGAGGGGAGATTTCAAAACTTTTTTCAGGGGAAAAGTATCGTTTTATTCTTTCCCAATACAAGCATAAGGACCCGAGTGACATTTGAAAGAGGAATCTATCTGCTTGGCGGACAGCCAATCCTGTTTCCGCTGGAAACGCTGGACAAAAAGGAGAAACTGGAAGATGTTTGCGGATATTTGAACCTCTGGGCAGATGAAATCATTGTCAGGCATGGCAATATGGATGTGGTCAGGAAACTTGCACAATATTCGGACATCCCTGTCATCAATGCAATGACAGACAAAAATCATCCCTGTGAGATTCTTTCGGATCTGTATTCTTTATCGAAAATCAGAGCGGATTTTACAAAAGACAAATATCTTTTTTGCGGCAGATCTGGTAATATTGGACTTTCGTGGAAAGAGGCGGCAGATATTCTGGGATTTGAATTGTCGCAATGCTGTCCGACGGGATATGAAATGGAAAACATACCTGTAGTCAGAGATATCAAAGAGGCTGTTAAGGGCAAAGACATTATCTGTACGGACTCATTGCCCGCGGATACACGAGGGGATTTTGAACAATATCAGATTGCGAAAGAAATCATGGAGATGGCAAATGATAATGCCATTTTAAACCCCTGCCCGCCATTTTATCGTGGAGAGGAAGTATCAGAAGATGTCATTACTTCCGATTATTTTGTCGGTTATCAGTTTAAGAGATATTTGTTAGAGGTACAACAGGCTATTATGATCTATTGCTTAAAGAACGAGTGAATGGTTGAAATGTCACTATGCGGAAGAAGGTTGCAGTTGATAAAATTTTTGCTTTGATTTATAAT
Source organism: bacterium (assembly GCA_023666335.1). GTDB lineage: Bacteria > Bacillota > Clostridia > Lachnospirales > Lachnospiraceae > UBA3282. The sequence goes on from JAMPCE010000029.1 coordinate 15,151, forward strand.
CATATCATAAGAAAGATATGGGCACATAGGAATTGGCAGAATGGAAAAATTATATTTGTATCATGGGACCGATTTAAAAAACGCAAAAAAGATTCTCAATGGGAACTTTAAAATAAAGAAAAATGAAGAACATTGGCTTGGTAACGGCGTGTACTTTTTTGAAGACGATTCACTTGCAAAATGGTGGACAACAAAACCAACAGCTAAGTTTGGAACATCGCAAATTACAACACCGGCGGTTATAGAATGTCAGATAGAAATTGAGAAACAGGATATTTTGGATTTGAGATGTTTGGAAGATTATAAATTCTTTAGTGAAATATATAAAGATGTTTATTTGAAACAGATGCTATACAATGGTTCGGAAAAACCATTGGAGATCGCAAAGCTAAGATGTGCATTTTGTGATTTTATGCAGGAAAGATATCAGTATAAAATGATAATTGGCACATTCTATCAACCTAAGCAGCCTTATCTGCCGACAAAATATGGGAAGTACTTTAAGAAATTTAAACTGCCTTATGTGGAGATTCAATATAGCGTTTTTGATAAGTCTGTTATTGTAAAAAAGGAAATATTAAAAATGGAGGAATAATATTTATGGCGATCAAACAACCTGTACGAACAATAGAAGACGCTTTTGCTAGTTCCTGTAAAAAAAATGGTATAGGTGTTCAAAGGAGAAAACATAGTAGAGTAAGTATGCCTATAAGAGATGAAAACGGTGACGTGCTGATTCTTTCAGGAGATTTATCCATTAAGAAAAAGGAGCCCATAAAGTCGACTCTCCAAAAAGAGCATACATCAAAAATTTTTTCGCCGCATATATCCGAAGATAAGAAAAAGATCGGTAAGAAAAAGACCAGAGCAAAGGTACTTGTAAAAGCATAGGATAATAATCGTCATAAAGACCCGCAGTTGACACAACGGGCACTGACAGACTATAATAAGGATGGTTTTCCTAAAACCATAAAAAGATATCATTGAGGGAGGGCATTCCAATGAAAAAACTGTCAGTAAAAAGCGTTGTTGCGATCGGTATCGGCGCGGCATTATTCTTTGTGCTGGGTAAAGTGGCGATTCCGTCGCCTGTGCCAAACACGAACATCAGTTTGCAGTATGCGGTGGAGGCGGTGTTCGCGACACTGTTTGGTCCCATTGCAGGCGTCCTGATTGGCTTTATCGGTCATACGCTGATCGATGCGACAAGCTACGGCCCCTGGTGGAGCTGGATCATTGCTTCCGCTTTCGTGGGTCTGGCGATTGGTCTTCTGACCATGAAGTTGAATGTGGAAGAAGGCATTGACAGCAAGAAGCTGATCCGCTTCAATGTGGCGCAGGTCATCGCTCATGTTCTCGCGTGGGGACTGATAGCGCCCGTGCTGGATATTTTGATCTATGCGGAGCCAATCGAGAAGCTGTTTGCACAGGGTCTTATGGCGGCTGTGGCAAATATCATCACCACCGGCGTTGTGGGAACCTTACTGCTCTTCGGTTATGCGAAGACCGTGGTGAAAAAAGGATCTCTGGAAAAAGAAGAGGACTAAGGGAAAATACAGACAGATTCGGGAGAGTTGTTCTTCCGGATCTGTTTCTGCGTTATGCGCACTAAAAATACAGTGAGGAGAAACGATATGGCGGAGCCCATCATTTCTTTTAAGGACTACGGATTTCAATATATGGCGCAGGCAAGTCCGACCCTGCATCATATCAACTTAGACATCTATCCGGGCGAGAAAGTGCTGATCGCGGGTGCTTCCGGCAGCGGCAAGAGTACGATCGGAAGCTGCATCAACGGTCTGATTCCCTATGCTTATCCGGGTGAGAGCACGGGAGAACTGTTGGTGGGAGGAAAGGATCCGAAAAAGGAGAGCATCTTTGCCTTAAGCCAGATCGTGGGGACGGTCTTGCAGGATACGGACGGGCAGTTCATCGGACTGACGGTGGGAGAGGACATTGCCTTTTCTCTGGAGAACGACTGCGTACCGCAGGATGAAATGAAACGGATCGTGGACAAGACGGCAAAGTTAGTCGATATCGACCATCATCTGGAGTATGCGCCGCATGAACTTTCCGGCGGACAGAAGCAGCGAGTCAGTCTGGCGGGAGTCATGGTAGAAAATGTGAAGGTACTGCTCTTTGACGAGCCGCTGGCAAACCTCGATCCGGCGGCGGGCAGGGTGACGATCGAGCTGATCGACGAAGTGCAGAAGCGTACCGACGCGGCAGTCCTTATCATCGAGCACCGTCTGGAGGATGTGCTATGGCGTCATGTAGACAGGATCGTGCTGATGGACGAGGGCAGGATTATCGCGGATCTGCCGACGAAGACTTTTCTGTCGGGGGAACTGTTGATAGAACATGGCATCAGAGAACCTTTGTATCTGACTGCCCTGCGATATGCGGGGATTCCCATCACGGAGGCATTGGAGCCGCAGCATGTAGACAGCCTGCGGCTTTCCGAAGAGCAGAAAGAACAGGTGCGGGCATGGTATCGGGACAGTGAGACGGCGGCGGAGCAGAAAACGGCGGCAAAAGAACTGCTGCGGGTGGAGAACTTAAGTTTCGGCTACACACCGGAAGTGCAGAATCTGCGGGATGTGAGCTTTTTCATCAGGGAGGGCGAAATGGTCAGCATCGTGGGAAAGAACGGCGCGGGCAAGAGCACGCTGGCGAAGCTGATCTGCGGTTTTGAAAAACCGACCGCCGGTCGAATTTCCTTAGAAGGAAGAGACATTTCCGGAGACACCATCAAGGAGCGGGCACAGAGGATCGGCTATGTGATGCAGAACCCCAACCAGATGATCTCGAAGCCGCTGATCTGGGACGAGGTGGAGATGGCGCTTCTGGCAGGTACGATGAACGAGGCGGAGCGGAAAGAACGGGTGGAGGAGACTTTGAAGATCTGCGGTCTTTATCCGTTCCGCAAATGGCCCGTATCGGCGCTTTCCTACGGGCAGAAGAAGCGGGTGACGATCGCGAGCGTCTTGGTGCAGCGTCCGCAGATGATCATTCTGGACGAGCCGACGGCGGGGCAGGATTATCATCATTACACGGAGATCATGGAATTTTTAAAGGAATTGAATGCGCAGGGCTTTACGATCGTGATGATCACGCACGATATGCACCTGATGCTGGAATACACGCCGCGGGCAATCGTGTTCTGCGAAGGGGAACTGTTGGCGGATACGACGGCAGCCCATGTCTTGAACGATCCGGCGCTGGTGGAGAGGGCGAACCTGAAAGAAACGAGCCTCTATACGCTCAGTATACAGTGCGGGATCGAGGATCCAAGGCAGTTTACGGAGCGGTTTGTCGCCTATGAGGAGGCGCGCAGAGAGAAAAGCGAAAGACAGGAGCGGAGGTAACGATGGCAAAGGTTGCAATCTTAAACTATATCAAACGGCAAAGCCCGGTACACGAGTTGACGGGAACCACGAAGCTGATCTTCTTTCTGGCATGGAGCGTGGCTTCTATGGTGACGTATGATACCAGAGTGCTGATCTGTATGCTGCTTGTCGGGGCGGTGATCTTTAAGATCAGCCGGATCAAAATAAGGGATATCAGCGTGGTGCTGGGGCTGGCGGCGGTCTTTTTGCTGCTCAATAACCTGTTTGTCTATCTGTTCGCGCCGGAGTACGGCGTGGAACTGTATGAGAGCCGGAATGTGCTTCTTGCGATCGCGGGACCTTACACAATTACATCACAACAGTTATTTTATCATCTGAATATGACGATGAAAGTCATCTGCGTGGTGCCGATCGCCCTGCTCTTTATCGCCTGCACGGATCCCAGTGAGTTTGCGGCGTCCCTGTCAAAGATCGGGGTGAGTTACCGGGCGGGCTACGCGGTGAGTCTGGCGCTCCGTTACATACCCGATGTGCAGAGAGAGTATCGCAATATCAGCCAGGCGCAGCAGGCGAGGGGCATCGACCTCTCGGGCAAGGACAAACTGTTTACGCGGCTGAAAAACTCGGTGGCGATTCTGCTGCCGCTCATCATGTCGAGCTTGAACCGCATCGAGACGGTCAGCAACGCTATGGAGCTTAGAGGATTTGGCAAGGAGAAGAAGCGCACCTGGTATACCCAGCGCAGATTACAGAAAAAGGACTGGGCGGCAATCGCGCTGGCGGTGGCGGTGCTTGCGATCGATCTGGTTGTGACTTTCTGGGACGGCAGCCGGTATTTTAATCCGTTCCTCTAGAAGGAGTCGTTTTATGAAGATTTTAGTAATCGGCGGCAGTTACTTTTACGGCAGGGTCTTCGTGATGGAGGCGGCAAAAGAGCACGAGATCACGGTCTGGAACCGCGGCACCTATTCGATGGCGGACTTCGGCGTCCGGCAGATCGTGGGCGATCGGCATGAGAAAACGGAAGTCTGCGGCGAGGACTTTGATGCGGTGATTGATTTCTGCGCCTATGCGCCGGGAGATATACGAAAAACCGTTAATTACATGACGGGGCACATCGGGCAGTATTTTCTGATCAGCACGGTGGACGTGTATGAGCGGGATGCGGCGCACGTCAAGACGGAGGAGACGCCTTTCGAGCGGCGAAAACTCCCCGGCGGGGCGGGCGCTTATATTGCCGGAAAGGTGGCGGCGGAGGAGGAACTGCGGGAAGTCTGCGGGGCGCGGGGGATCCCCTTTACGGTACTTCGTCCGGCGATCCTTTACGGACCGTACAACTATGCGCCCAGAGAGTCCGTCTACATTCAAATGCTTTTGCAAAATCACGCCCTGCCGCAGTTTACCGATGCGGACGGCAGGTTTCAGTTTGTCTATGTAAAGGATGCGGCACAGGCGGTTCTAAAATGTCTCGGCAATCAGAACGCTTTCGGGCAGGCATACAATCTCTGTCAGGACGAGATCCTCACCTACGACAGTTTCTTTGCGATGCTGCGCCGGGTGGCATGGGAAGAGGATGGGGCGGAGGCGGCGGAAGTGCCGCTTACATTGGAACAGGCTGTTTCACAGGGGGTGCCGACGCCTTTTCCGGCGACTGCGGCGGAGACGCATCTGTGCGATAACGGAAAAGGAAAGACGGAGCTGGAGCTGCGCTATACGGATTTTGCGGAGGGTATGCGCAGGACTTACAGAGCATTTCGGCAGGTATATCTGCCTGAGAAGGCATAGCGCATGTACTGCGCTGCGGCATTTGCGCTTTCCGGGAGAGCGGGATGGAGAAAAACGGAAAAGCACTTGCATTTTACGGGAAAAGGTAGTACGATGACAGTATCGGAAAACGTTTTCTTTGCAGCGAAGGCAAAAACGCCTTGAAAGGAAGGAGTCTATGGATTTTAACGCGGTATATCACAGGGCGAACGATAATTACTGCTATCCGCTCGACGAGGAGCAGCTTGTCATCAACATCAGGACAGGGTACGACGTAAAGTATGTGAACCTGATCCACGGCGATCCTTTTAAGTCCGGCATCCTCGGCGGCGGCGAGGGCTGGGACGGGGATGCGCTCAATATCCCGTTTAAGAAGCGCTTGAAGAACCAGCTCTGGTGGACGACGACCATCAGACCGGAATTTAAGCGCCTGAAATATTATTTTGAATTGCAGACCGAGGATGAGAAATGGTTTTATTTTGAGGACGGTTTTGTCTCGGAGGCGCAGATGGCGCTTGCGGGCAGGAGCAGACAGTGCTTCATCTTCCCGTGGATGAATCCGGCGGACATTCCCGTGACGCCCGCTTGGGTGAACGATACGATCTGGTATCAGATCTTTCCGGAACGGTTTTGCAACGGCGATCCGTCCAACGATCCGGAGGGGACGCTCCCGTGGCGGACGAAAGGTTCCGTCACCAATCAGGAATTTTTCGGCGGCGATTTGCAGGGGATCGTCAACAAGCTGGATTATATCAGGGATCTTGGAGTGTCGGGGCTGTATCTGACGCCGCTCAACGAAGCGCCCAGCTCCCATAAGTACGACACGACGGATTATACAAAGATCGATCCGCATTTCGGCTCCGAGGAGACCATGAAAACGCTTGTAAAGGAGGCGCATGCCAGAGGGATCCGCGTGATGCTCGACGGAGTGTTCAACCATTCCGGGAGGTATTTTGCGCCCTGGCTTGACGTGAAAGAAAAAGGACCGCAGTCGGAATACTTTGACTGGTTCATGATAAACGAGTGGCCTTTTAAGGACAGCGGCTGCGCCCGGGCGAAACAGTATTATACTTTCGCCTTTTTCGATAATATGCCGAAGCTCAATACGAATCATCCCAAGGTGCGGGATTACCTGATCGGCGTCTGCGAGAACTGGGTCAGAAATTACGACGTGGACGGCATTCGGCTGGATGTGGCGAACGAAGTTTCCCACGCTTTCTGCAAGGAGCTGCGGAACCGCTTGAAAGCGATCAAGCCCGACCTCTATATCCTGGGCGAGATCTGGCACGACGCGATGCCGTGGCTGAGAGGAGACGAGTTTGACTCGGTCATGAATTATCCGCTGGGAGAGAGCATCAAGGATTTCTGGATCGACAAGAGTCTCACCAACGAAGATTTTGAGTATACGATCAACCGCTGTTACACACGGTATATGCAGCAGACGAACGACGTGCTCTTTAATCTCTTGGATTCCCATGACACGAAGCGGCTTCGGAGCGACGTAAAGAACCTGGACGAATATTTCCAGCAGCTGGCGGTGCTCTTTGCCATGCCGGGATCGCCCTGCATCTATTACGGCACGGAGATCGCGATGGAGGGCGGACACGATCCGGACTGCCGCCGCTGTATGCCGTGGGAGGAGATCGACGCAGGCGCTTACAGCGAGCGCATCGACATTATCCGGAATCTCCTGCATCTGCGGCAGGAGGAGCCGCTTCTTAAAAACCGCGACTTCCATTTTCCGAATAAGATCAACCGCCCCAGAGTCATCGAGTTTAATAAGATGGGCTGGGTGGACAACTATGTGGAAGTCATCATCAACTGCGAGGAGGAAGATATCGAGATCCCCAGAGAGGGCGAGATCCTTTTCTCCAGACATTACATCGACAATACCCTGCTGCGCAACGGCATCCTGATCCGGCGGCAGAAACAGTAGAGAACAAACGGAGGAGACCATGAACCGATTTCAACTGCCCGGCTGTCTGATCATAGAGGAGGGCGCCTGTGAACGCCTAAACGAGATCCTTGCGGACTGTGTCCCGGGAATCGAAGGAAAGCGCGTGATCATCGCAACGGAAGAAGCGCTCATCCCGATCATGCAGTCCTGTCTTGACGAGATGCAGCGCGACCTGCCAAAGAGCGAACTGTATCTCATCGGGGAGAACAGTTTCGACGAAGCCATGAAGCTGGCGAAGCGGATCTGCATGGCGGATGTGGAAGTCATCATCGGCGTGGGCGGCGGCAAAGTGCTGGATGTGGCAAAGTACGCGGGCTTTGTGGGGAAGATTCCCTATATCTGTGTGCCCACGACCCTGAGTAACGACAGCCTGTCTTCGCCTGTGGCGGTGCTGGGAACGGAGGGGGACGCCAGAAAGACGCTCAAATGTGCGATCCCCGCGGCGATCGTGGTGGACGTGGATGTGGTGATGGGCGCGCCGCTTTCGCAGTTACAGTCCGGGATCGGCGATACCATCAGCAAGTACACGGCGCTCTATGACTGGAAGCTGGATGCCGCTTACCGAAAGGAGCGGGTGGACGACTTTTCCTATCTGCTCTCCGATATGGCGTTTTCTTCCCTGTGCTACAACGAAGAAAAATCGCTAAAAAGTAAAGAATTTATCAAAATATTGACACAATCGCTGGTGCTCGGCGGGCTGGCGATGGAGATCGCGGGCAATTCCAGACCTTGCAGCGGTTCGGAGCATTTATTCTGCCACTCGCTGGAGGAAAACCACAAAGAGATCCAAATTTCCCACGGGATGGCGGTCGCGCTGGGGAGCCTTGTGAGCTGCCGCCTGCAGGGACGTGACGGAAAGCTGCTCAGGTCGGTCCTGCGCGCCTATCACATGGACATGGATCCCATGAACTGGGGCATCACGGAGGAGATCTTTGCGGATGCGTGGCTGAGAGCGGCGGATACCAGAAAGGACAGGCATACGATACTCAATGAAGTCACGCTGACAGAAGCGCTTCTCCATGAGATCTACGAGAGCCTGCGGGCGGAGAAAGAAATGTCAGAGAATCCCTCTTGAAAAATGATTGTCATTCCAGTATGATGATAGTAACGACCGGAAGGGGAACGGCTGTATGGCGGCCGGAACGTGATTCATGCCGGATACGAAACAGACAGTCTGACGAAAAGGGGAGGTGTGAATATGAAAAGCTATGAGTTGGATCTGAACTCTATCGACAGGGTGAAAGGGTTTGTCAGCGCGATCGAGAAATTTGACGGCTATTTTGACATCGCTACGGGCAGATATGTGGTGGATGCCAAGTCCATCATGGGGATCTTCTCGATGGATCTGTCCAGAAAGATCGAATTCCGCATTTTAGAGACAAACGCGCAGATCTCCGAGATCGAGGAAGCCATCGCACCCTATCTTGTTCACTGAATCAAAAATTGCAGTCATTCATCGGCGGCGTCTTCCAGCGCGATCAGCGAAGGAGTACCTGCTTCTGTCAGTTCTTCTACACCGCGCAGCGTGCGGTTGATCGCTCTGGTACGTCTGCCGACGATGTCGGCAAGTGTCTTATCCGCAGTCTGGATCTGTTTCTGCGCTTTGTCAAGCATATCCCCGAATTTTACGAATTCTGACTTTACGGCGCGCAGCGTATCCCACACTTCCTGCGACCGCTGTTCGATCGCCAGGGTCTTAAAGCCCATCTGTAACGAGGAGAGAAACGCCGAGAGCGTTGTCGCGCCGACTGCCGTGATCTTGTATTTGTCCCGCAATTCCTCAAACAGAGCCGCATTTTGCACGACTTCCGCGTACAGTCCCTCCGTGGGCAGAAACATCAGTGCGAAGTCCGTCGTTTTCGGCGGAACGATATATTTGTCGTGAATATCTTTTGCAAAGGCGCGGATCTTCAAGGTGAGGGAGTGTCTTGCCTCGTCGATCGCCTGTTTGTCCTCCGCGTCGAGCAGACGGTTATAATCCTCGATCGGGAATTTGCTGTCGATCGGCAAAAGTAAGGGCGTATCGCCGTTTCCGGGGAGTTTTACGGCAAACTCGACACGCTTGCCGTCCGTGATCTCCACATTGGTCTCATATTGATTCGGCGCCAGAATGTCGGAGAGCAGCATCTCAAGGCGGACTTCGCCGTAGGTGCCGCGTTCCTTGACGTTGGTAAGGGCGTTCTTTAAGGACTTCGCATCTGCCGCGAGCGCTTTCATCTCACCCAGCCCCTGCCCGACGCTCTCAAGCTGCCTGCTGACCAGTTCAAAAGACTGTGTAAGGCGGGTTTCCAGTGTTTTCTGCAATTTTTCATCCACCACACCCTGAATCTGTTCCAGCCGTTTTTCATTGCTTTCCTGCAGCACTTTCATGCGATTTTCGAGCGTCGTGTTGATCTTTTCGATGTTTTCCGTATTGGCGCGCTGGATCGAGGAAAGGCGGCTGTCCACCTGTTCGCTGAATGTGTGCAGCTGATGGTTTAATTCTTTGCGGTTTTCCGAAAGCGTGCCCTGAATGCTGCTCTGTATCATGCCAAACCGTTCAAATTGTTCCGTTGTGCCGTGTGCGATCTGTTTCTGCACGTCGTCGCGCTGTTCTTCGGCGTTGTGCTTTAACAGCGCCGTGATCTTATTGAGATCGGATCTTTTGCTGCCCGCAGCCAGCAGGATGATGACTGCAAAGAGCAGGACAATGATCACGATATTGGTAATTTCTAAAAATCCCATCGTTTCAGACTCTCCTTCGGATTTTATTCATAATCGTACTCATTGTACTATACCCGGCTGTTTATTTCAACGTTTGCCCAACAAACATTTTTGTGCTATCATATACCCGATGGCACTCGATATGCGGACAGAGCAGCCATATCATGGAGGTTTTAAGATGCTGGAATTAAGACACATCTCTTTTCAGGCGGAGGATGAGGGAAAAGAGATCGAGATCCTGCGGGACGTCAATCTGACGCTGGGAGATCAGTTTATAGCGGTTACGGGACCGAACGGCAGCGGCAAGTCTACGCTGGCAAAGATCGTGGCGGGGATCCTTAAGCCCACGGAGGGGCAGATCCTCTTAGACGGCGTGGATATCACGGATATGTCCATCACGGAGCGGGCAAAGCTGGGGATCGGATTTGCCTTTCAGCAGCCGGTTCGGTTCAAGGGGATCACGGTGAAAGATATACTCTCCATTGCGGCGGGCAGAGAGACGGACGTTTCGGAAGTCTGCTCCATGCTCTCGGAAGTGGGGCTTTGTGCAAGAGATTATGTAAACCGAGAAGTGAACGCCAGCCTTTCCGGCGGCGAGTTGAAGCGGATCGAGATCGCCATGATTATGGCGCGAAAGGCGAAAGTTTCCATCTTTGACGAGCCGGAGGCGGGGATCGACCTCTGGAGTTTTCAGAATCTGATCCGGGTATTTGAAAAGATGCACGCGGAGACGAAAGGCATGATCCTCATCATTTCCCATCAGGAAAGGATCTTGAACATTGCGGATCAGATCATACTCCTTACGGACGGCCGCGTCGAGAAAGTGGGAAGCCGCGAGGAGATCATGCCAGCGCTTCTGGGCGCGGGACAGCCGTGTAATGCGCTGACGGAAAAATTATAAAAGCGTGTGTTTGCAAGTGCGATGTAAAGTGGGAATAGAGGGAGTTAATAGATGGACGCGATACAGCAGGAATTACTCGAGCAGGTAGCGGGCTTGCATGAAGTGCCGGAGGGCGCGTACAATATCCGCACAAACGGCGAGCTGGCGGGAAGAAATACCACCGCCAATATCGATATCATTACAAAGACGGACCGTCCGGGGATCGATGTCCGGATCAGGCGGGGGACGAAGTCGGAGAGCGTGCATATTCCGGTGGTCTTAAGCCGGAGCGGTTTGCAGGAGAGCGTGTACAACGACTTTTTTGTGGAGGAAGACTGCGACATCACGATCGTAGCCGGATGCGGCATCCACAACGGCGGCTCTGCGGCGTCCGCCCATTCCGGAATACATCGGTTTTTCGTAGAAAAGAATGCGAAAGTGCGATACATTGAAAAGCATTACGGCAGCGGAGACGGTAGCGGAGAGCGGATCATGAACCCGACGACCGAGATCCATCTGGCGGAGGGAGCTTCTCTGGAAATGGAGACGGTGCAGATCAAAGGCATCGATTCCACGGTGCGCACGACGACCGCTAAGGTGGCGGAACGGGCAAGCCTTGTCATCAAGGAAAAGATCATGACGCACGGAAAGCAGAGCGCCGAGACGGATTTTACGGTGGATATGGCAGGAGCCGGTTCGAGCGTGAACCTGATCTCCCGGTCGGTGGCAAAGGAAACTTCCAGACAGCTTTTTCGCAGCCGGATCATCGGGAATGCGAGCTGTCAGGGGCACAGTGAATGCGACGCCATCATCATGGATGGCGCCAGCGTCAGCGCGATTCCGGAACTGACGGCAAACCACATTGACGCGAACCTGATCCACGAGGCGGCGATCGGAAAGATCGCGGGAGAACAGCTGATAAAGCTCATGACGCTCGGTCTTACGGAAAAAGAGGCGGAAGAGCAGATCGTAAAGGGGTTTTTGAAATGAGAAAATTTTTGCAGCGTGCCTTAAACAGAGTGGTGATCACGGCGCTTCTGGTGCTGTTGCAGATCGGTTTTTTCCTCGTGGCGCTTTTGAGTCTGGGAAGTTACTATGTGTGGGCAGCGATGGCGCTGCGCTTTCTTACCTTTTGGGCAGTGATCTATATCATATGGAAACCGAACAATCCTGCCGTGAAGCTGGCGTGGGTGGTGCCGATCCTGATTTTTCCGCTGTTTGGCGGAATGCTCTATCTGCTCTACGGTCATGTGGTCGTGCCGAGAAAGCTGCGCGACAGCGTGGAGCGGACGGACAAGCTGGTCAGAAAAAGTCTGGTGCAGGACGAAGAGATCCTGGCGGAATTGAAGCAGGAAGATCAGGCGGCGGCGAACCAGAGCAGTTATATCTATTCTTATGGCGCTACGCCTGTGTGGAATGAGACCGCTTCCACATTTTTTGCGGACGGGCTGCCCTGGTGGGAGAGCCTGCTTGCCGATCTGGAAAAAGCGGAGCGTTTTATCTTTCTGGAATTTTTCATCATCAAAGAGGGAAAGATGTGGGATGCGATCCTTTCCGTGCTGGAGAAAAAGGCGGCGGCAGGCGTGGAAGTCAGGCTGATCTATGACGATGTGGGAAGCGTTTTTCTTCTGCCGAAAGACTATGACAAGATCATGGAAAAGAAAGGGATCAAGTGCGTTGCGTTTAACAGGCTGGTGCCTTTTCTGTATCTTGTGCTGAATAACAGGGATCACAGGAAGATCGTGGTGATCGACGGCAAAACGGCTTATACGGGCGGCATCAATCTGTCGGACGAGTATATCAATTTCGACCATCCTTACGGGGATCACTGGAAAGACACGGGAATCCGCATTGAAGGAAAGGCTGTCTGCAATTTTACGGCGATGTTTTTGCAGATGTGGAATATGTCCCGCTTTACGGAGGAGGACTACAGTAGATTTTTTGTTTCGCAGAAAGAAGTGCCGGCGGCGGATGGCTTCGTGCAGCCCTATATGGATACGCCCCTTGACGATGAGACGCTGGGTGAGAATGTCTACCTCAATATGATCGGCGAGACAAAACATTATATCTGGATCTACACACCCTATCTGGTCACGGACAATGAAATGATCACGGCGCTGAAACTGGCGGCAAAGCGGGGCGTGGATGTCCGCATTGTGACGCCCGGGGTGCCGGATAAGAAATTCGTTTACTGGCTGACGCAGTCCAATTACCAGAATCTGATCGGAGCCGGCGTCAGGATCTATCAGTACAGTCCGGGTTTCATTCATGCCAAGTGCGTGCTTTCGGACGATCGGCACGCAACGGTTGGCACGATCAATTTTGATTACAGGAGTTTCTATCATCATTTTGAATGCGGCGTGTACCTTTATCGGGCGCAGGCTGTCCATGAGTTGAAAAAGGATATGGAGGAGACCTTTTCGCTCTGCGAGGAGATCACGATGGAATGGTGCAATAAGAAGTTTGTGAAGAGCAATGTGATCGGACCGATCTTAAAACTGTTGTCGCCGCTCATGTAAGCGGAAGTAAGGCTGTTTGAGTTTGTGGTGGAGGAAAGTATGATACGGTTTTTTAAGGTGATCGTGTGGAATCTTCCCAGAATTTACATGATACCCAGAATGGAATACAAGGCGCGGCATACGGAGCGTTACGGGGAAGAGGCGCGCTATGCCTATGCGCGGCTTGCGATCAGGCGCATGATGCGGGCGGGGCATATCTATACGAAGTGCTACGGGACGGAGAACCTGCCGAAAGAGGGCGGTTATCTGTTGTGCCCGAATCATCAGGGAAAATACGACGCGCTGGGGATCATGATCTCGCATGACGCGCCCTGCTCGGTGGTGATCGACGACGCCAGATCCCACGGTCTTTTGGTAAAGCAGTTCATCGATCTGGTACAGGGGAAGCGTTTGAAAAAGGGCGACGCCAGACAGTCCATGAAGATCATCAAGGAACTGGCGGAGGATATCAAAAACGGCAGACGGTTCATCATCTTTCCGGAGGGCGGCTATTACCACAACCATAACACGGTGGGAGAGTTTAAGCCAGGATGCTTTAAGAGTGCGGTGCGGGCGAAAGTTCCCATCGTTCCGGTGGCGCTCATTGATTCTTACCGCGTGTTTGAAGAATGGTCGCTGAAACGGGTGGAGACGCAGGTGCATTTTCTGCGTGCGATCCCCTACGAGGAATATCGGGGCATGACGACCGCAGAGATCGCCGCATTGGTGAAAGAGCGGATCGTCGGCAGGATCGACGAGGCATTGTGCCCCACATAAACGGATTTACATTTTGATGATCTGCCGCTTCTGTTCGCAGATCTCCGGAAAAGGCGTGGTATCCGGAAATTTATGGCGGACGATGCTCTGATACACATGGCTTGCATAGATATCCTTTTCCAGCATGGAGAGGGCTGTCGGTGCAAGCTGTTTTTCTGCATCTGCCAGTTTGGAGAGCAGCGGGATCTGTGACTTTTCCTTGAGGGCTGAAAGCAGCGGGGCGGCGTTTTCACGAAAACCGAGGATGCGCGCATAAAAGACAGGTCCCTCTGTCTGATAGCGGTCAAAGTCTTCTTTTCGTATGTCGAGCAGAATGTGCAGCAGACTGCGGGAGATGCGAACATACGTTCTGTTTTTTGATTTCAGAAGTTCACAGAAAGACTCAAAATCATGATATTTCGGCAGTTTTTTGCGAATGCGGTCCGACAGTTCTTTGTCAATATCGGGATAGCCCGTAAAACCTGCGGCTTCTCCGGATAACAGACTGTAATGGACGAGCGGAGAAATGTCATTCGCAAAAATCGGATAGGATTTCATATAAGCCTGCGCGGCAATCTTATTTGCGGAGGCGGGCACCTGCCGGATCACGCTGTCAGGGATCTTTGGCTGCTGCAGGGATTCCCGAATGGCCTGCGCCGAGCAGAAATCGCTCTCCAGACTGTTGTCATGGTAGGAGCCGCCTGCGCGTTTTATCGTGCAGGGCGCGATGCGGCTCTCTGCGGACAGGATCGCTTTGCAGTATTCGATGCCCAGGATATTGTTAGGGGTCGAAAGCGCGTTGAGATGAGCCGTCAGATGGGGCGCGGAGGCTTCCAGAGCGGCGTTTCTGGCTTGCGGATAGGAATGCCCCATCCGCAGGCTGCGGGACAGCTCCCGCTTGAAAACAGGCGTTTCGTGCAGGAGTTCTTTCGCAAACTGCATCAGGATGTCGATATCGCCGCATTCGCTGCCAAAGCAGAGAGAATCGACGACGCCCAGCCGGTCGAGGAGCGCCGCCGCGCCGCGGGCAAAATATTCGGCGCTGCTTACCGCGTAGCAGACAGGCAGTTCCAGCACCAGATCTGCGCCGTTTGCCAGCGCGCAGGAGGTGCGCAGGTGCTTGTCCATCAGCGCAGGCGTGCCGCGCTGCACAAAGTCGCCGCTCATGACGACAATGCAGTAGTCCGCGCCGGTCAGTTCCTTTGCTTTTCTGATGTGATAGGCGTGACCGTTGTGAAACGGATTGTATTCCGCGATGATTCCGACTGTTTTCATGCTCGTTTCCACCTTTTCCGTTTTCCCGCTTTTTCGAAAGAAGATAAATCTACTGTTTATAGTGTATCATAAGACGACCGATTTGTATTGTTTTTTTCTAAAAAAAAGGAAGAAAATCCCTTGTATCTGTACCCTGTTTTTCTTATAATGGACATAGGCGCCGGGAAGCGACAGGCGACTGCGAGAAGGAGGGTATAGCTATGTCTTATATTGATCTGATGAAAGAAAAGGCAAGGAGCGATAAAAAGACGATCGTTCTGCCGGAGACCAACGATAAGAGGACGCTGATCGCGGCGGCAAGCATCCTGAAAGAGGGAATCGCCGACATCATCATGGTAGGGAATGAGGAGAAGATCATGGACGGCGCCGGCTGGCTGGAGGTCGAGCTTGACGGGGTCAAGATCATCGATCCCGAGCGGACGGAAAAACTGGACGAGTATGTGGATCTTCTGTTTGAGATCAGAAAGAATAAGGGCATGACGCCGGAGAAAGCGCGGGAGATCCTGTTAAAGGACTATCTCACGTTCGGCGTGGTGATGGTAAAGGCAAACGATGCGGACGGTATGGTGGCGGGCGCCTGCCACGCGACGGCGGACACGCTCCGTCCCGCCTTGCAGATCTTAAAGACCGCGCCGGGCGTGAAGCTGGTTTCCGGTTTCTTTATTCTGGATGTGCCGGACTGCGAGTTCGGGGAGAACGGCACCTTTCTCTTTGCGGACTGCGGCCTGAATCAGGACCCGACGGCGGAAGAACTGGCGGCGATCGCGGACACTTCCGCAAAGAGCTTTAAGAGCCTTGTGGGCGCAAAACCGATCATCGCCATGCTGTCCCATTCCACGAAAGGCAGCGCCAAGCACCCGTTAGTGGACAAGATGGTGGAGGCGACCCGGATTGCCCACGAACAGTATCCGCACCTGACGATCGACGGGGAATTGCAGTCGGACGCAGCGCTGGTGCCTCAAGTAGCGAAGTCCAAGGCGCCCGGAAGCGAGGTGGCGGGCAAGGCAAACGTCCTGATCTTCCCGAACCTTGACTGCGGCAATATCGGCTATAAGCTGGTGCAGAGACTCGGCAAGGCGGAAGCCTACGGTCCCATGTTACAGGGCATCGCGAAACCCGTAAACGACCTCTCCCGCGGCTGCTCATGGCAGGATATCGTGGGTGTGGTGGCGTTAACGGCGGTTCAGGCTCAACTTGCGTGATAAGCTGACACGGCGCGCGAAGGGAAAAGGCACGGAGCATGTTTACATGCGCACGGGACTTTTCATCTGAGCATGGCGTGTTGCAACACGACCGAGAGAACGAAGTTCTCGAGGAGCGTGTCAGCTTATCAATACAGAAAATAGAAAGGATGGTTAACATAACATGAATATATTGGTTATCAACTGCGGAAGTTCTTCTCTTAAATTCCAGCTCATCGACTCCGAGACGGAGAAACAGATCGCGAAAGGCTTATGCGAGCGCATCGGCATCGACGGCAGCCAGCTTGTCTACCAGCCCGCAGGCGGCGAAAAGGAGGAGACCGTAACACCCATGCCCGATCACACCAAAGCGATCGAGCTGGTACTGGACGCGCTGATGAATGAAAAGACAGGCGTGGTGAAATCCTTAAGCGAGATTGGCGCGGTCGGACACCGCATCGTGCACGGCGGCGAAAAATTTGCCTCCTCCACCCTCATTACCGACGAGGTGATCGAGGCGATCAAAGCCTGTAACGATCTGGCGCCGCTGCACAATCCGGCGAACCTCATCGGCATCGACGCCTGCAAAAAACTGATGTCCTCCACGCCGATGGTGGGTGTGTTTGATACGGCGTTCCATCAGACTATGCCGAAAGAGGCGTATCTGTACGGTCTGCCCTATGAATATTATGAAAAATATCAGGTGAGGCGCTACGGCTTCCACGGCACCAGCCATTCTTATGTGTCGAAGCGGGCAGCCGAGCTTCTTGTCAGAGACTATGAGAATATGAAGATCATCGTCTGCCATCTGGGCAACGGGGCGAGCATTTCTGCGGTGGAGAACGGTAAGTGTGTCGATACGTCTATGGGTCTTACGCCGCTGGAAGGGTTGATCATGGGCACCCGATCCGGCGATATCGATCCGGCGATCATCGAGTTTCTGGCGCATAAAGAAGAGAAGTCCATCGACGAGATCATGACGGTGCTCAATAAGAAATCCGGCGTTTTGGGGCTTTCCGATAATTTATCATCGGATTTCCGCGATTTGGAAAAATCCTATGTCGCGGGGGAGGACAGGGGACAGCGCACGATCCGCACCTTTGCGTACCGGGTGGCGAAGTATATTGGC